>NZ_JBFTME010000004.1:0-488169 GCF_056396805.1 Rhizobium sp. 05N49
AGTTCCACCGGCACCAAACTCGCGACAGCCACCTTCACCAACACCACGGCAAGCGGCTGGCAGACGGTCAACTTTACAACACCCGTCACCATCACCGCCAATACCACCTATGTCGCCTCCTATCACACAACAGGCGCTTACGTCGCGACCAACAATTTCTACACAACGGCCGTCACCAGCGGCCCGCTGACGGCGACAGCCAGCGGCAATGGCGTCTACCGCTATGGCGGATCGGCCACGACAGGTATTTTCCCGAACGCCACCTACAGTGCCGCCAATTACTATGCCGATGTGGTCTTCCGCCCCTCGACCGCGAACAACACGACGCCAACGGCGGTTGCCGATGCTGGCGACGCGACCGAGAAGGGTGGGGTTGCCAATGGTTCGGGCGGTGTGGTTGCGAGCGGCAACGTGCTGACCAACGACACCGATCCGGATGCCGGCGACACCAAGACGGTCACGGCCGTGGTCTTCGGTTCGACATCGGGCACGCTCGGCACGGCGCTGAACGGCACCTATGGCAGCCTCGTGCTCAATGCATCGGGTGCCTACAGCTACGCCGTCAACGAGACCAATGCCGCCGTTCAGGGGCTGCGCCAGTCGACCAATACGCTGAGCGATGTCTTCAGCTACACGATGCGYGACACGGCCGGGGCCACCGCCACGGCCAGCCTGACCATCACCATCCATGGCGCCAATGACGCACCGGTGCTCGCCGTTCAGACGGCGACCCAGAACGCCACCGTCGGCTCTGCCTTCTCCTTCGCGGTGCCGACCACGACCTTCACCGATGTCGACAGCGGCGAGACGCTGACTTACTCGGCAACGGCTGCTGATGGCACGGCGCTTCCCGCCTGGCTGAGCTTCAATGCCACGACCCGGACGTTCAGTGGTAATCCGACGACATCGGGCACCTATGGTGTCAAGGTAACGGCGACTGATCTCGGCGGTCTTTCGGCCAACGAGACCTTCAGTGTCGCAGTGTCGGCAGCACCAACGACCTACAGCCTGTTCTCCGCCTCCAGCACGCCGACCCAGACGAACCTCAACGATGGCCAGCAGCTTGAGTTGGGCGTCAAGTTCCAGTCGAATGTTGGCGGCGACATTACCGGCATCAAGTTCTATCGCAGCGCCAACGACAACGGACAGAACGTCGTCGACCTGTGGAGTTCCACCGGCACCAAACTCGCGACAGCCACCTTCACCAACACCACGGCAAGCGGCTGGCAGACGGTCAACTTTACAACACCCGTCACCATCACCGCCAATACCACCTATGTCGCCTCCTATCACACAACAGGCGCTTACGTCGCGACTTCCCGAGCAATACCTATGATTCAGCCAATTACTACGCCGATGTGATCTTCCGCCCGCAGCTTGCCGCATGACCTATCACAAGGAGATTACGAAGGATTCGAATGAGGCTTATACGACGCAAACGCCAATCGCTCCGGGCGGCCATATCCAGGGCATGACGATGAACGGGATCGAGCGGCTGCCGGTGACCGTGCTTGCTGGCTTTCTGGGTGCTGGCAAGACGACACTTCTCAGTCACGTCCTGAACAACCGGGAGGGTTTGCGGGTTGCCGTCATCGTCAACGACATGAGTGAAGTGAACATAGACGCAAGCCTCATTCGAGACGGCGGCTGCAACCTTTCGCATACGACGGAGGCATTGGTCGAGCTCAGTAACGGCTGCATATGCTGCACCCTGCGCAACGACCTGCTGACGGAAGTGCGGCGACTGGCCGAAGCGGGGCGGTACGATTATCTGTTGATCGAGGGTACCGGCATCGCCGAGCCACGCCCAATTGCAGCAACATTTTCCTTCCGCGATGAAAACGGTGTTTCGCTTTCCGATTTTGCGAGGCTCGACACGATGGTCACTGTGGTCGACGCCGCGAACCTGTTAGTCGACTACGGTACTGCCGATCTGCTTGCCGACCGCGGCTTGCAACGCGACGGCGAGGACCGCCGCACCCTCATCGATCTGCTGGTCGACCAGATCGAGTTTGCCGATATCGTGGTGATCAACAAGATCTCGGACGCGACTGAAGAGGCCCGCGCGGAGGTCCGCAAGATCGTTGCGTCCCTCAACCCCGATGCACGCCAGGTGGAGACTGATCTCGGCAAGGTCTCCCTGGCAACAGTTCTCAATACCGGCCTCTTCGACGAAGAAAAAGCTGCTGCGCATCCCTTGTGGCACAAGGAATTGTACAGCCCGGGCGAACATGTTCCCGAGACGGAGGAATACGGGGTATCGAGCTTTGTCTACCGCACGAGGCGTCCCTTCGACCCCAAGCGGTTTCGCGCATTTCTGGACGAGCCCTGGCCGGGAGTGCTGCGCGCCAAGGGCCATTTCTGGCTTGCCACACGTCCGCGCCACGTAGGCCTGATGTCGGCCGCCGGGGTTCAGCGGCGCTGCGAACCCATGGGTCTCTGGTGGGCGGCCGTTCCGCGACAGGATTGGCCGAACCATCAACAGTTTCAACAACACCTGCAGAGCCGATGGGACAGCGCCTGGGGCGACCGCCGGCAGGAGCTGGTATTCATCGGCGTTGGCATGGACGAGACAGGCGTGCGGACCGCACTGGACGATTGCCTCGCGAGCGCCGACCCGCGCGACTGGGCGGCCCTCGAAGATCCGTTCCCGGCCTGGTAGGCGAAGCTCTCAGTTGTCGAGATAGCGTTCGGTCAAGCGCGCCCACATCGCGGCGCCCGCCGTCAGGGATTTGTCGGCAAAGTCGTATTTGGCGCTATGCAGGATCGCGGATTCCACACCATTGCCGAGCCGCAGGAAGCTGCCGGGTTTGTGCTCGAGGAAATGCGAGAAGTCCTCACTGCCGGGGATGAGGTTGCAGAGGGCTACCTTGTCGGCACCGACCAGCTCTTCTGCAACCTTACGGGCGAATTCGGTTTCCGTCTCCGAATTGACGACCACGGGGTGTCCGCGCGTGTATTCGATTTCCGCGGTTGCGCCGTAACCGTCTGCAATCGTCTCAGTGAGCCTGCGGATCCTGGCCTCCAAGGTGTCGCGCACCTTCGGATCGAAGGAGCGGATGCTGAGCAGCAGTTTTGCACTTTCTGGGATGACGTTTGCGGCTTCGCCGGCGTGGATTGCACCGACCGTGACGACGGCGGTCTGTGTCGGATCGATGCTCCGGGAGACGACCGATTGCAGGCTGACGACGAGGTTGCAGGCAACGACCACCGGATCGACGGTCAGATGCGGCCGCGAGGCGTGGCCGCCCTTGCCCCTGATGACGATCTCGGCGCTGTCGGCAGCGGCCATCAGCGGGCCCGATCGCATCAGCCAGGTGCCCTCGGGTGCGCCCGGATGATTGTGCAGACCGAAAATGACGTCGAAGGGGAAGCGTTCGAACAGCCCGTCGGCGATCATGGCGGGTGCGCCACTCAATGCGCCTGCCTCTTCAGCGGGCTGGAAAATCAGATTGACGGTGCCGTTGAAGCGGCGCGTGCGCGCCAGATATTCGGCTGCACCGAGAAGGATCGTCGTGTGGCCGTCATGCCCACAGGCATGCATCTTGCCGGCAACCGTGCTGGCATAGGGGCGACCGGTCTCCTCTGTGATCGGCAGGGCGTCCATGTCGGCGCGGATGGCGATGCTCTTCTTTCCGGCTCCGACCGTCATGCGCGCAACCACGCCATGGCCCCCGACATTGCGGGTCACTTCATAGCCCCAGGATTCGAGCTTTTCAGCAACGAAACGGGCTGTTTCGGTTTCCTCGAAGGAGAGCTCGGGGTGGGCGTGGAGATGCCGGCGGATGGCCGTCAGCTCCGCTTCCATAGGTTCGAAATCGGAGAGGCGGGCAAAATCATTGTCGAGGGACATGGCAATTCCAGTTTGATGGGCGCGGTATCGCCGGCCGGCTCACGCTAAAGCCAGCCCGCAGGGCAAGAGCATGGGAGCCGCCGCGCTAGATGAAGCGCGACAGGAAGCTTCTGGTACGGGGGTGCTGCGGGTTGCCGATCACGTCTTCCGGCTTGCCCTGTTCCACGACCTTGCCGCCATCCATGAAGACGACGCGGTCGGCCGCTTCCCGCGCAAAACCGATCTCATGGGTGACGACGATCATCGTCAGACCCTGATTTGCCAGATCCCGCATGGTAGCGAGAACCTCGCCGACCAGCTCGGGGTCAAGTGCCGAGGTCGGCTCGTCGAAGAGCATCAGCTTCGGCTTGATGGCCAGCGCTCGGGCAATCGCCACGCGCTGCTGCTGGCCGCCGGAAAGCTGACGCGGATAGCTGTCGGCCTTGGCCGAAAGCCCGACCCGTTCGAGCAGTCTGAGGGCATTTTCGGTTGCGACCTTTCGGCTTTCGCCATGTATGCCGACCGGTGCCTCGATGATGTTCTGCAGCGCCGTCATATGCGGGTAGAGATTGAACTGCTGGAACACCATGCCGATCTTGCGCCGCTGCAGAGCGATCGCATGGTTCGACAGCTGCAGCAGCCGGTCCTTATGCAGGCGGTAGCCGATCTGCTCGCCGTCCACCTCGATCGAACCCTGATTGATGGATTCGAGGTGGTTGATACAGCGCAGGAACGTCGACTTGCCGGAGCCGGAGGGTCCAAGGACGACGACGACCTCGCCGGGCGCAACGTCGAGATCGATGCCCTTCAGCACTTCCAGATCTGCGAAGGACTTGTGGACATTGCGTGCCTTGACGAGAGGCTCGATCGTGGAGATCTCGTTCATGCGCCTGCCTCCGTTGCCTGTGCCATGATGGCAGATTCCTTTACAGGCTTGGCAGCACCCGTGCGGCGATCGCCGCGGCTGTAATAGCGCTCGATATAGGCCTGACCGACATTGAGGACCGACGTGATGAGCAGGTACCAGAGGACGGCGACCAGCAGCATCGGCACGATCTCGAAGGTGCGGTTGTAGATCGACTGCACCGAATAGAGGAGATCGGCCATGGCGATGACGCTGACGAGGGAGGTGGCCTTGATCATGCTGATCAGCTGGTTGCCGGTCGGCGGAACGATCGAGCGCATGGCTTGTGGGATGATGATGCGGCGAAGCGCGCGGATGCGCGTCATGCCGAAGGCTTCCGCCGTCTCGAACTGACCCTTGTCCACCGAAAGCAGGCCACCGCGGATGATTTCCGCCATATAAGCGGACTCGTTAAGGGCGAGTCCCGCGATCGCGGCCGTCATCGGGCTGATCACCGAATTCGTATCCCAGCTCATGAAAGTCGGGCCGAAGGGGATGCCGATCGACAGCGTCGGAAAGAGCGTCGAAAGATTGTACCAGAAGATCAGCTGCACCAGGAGCGGTGTTCCGCGAAAGAACCAGATGAACAGAGAGGCGAGGGTGCTTGCGAGGTGATCCCTGGACATTCTCGCGACGGCCAGCACGAGGCCGAGAGCGATGCCGATGATCATCGCAACAACCGTCAGGCCAAGGGAGACGTAAAGGCCGCTGATGACGGTCGGGTCGAAGAAATAGTGTGCGACGACCGGCCAGCCGAAATTCTCGTTGTGCGCGACCGACCAGGCGCAGTAGGCGGCGATCGCAAGCGTGATGGCCCAGGCCGCAACGCGGCCTTTGGGGAAAGGCTTGTGGGCATGGGCCACGTCCCGGCTTCTCGCATCGCCAGGGGGCGATGCGAGTGTTTGCGTTTGTGTGCTCATTTCGGAAGCGTCCCACCGAGGTTGATGCCGGGCTCCTTGATCATGTTGTTCTCAAGGCCCCACTTCTTCATGATCGCGGCATAGGTGCCGTTGTCCATCAGCACCTTGACGGCATCGCGCAGGACCGGGCCGAGGGGCGAGCCCTTCGCGACAACCGCGCCCTGGTAGAGGTTCTCGAAGCCGTTCTTCTGTCCGACACCTGTCAGTTCCAGCTGGCCGTTGGCCTGGGACACGAAATAGGTGAGCGGTGCCTGAGAGGAGAAGAAGGCATCCGACCGCTTGGAGCGGACGGCCAGGATCGAGCTCGGCTGGTCGGTGAAGGACTGCACTTCAATCGCGCCCTTGCCATCGGTCTTGCACTTTTCAGCCTGCACCTGGATGACCTTTTCGGCCGAGCCGCCGGCCATGACGGCAATGCGGTTGCCGCAGGCGGTATCGAGGGAGCTGATACCCTTCGGATTGCCCTTCTGCACCGAGAAGACCACGAATTCCTGCACCCAGTCGACGAAGTCGTTAGACTCTTCGCGGCTCTTGAAGTCGCCGACGGGACCGAAGGCAAACTGGTAACGGCCAGAATTCACACCGGCGAGCAGCGCCGGCAGGCCGCCGACGGTCTCATGCTCGATCTTGACCCCGAGAACCTGGCCGAGCGCATCGGTGAGATCGGCGCTTGCGCCGGTCATCTCGGTGCCCGTGACGATTTCATAGGGAGGAAACGAGCCATTGTTGACGGAGATCATCTTGCCGGACGTGCGGATCGCTTCGGGCAACTGCGCATGGAGCGCATCGTTAACCGAAAGCTTGGGCGGGGCCGCGTCTTCAGCGAAGGCCGTTCCCGAGATCATCACCGCGCTCGTCAGAGCAAGGCATGCAATTTTCTTGATCGACATTGTTCATTCCCCTGTTTGGTTCGAATTATGCGTTTCGTCTTGCGTTCAACCGATGCGGCTACCGTCCACATCGAAGGAGAAGAGATCCTCCGGCGTCATCAGCTGCGGCAGGATGCCCTGGACGTGAAGCTCGTTGGCGAAATCGGCGATCATCTTGCGGTTGACCGCAAAGCCGCTGGCTTCCCAGCCGGCCGGAAGCTCGGCCGCAGACTTCAAAAGCTCGTCCATCATGAAGGGCGAGGTGTCTGCGTATTTGCGGCGTTTGCTCAGCCACATCCGCTGCGATTCATCGATCAGCTTGCTGAGTTCTTCGATCACCCACGGGTTCTGCGCGACGATGCCCGCTTTGATGCCGATCAGATGCATGCCTGGAACATAGCCCACATCAGCGAAATATCGACGTTCGGCACTTCTGAAATCGGAAACGACTTGCCGGAACGGCGATCCGCCGCCGAAGTAGCCGTCAGGCATGAAAGGCGTGAAGATCGCGTCAAGGAAGCCTTCCTCGAGCAGGTCGACCATGGGACGCTCACCGGGAGCCGCTTCGATGCGGCCGGGCCGGCCGAACCCGTCGAGGCGATCGACCACCGGATGCGCTTGCGTCAGGCGGCCCGCATACCACATGGCATCATCGACGCCGACACCCTCGCGGCGCAGCGCCGCCCTGGTCCATGTGTTTCCGGAGTCGCGCCATCCGGTGACGCCGATGCGCTTTCCGGCCAGTTCACCAAGTTCGGTGACGGGGCCGTCCTTGCGGGTGATGATGCAGCGGTGACGGAAGCCGCGCATGATGAAGTTCGGAATGCCGACGACGCTCCCGTCGCCATCGATGCGCAGCTGCGTATAGCGGCTGAAGGACATCTCCGCGACATCGTAGTCGTCGCTCTTGCCGAGATGCGAGAGCAATGTGCCGACGCGTTCGACCTTGATATCAAGCTTGGGAGAGGAGACATCGCCGAGAACCAGGGGCGTCATGTAGTCCCAGTCACGCAGGGCAAGTCGCAGGCTAAGAGGCATTGGCATTCACTCGCAAAGACCTTGTTTTCGAGATAATTAAATGTTCAAATTTGTCTGATCAAATGTTATTACGTTATTGAACATTAAAAGTGGTGATTAAATGAGCGATGTTGTCGATGCGGCGTGGTTTGCCCAAAAATTGACCGATCGGACAATTCGAGGAATTGCGATTGAAACCAGTGCCTTGATCCGGGCCGGGGCGCTTCCCGTCGGGACGAAGCTGCCGCCGATCCGCGATCTCGCCTTTGCGCTCGGAATCAGTCCGGCAACGATCTCAGAGGCCTGGAGCGAGCTGAGACGTCAGAAAATCATTAGCGGCAGGGGACGGAACGGCACCTGGGTGAGCGGCGACCGTTTCGTGGCAAAGCCAGAACGGCTCGGCAGTTCCGGCCGTTATGGAGCCGACGTGCTCGACCTGACATCGGCGGTACCGGATGTCCGGCTTTTGCCGCAGCTTACGCAAGCCATGGCCTACGGAGCGTCGGCGGAAAATCTCAACAGCTATGAGCGGAGCCGTATCCTTCCGGAACTCGAAGAGATTGTGCGAAAGACCTGGCCATACGAACCGGAGGCATTTCTGGCGACGAACGGGGGCTATAACGCAGTGTACACGCTCATCCAGGCGCTCGTCATGCCCGGTGCTTCCGTTGCGATCGAAGATCCGACCGCCATGCGGCTTCTTGATATTCTGGAGGATCGGGGCGTGCGGATCCTTCCGGTCCAGTGCGATAGGGAGGGGCCGCAGCCTGCATCTCTCGAAGCCGCGATGAAGCTGCGGCCCGTCGCCTTCATCTTTCAGCCGCGGCTTCACTCAGTGACCGGTCAGAACGTTAGCAGCGAGCGATTGCAAAGGCTTGGAGACATTCTCGACGGCACCGACACGTTGATCGTCGAGGATGACGGTGTCGCCGACATTTCCACGGCTCCGCGTCATTCACTCGGCGGCCGGTTTGCCGACCGGACAATTCATATTCTCTCTTATTCAAAGACGCATGGTCCGGATCTGAGGCTTGCCGTGCTCTCAAGCTCGCGGGCGATCGTCGAACAGATACAGTCCTACCGCAGCTTCAGCGCTGGCTGGACAAGCCGTATTCTTCAGGCGGCCACGGCTTGGCTTCTGAGGGATCCTCTGACGGAAGCCTCGTTGCAGCGCTCTCGTGACATTTATTTCCGGCGTCGGGCCGATCTGGTCGATGCCCTGGGCGAGCGTGGGATCGAGGCGCAGCATGGCAGCGGATTATGCGCCTGGGTGCCAGTCTCATCTGAACCCTTCGCGATGGTCACGCTGGCGGCGCGGGGTATCGCGGTTCATCCCGGTGCGAAATTCTCCATCCTTCCAAGCGCACATCTTCGCGTGGCAACGGCCATCCTATCGGATCGGGTAGATGCCGTGGCCGACTCGATCGCCCTCGCCGCCAGTCCGGCCTAGTCTTCGGCGTCCTGTGGCTTTCCTACAGTCACTGGCGCATCAGCGGCAGGGCCAATCAGTGCAGCTCGATATTCATGTCCGAAAGCAGAGGCTCCAGACCGGGAAGATCCGCATCGGTTGCCCTGCGCAGCTCGCGCGTGACCGCCGTCAATGCCGCGTCGAGAGATTGAGCGCTCGGTTCGATCTTCAAATCTTCAGCGACCGCTTTTGCATAGGTGATCATCCGAGCCAAAGCCATCAGCTCGTCAAGATTATCCATGGCTGCCGCCGATTCGTACAGGCGCTTTCCCGACCCTATGACCGACATATCGATTCTCCAGATTGCACAGACGACAATAAGGACAGTTCGGTACTAAAGTGTGTGAAAAACGCGTGAAACACTTTATAGGTGTAATGGCGCTCGAGCCTTTAAGCGGGTCAGTTGTTCTGACCAAAGCGTGGTTCTTCTGAATTCCCAGTCGCGATTTGTCGACACGCGCTGATCATCCCGGTCGCGAACAGCTTCGAGAAGAGCGAGGGCGTCGATCCGTTTCTGGTCGATCGCGTGCATCCTCAGCATGTCGAGCCAATACTGTTTTCGCGATGCCGGTATTGCCGCACATGCGCGAACGATGAGAGCCCAGGTTCTCTTTTTGAAGAAGAGGTTTAGAGCTGCCTGTTCGAGAGCCAGGCGAAAGGCCTTATCGAAGAGCCGCAGCCTTTCCATCTCGTCCAAAGTGCTTCTCACATTGACCATCGGCACGGTCAGCGCTCTGCTGCCCAATTCTATCGGCTCGCGTAGAAGCGCGACATCGGCATCATCGACGACGGCTCCGCTGACATAGTCGTTGTAAATCCGGCCAATGCCGATCATTCCAAACGCCCGGCATTCGGCTGCGCGCAGCGCCCCCATGCTGGCGGCGCCGAGGACCGTGACATTAAGGGAAAGGGCGAAGAGAATTTCCTTATGCCAAACCGGGGCGGTATTCTCAAAGCCGCCGTCTACCAAGCCAATGATGTTGGCGCCATCTTCCACCGCCCTTAGCACATCTCCCTGCACAGCCGGCGGGCGGAGAGCGATATCCGTGGCGGCGTGCTTGGCCGCGTCAGGCAGGCTCGGGCCAATGAAGACGACTTTCACGCGCGCATAGCCCTTGCAAGGGCCCGCTGGCCGAAACGATGAAGCCTGTCGCCTGCCGGGTTTTCAAGATCGGGTATGAATATCTTCACCACCGAAAATGGAAGGTTTGCTGGCGTCAGGGGGAGTGCGATTACCGAGCCGATCCCGCCGGCGCGAAGTCTCTCCAGCAATTCCTGCAACAGATCCGATATGGTCCCGGCTGGTCTTGCGATGGCGGCCGCGGAGACCGAGGCGGGGACGGCAAGAAAGGCACTGCGGGTCCGTATCGGAAGCGGTGTCGTGAACAGTTCGGGCCAGACATCGTCGCGGGCGCCGCTGATATAGGTCAGTCTCGACTGAAGGGCTTCCGTTACAGCGCGGATTGCCGCTCGCACGCCCCAGGGATGAGCGCCGCTTCCGCCTGTAACCTCGACGAACCGAAGCGGTATTTTGCCGTTGATTGTTGATGGAGCGACGAGCGCGGTAAAGCAGGGGATACCAATATCGCTCGTGATATCGAAGAGTTTCAAGATGAGCCCCGCGGCCTCGATCCTGTCGATCAGGTCTGAGAGCGCGGCATCGGCAAAACTTCTCGGATCGACGCAGGATGCGTCGCGCTGGTGATCGCTGACGATCTGCCACAGGACGTGGGCATCGCGCTCGATGCGCTCCAGGATGCCGTGAAACATTGCCTCTTCAAGTGTATTGCCCGAGGCAAGCCCGTCCGACGACATCCAGAAACGGTTCGGTCGCGTCCGATCGAGGAGGGCGGCATCCTGTGGAACATGGATCGGTCGATCGTGAAGCAATTCGGTTGCCAGGCTCCAGGTCAGCACCTCGTCTTCGCCCACGGTCTGCTCTCCGCTTGCGATCAGGCAATCGAGCGGTTCGGCGCAATCGCCTCGGCGTCGCAGGTCACGCGCCGATGAAACCGTAGTGGTGGTGATTGGCTCACCTGCCACAGCGCGCTCCAAGGCTTCCATCGCCGCCGAGACCTTGGCGTCGATATCCTCAAGTCCTTTGCCTTGAGCGATGACAATGGAGCGGGAGTTTGGCGTATAGGCGCACCAGACCGGAAGACCGACACAATCAAGATCGGTCTGTCGTGACAGGCGCGTGATGCCCATCGCCTCCAAATAGGGCGCGACGCGGGACAACGTGTCCCGCGGCGCAATCGTTCGATCGGAATAAAGGTCGGATTGACCGGTCAGCGTCGCGCGCCTTAGCCGTCCACGTGGCCGGAGAAGACCGTATCAGCCGAGGAGACGGCAATTGCGAAATCGACATTCTTGATGAATACGCCGCCGGCATCGCGCTGCTTGACGGCTGCCGCCAGATCACCGCTGGCAGGCACCTGCACCGGTGTTACGGTGCCCGCGGCGATATCCACGAGCCAGAGTCCCTTTTCGCCTGTTACGCCCAATACAACAACTTTTGCCATAGTATTTCTCCCTTAGGTTTTTGAAAATCCGGCCTTGAAAAGACCGTCCCGGTAAAGCTCTTTTTGCCACCGCTCCTTGAAAGGCACCAAGGCGAGCCATTTCTCGACCTCGAAAGCGGGATTGAGGAGCTCGGCGCGTTGCCGATAAAACTGCGCCCGTTTTCGATCGCCGATCATCGCGCAGCTGGCCGCCGCAATGCGATAGGCTGGTGCCTTGTCCTTCATCCGATCGACAAAGCCGAGCGCGTCTTCGTAGCGTTCAAGGAAGTAGCTCGCCCCGGCCGCGCACCAGAGGTAGGCGTCGGGTGCGATCGGATTGAGCGAGATGGCTTTCTTGATTTTCTCCAGCGCATCTTGCGGCCGCGATGCATGGACCAACGTGTCCGCATGGCTATAGATCACATCGGCATAATGCGGGCTGAGGCTTTCGGCGAGGTCAAGTGCTGCAACGCTGTCATCGACCGCTCCCCGGTAGAGCTTCGCAACACCCAGTTCCCGATGCCCGGCTGCCGATTCCAGATCCCTCTCTATCGCACGAAGCGCCTGATCTTCCGCAAGCTGCAGCAGGGCGGGATCGCCTTGCGCAGTCACCAGCCACTCGCTGGTGAATGTCCGCGCCAGGCCTGTGAAAGCAGGGGCATAGTCTGGCGAAAAATGCAGTGCGCGCTTGAAGGATTTCCGGGCACGGCGGATGTCCGGCAGGCTGAGCTTGGTGAGCAGGCCTGCGCCAACGAGATAGGAATGATAGGCCTGCGGATCAGCCTCATTACGAAGGCGAATGCTTTCATTTCGTTTCAATTGTCCGGAGACGGCGTCGGCAAGTCTCTGGGCAATCGAGCGCCTCTGCGCCGGCAGCGTTTCTACCGCCATGTCAAATCGTGCCGCCCACAAAATCTCGTCGGTTGGAAAATAGATAAGTTGCGCATACAGGCCCTCTCCGGAAAGCCGCGTATCCAGGAGGTAGGAAATCGAGTGCCGCTGAACGATCGTGGCCTTGTCGGAGTCGCGACGAATCTGCTCGGCCGTATGGGGTGCGACGACGGATATGTTGCGCAGGGCGCAGAGCTCGATCGTGACATCCTCGATGAGGGCGTCAGCAATTGACGCCTCCCGCGACAGCGCCGTTGCACCCGGAGGCAGCAGCACAAGCCGCGGTGTTGATGCTGCGGTTATGATTTGCGGAATTCCGGCGTCTTGTTGCTCGGCGATGCGGCTGCTTGCCATTGCCACGGCGCGCGCCGCCTGTGGCCGGTATTGCGAATGATCGTCCGCCGTACCGCGAAGGACCGAGCGGATCTGCTCGTCACCGGGAAAGGCTTCAAGAAGCTGAAGTCCCGAGCGGCGCAGAAGGCGACGTTCCTCGTCATCGCGGATATGATCCGCGGCCTTGACGAAGATATCCCGCAGGGTGAGCAGATGGAGCTGCCGTTCGCGCTCGATCCACCCATCGATTGCTCTGGTTGACGCGTTCAGACCGGGAATGAAGCCACGTTGCACGAGATCGCTGACGGCCGCCAATTGCGCAACCGGCTGTTCTTCCTGGCGCAATATGTCGAGATCAACCGATAGGACATTCTTGTTCAGGGTGACGAAAGGCGGCCCGAAATTCAGGATCTGTTCGTCGGATGTCGTCGTATCGCGAATGCGCGATATCAGCTTCCGCAAATTGAGATCTGCAAGATGATCTCCCGTCTCGTTCCACAAGAACCGCGCAAGCTCTTGTCGGCTGCGCTGCTGGTCCGGTGAGCAATGCAGATAGGCAAGCATCACCAGGGCTTTGACCGGATAGCGGATCGGCGCGCCCAAGCTGTCCGTCAGTCGCAACTCGCCAAAGGTCTGGAGGTGAACCACAAGAGCCCTCAGGCGCCGGTTTCGGGATGGATGATGTCGTCACTGTCAGGCTGTGTGCTCCTGGCCAGGCTCTTGGCAAGGGCAACGAGCTTCTGCCGGATAGCCGGGCTCTCTATCGCCATGAAGGCTCGGTTGAGGGCTTGGGCATCCTTCGACGTCAAGAACGCATTCAGATCATCCTTGCCGTTGCTGACAAGGTTATAGGTGGTCGGCTCGGTGTCATTTTCGAAGAAGAATTGAACGGGTACGCCCAATGTCTCGGCGATCGTTTGCAATCGGCTCGCGCCAATGCGGTTTATGCCTTTTTCGTATTTCTGGATCTGCTGGAAGGTAACGCCGATTCGCTCCGCAAGCCCGACCTGCGACAGCCTGAGCAACTTGCGGCGTGCCCGCACCCTGCTGCCGACATAGGTATCGATCGATGTGGGCGACTTGGCCTTCATGGCTGGAACCTCCGGTCAATGGCGATCATTGCGAGGTTTGCGCCAAAATGCAACCGAAAGTAATATAATAATTTCTGTGATCGAGGCTGCAGCACCAGTAACGTTTTGTTGAAAATAGCCTTTTTTGTCGGAATCATTCGGTTGAACAATGTCTGACCTGAGCCAGGACAGTAAAAATAGTGGCTGCGAACTGTAAATCCGGGAAAAGCTTCCCTTGTCCGCTTTCGCGTGAAATAGGGCAGGGTGCTTTCCTCGCAGGATAAGGCGTGGAAAAAAGATTCCTGAAGTTCGTTTGCGAGAAGGGTTGCACGAGCAGCTCCGACGATCGGTCCAAGGTCGTGCAGCCGAACCGACTGGATGAAGTCGGGCATAACAAGGATTGCTCAATGCGCGCCGCGATGGCGCCATTTCGCCAGTATAAAGGCCTGATGTGTCGCCATCCACAAGAGCGTGGACCTCCTTCTTCGTGATCGTCAATTTTGGCTGAGGCAGATTGATCAGAGTCCTTGCCGGATCTGGGTGGGGCACTGTAGGGAAGGTCCTCCACGGAGAACGTTATGGGCAGGACCATCAAACGAGACGCAGATCTACTCATCACCGACGAGAAAGAGCCGGTGAAACACAGGCTGYGCGAGCGAGGTGCTGCCGAACGGCCGGTGGAGCTCGAGAATTTCCTGAACCTGCTGGCCCGCGCGATGCTGCATCCTTCGGCCTCGACGATGGCGAGTTTTGTCGCGGGAAAAGTCTTTCAAAAGCTGGAACGCACGGGAACGCTACGCGACAAGCGGCCCCCCGATACGGGAATCCCTTCAGGCCTCGAGGCGGCTCTTCAAAATGCAATCGCTGCTCGAGACATCTACGCCGAAGTGGCGCAAAGTGTTTGGCGTCTTGCGGAATCGCTCGTTTGGATCAGAGGCAGAAGCGGACCATTTGCCAGCCTGAATTTTGAAAGAGCCCATGCGCATAGCGTGATTGTTGGCCCGGGAGGCCTGGAAGACCGGGCGGATATCCGGGTCGGCCTGACCTACATGGAACCCTATAGCCGTTTTCCGGATCACGTGCAGCGGTTTTCAAGGGCCTTCCTGCCGCTTTCTCCCTGCGAGCTTTCGATCGCCGGGGAGAGCTGGTTTTCGACCGGAATAGGCGGCGTCTTTGCCGCTGAAGCGGGCCAGGCATTTGCCATGCGCTGCACCACCACCCCGCTTCTGGCGGTCTGGTGTCACGTTGAAGAGATCGGAAGGTGAATGGCAAATTTGCCGAGCTGGTCGTGAGGGGTGTTTCTCTGTTGCTGCAGCGCTCCAGATATTAGAAAGGCGCAAACACGTTGTTGATGCCGGAAAGCCGCTAATTGAGGGAGACGTTCCATGACTGCACCGCATCCTCCAAGAACCCATATCGGCAATCATCCTCTGCATCCGGAAACCCAGATGCTCAACTATGGCTATGATCCGGAACTCTCCGAAGGTGCGGTCAAGCCGCCCGTCTTCCTGACGTCCACCTTCGTTTTCAACTCCGCCGAAGACGGTCGCGATTTCTTCGACTATGTCTCCGGCCGGAAAGAGCCGCCGGAAGGCAAGGGTGCAGGTCTCGTCTATTCGCGCTTCAATCATCCCAACAGCGAGATCGTGGAAGATCGTCTGGCGGTCTACGAGCGAGCCGAGAGCGGCGCGGTGTTTTCATCGGGAATGTCGGCCATCGCGACGGTACTGCTCGCCTTCGTTCGTCCGGGAGATGCGATCCTCCACTCGCAACCGCTTTATGGCGGGACGGAAACATTGCTTGCGAAGACCTTCCTCAATCTTGGCGTTGCCGCCGTCGGCTTTGCAGATGGCGTCAGCGAGGCCTCGGTAAAGGCTGCGGCCGAGCAGGCAATGGCCAAGGGCCGTGTTTCGATTATCCTCATCGAGACGCCGGCAAACCCGACCAATAGTCTTGTCGACGTCGCGATGATCCGACGGGTTGCAGATGTGATTGGTCAGAAGCAGGGCCATATACCTATCGTCGCCTGCGATAACACGCTGCTCGGCCCGGTCTTCCAGCGCCCGATAGAGCATGGCGCAGACATTTCCCTCTATTCCCTGACCAAATATGTCGGCGGCCATTCGGACCTGATCGCCGGAGCAGCACTTGGCAGCCGGGCGTTGATCAAGCAAGTGAAGGCGCTTCGCGGTGCCATCGGCACGCAGCTCGATCCGCATTCATGCTGGATGCTCGGACGCTCGCTCGAAACGCTGCAGATCCGCATGGAGCGGGCCGACAGCAATGCGAAGGCAGTGGCGGATTTCCTGAGGCAGCACCCCAAGGTCGAGACGATCCATTACTTGCCTTACAGCGATCCCGGCTCTGCTGTCGGCAGGACATTCGCTGCCCAGTGCAGCGGCGCCGGTTCGACATTCTCATTCGATATCCAGGGCGGCCAGCCGGCCTCGTTCCGGTTTCTCAACGCGTTGAAGATCTTCAAGCTTGCCGTCAGCCTCGGCGGAACGGAATCCCTGGCCTCGCATCCGGCAACCATGACCCATTCTGGCGTACCGGCCGAGGTACGCCAGCGCATTGGTGTTCTCGATGCAACGATCAGACTGTCGATCGGCATCGAACATCCGGATGATCTTATCGCCGATCTCACCCTGGCACTCGACGCAACGTAGGTCGCAACCTTCAGCGTCGCTGCCAACAGCGCACCGGATGACGCTGGGAAATGCGCGCGTAGCCATTGCCGTTGGAGCGCGGCGCGCCATCTGATTGCTCCTGGCAACAGCTTGACGGGAGGGTCAGATGGCATCGAATGAGGATCGTATCAGACAGCGCGCCTACGAAATCTGGGAACGGGAAGGTCGGCCACACGGCGAAGATCTGAAGCATTGGCTCCGGGCGTTTCAGGAAATCGCGGCGAGCGGCGAGTCTAACCGTCAGCCCGCCAAGAAGTCTCGCCCAAAAAAGGCCACCACTGCTGGCACTCCTGCGAAGCCGAAAAGCACAGCGAAGGCTAAAAGCGTTGGGAAGACCAAGAGCGATGCCCAGAGTGTTTCTACGACACCTCCGCCGGCGAAGCCCGCCAGAGCTTCCGGGGGCGTCACCAAGCACTGAGGCAATCTGGCCGATATCGCGCGCCGACCTTTAGCTCGTGTCCTGTGCTGTCTTCTTGTGTCCGATAGGTCGTGCCTGTCGGATACGACGAACCCAGGTCTCGAAATGCGGCTGCGCGGCCAGAAACGTCGGCGAGTTCTCGACAACTGTACCCATCCTTCGAGCCCCGGCTGGATGATATCCGTCACCGATCTCGGTCGGCCAAGCGACAGCCTTTGGACGGGACTGTAAGGGCGGCACATGGCGGCCACGGCGAGAAAGCAGAATTCGCCTTGGGCAGGAGTTCCCATCTTGCAACATTGACATAGTACCTACTAGAAGGTAGGCGTTGATGTGGTTCTGAATGCATCATCTTAACGCTGGAGACTCATATTTGAAACTACCGACTAGTAGGTATTTAGTGTCGGTATCACACGGCTTCCAACTGACCCAAACAACCGAGATCGATTATGACGACAAGTTCTCTCACGGGCCTCGGCACTTCCATGCCGGGCAACACGACCACCGCGCAGCAGAAGGCGATGGTGAATTATGACGACTTCCTGCAGCTCCTCATCGCGCAGTTGAAGAACCAAGATCCGACCGACCCCGTGGATGCCAGTGAACAACTGGCCCAGCTCGCCAGCTTCTCGCAGGTCGAACAGACGATCCAGACGAATCAGAAGCTGGATGCCCTGCTGGCAGGTTCCAGCCTCGCTCAGGCCGAAGGCTATATCGGCAAATATATCGAGAGCGCGGATGGCACGGTCAAAGGTACGATTGCTTCCGTCAAGATCTATAGCGACGGAATCATAGCCACAACGACGGAGGGCGGGAAGATTCTTATCCAGCCTGGCGTCAGCCTCTCGCAACCGGACGGTGGCAACGCAGCGAACGAAGGACCCTGACCTTCACCGAGGCACTTTTGCGCCGCGGAAAGATCTTTCGGGCAAAGATCTTCGGCGAGTGCGACACATCTGCGAAACCAATCGTTGATCGGCTGTCTCCGTCAAAGACCCGCAGTGCCCTTCCCATCTGACGCGCTCCAGCGCAGCCAGGGTTACGGGAGTTCACCGGGTCAGCCGCGCTTGCTTCCATGATCGATGTGGCCACAGCAGGCATCCTGCCGCCGGGAAGAAAATATGACCATTGAGATTCTTTTACCGCTGTTTCTATTCGTTTTTGCGGCGACCATCACACCCGGCCCCAACAACATTATGGTCATGACATCAGGGGCAAATTTTGGACTTAAACGCTCGCTGCCGCATCTCCTCGGAATTTCGGGAGGAGTTTCGGGAATAGTCCTCGTGATGGGCCTGGGTCTTATAACGCTTCTGGACGCCGCTCCGTTTCTGGTTGGATTATTTGAAATCGCGTCAGTCCTCTATCTTCTGTGGCTTGCATACAGGATCGCAACTGCGCAGGCGGCGAGAAACAGCGCCGCGGGGGCAAGGCCCCTATCGTTTGTCGGTGCCGCGGCCTTTCAGGTGATCAATCCCAAGGTCTGGGCAACCGGGGTGTCGGCGATAACCCTGTTTGATCCGGATCGTTCGATCGGTGCGGCAATGATAATTGCTGCTGCCTACGGAGTCATCGGTCTCCTATCCAACGTGATCTGGGCCTGGACCGGCACAGTTCTCAGGGGATGGTTGTCGATCGGGCGCAGGTTGAGGTTCTTCAACGTTACGGCTTCTGGCCTGCTCGTTGCGTCCCTCTACCCCGCCGTTCATCATGTTCGGGATATTTTCCAAAATTAAAAGAGGAAGCGGGGTTGATTATCTACCTACTAGAAGGTAGAAATTATCTATGAGCAATCTTTCGACTACCTATGACGAAATCCTGGACAGTGCAGAAAAGCTGATCGTATCGGGCGGCTATAACGGGTTCAGTTATGCCGACATCGCTGCCGTTGTCGGAATCCGCAAAGCCAGCATCCATCATCATTTTCCAAGCAAGGTCGATCTGGTGCGCACGCTTGTCGCCCGCTATCGCGCAAGGGGCGAGACTGGTTTGGCCGAGGTTGAACGCAGGTTCAGCGATC
Source organism: Rhizobium sp. 05N49 (assembly GCF_056396805.1). Taxonomy (NCBI): domain Bacteria; kingdom Pseudomonadati; phylum Pseudomonadota; class Alphaproteobacteria; order Hyphomicrobiales; family Rhizobiaceae; genus Rhizobium; species Rhizobium sp. 05N49. The sequence goes on from NZ_JBFTME010000004.1 coordinate 18,934, forward strand.
CGCTCGAGTTGCTGAAGACCTATGCCGGTTTTTGGGCGCAATGTATCGAGGATGCGAGCCGTCCATTTTGTGTCTGCGCGCTTCTTGCAAGCGAGCTGCCCGCCCTTCCTTTGGAGGTGGCGATCGAAGTGCGGGCCTATTTTCAGCATCTCTCCGGATGGCTGACATCGGTCATCGAGCGCGGTGACCAGCAAGGATCCCTGGTAATCTCGTGCCCGGCCCGCATAGAGGCGGAGGCTTTCATGGCCACTGTCCATGGCGCAATGCTATCGGCACGAGCCTATGGGACGCCCGCTGTCTTTGAACTCATTCTCGAGCCTAGTCTTCAACGGCTGCGGCCGCGATGATCTCATTCCTGTCGGCGGGGCGGTGCGTCGACGGAAATATCTGGCAAAATAGCGCCGTCGAAACTACCAACTAGTAGGTAAGGAACCTCACATGTTGCGCAGACTTCTTCCAGTCATCATGGTCGCCGGCTTGGCCGGCATTCCGGCAACCCTTGTTTCGCCAGCCTCTGTCCAAGCCGAAGAGAAAAAGGCCGAACTCCACATCCGAGGCAGTGTCGTCGACTTCGCAGGTTCTAACTTGAAAGTGAAGACGCGCGAGGGAGAAACCGTCGATGTCGCTCTCGCGGACGGCTGGCAGGTTGCCAGCGTCGCCAACGCAAAGGTCAGCGACATCCAGCCCGGAGACTACGTAGGCATCGCCTCCCTGCCGAAGGATCAGGGTGGAGATGGCGCTCTCGAAGTTCTGATCTTTCCGCCCGCGCTCAAGGGAGCCGGCGAAGGAAGCTTTGGCTGGGATCTCAAACCCAACAGCAGCATGACCAATGCCACGGTCGCCGATGCGGTCAAGGATGTCGACGGACGGACCGTTACCGTGTCCTACCACGGCAAGGAAAAGAAGATTTCCATTCCGGACGGCACTCCGGTGGTGACGATCGCCCCTGCAACCAAGGACGACCTGGTTGCAGGGGCGGTGGTCTTCATATCGGCCGAGAAGGCTTCGAGCGGCACAGTCGCGCATCGCGTTATCGTCGGCAAGAATGGCGTGGTGCCTCCCATGTGAGCCACGTCGCCGCCGGTCGGCTTCCGCCCCCATTGGCCGACCGGCGGCATCCAGCATTGCAATACACCCAACAAATCAACCCGACCGGAAGGCCGCATCCGTGAGCGACAGTCCCGACAACGACAATATGCGATATCCCCGGATCCTGATGATCCATCGTCATTCCCTGGTCACGCGGCTGACGCATTGGCTGAACGTCATCTGCCTGAGTGTCCTGCTCTTAAGCGGATTGCAGATTTTCAACGCTCATCCCGAACTTTACTGGGGGCACTATGGGGCAGACGGGGATCCAGCTGTCCTGACGATCGGCTCGAGCGGACAGGGCGACGATATCAGTGGTTTCGTCCGGATCGCCGGCGTCGAGGTGCCGACATCAGGTGTTCTGGGCGTCTCGACCTTCGAGGGGAAACCGACGCCGCGGGCATTTCCGACCTGGGCAACGATCCCGTCCTTTCAGGATCTCGCAACCGGCCGCCGCTGGCACTTCTTCTTCGCCTGGGTGTTTCTCGCCAACGGCATTTGCTACGTTGGCTTCGGCATCCTGAGCGGCCATTTTCGGCGTGACCTCGCACCGRCGCGCAGGGATCTTTCCCCGCGTCATCTGTGGCGCGAAATCCTCGACCACGCACGTCTGCGCTTCCCGCGAGGGGAAGAAGCGAAGCGCTACAATGCGCTCCAAAAGCTCACTTACCTTGCGGTGATCGTCATTCTGCTGCCGACGATGTTGCTGACCGGCCTGACAATGTCTCCCGGCTTTGATGCGATCGTGCCTGCCCTGGTGGATATTTTCGGCGGGCGCCAGTCGGCGCGCACAATCCACTTCGTGACCGCAACGCTTCTCGTCCTCTTCGTGCTCGTCCATGTGACGATGGTCGTGCTGTCGGGAACCTGGAACAACATGCGCTCGATGATCACGGGTCGCTATGCCATCAGAGAAAAAGGTCCACATTCATGACGCGTCCCTTCCTGACCCGCAGGCGCTTTCTCATCGGCAGCACGCTCGGCGCCTCTGCACTCACGCTCTCAGGCTGCGACATACTGGAACAGAACGCGGGTGTGGCCAGCGTTATCCGCTCGGCCGAAAATCTGACGATGAAGGCGCAAAGGCTGCTGCAGGGACGCGATGCTCTCGCCCGCGAATTTGCCGAGACGGATATTTCTCCCTCTTTCCGCGTGAACGGCACGAGCGCGCCTGACAGCGAGGACTATGCCGAACTCGTCGAAGGCAAATTCGCAAACTGGCGATTGAAGATCGACGGTCTCGTCGATCGGCCCCAGGAACTCTCCCTCATTGACCTCAAGAGGCTTCCGGCTCGCACCCAGATCACCCGCCATGACTGCGTCGAGGGGTGGAGCGCAATCGGGAAATGGACGGGAGTTCCGCTTGGGGCCGTCCTGAGCTCGGCAGGACTGAAGCCGAACGCTCGATTTGCGGTCTTTCACTGTGCCGACGAGCTGGAGAAGACACTTGATGGAAGTGGCCGCTACTATGAGAGCATTGACCTCATCGACGCGTTCCATCCGCAGACCATCCTAGCCTATCAGATGAACGGGAAGGATCTGTCTGTCGGTCATGGCGCGCCGCTCCGGCTGCGGGTCGAACGGCAACTCGGCTACAAACAGGCCAAATACATCATGCGCATCGAGATCGTCGACAGCTTTGCCGGCCTGTGGGGCGGCAATGGCGGCTTCTGGGAAGACCGAGGCTACGCGTGGTACGCAGGGATCTGAGCGATCCCGTGCCCTCTTGCGATAATCGTCTTGTATTGAAGTCATCAGGAAAGGCAGTTCGGGATCTCTGCCCTTGGCTGCTCAAAGCCAGTTGATCCGTTTTAGGACCATCAGCGTTGCAACGGACGTGACCGCAACAAAGCCAACGATGATGATGAAGGCCCAGGTATCGTTGACGCCAGGGATACCGCCAACATTCATGCCGAAAAGACCGGCGACCACGCTCGGCGGTAGCAGCAGGGCGGCGAGCGCGGCGAGGCGATTGGAATTGCGGGCAATCCTTTCGCTGATGACCGTGGACAGGTCGTCATGAAGAATGCCGGTACGGTCACGGATGGCGTCGAGATATTCGATGAAGCGCATCAGCTTGTCGATGACCTCGCGGAAACGCAACTTGTCGCGCTCCTTCAGCCACGGTGCGTCGTCATGCTCGATGCGGTTCAGGGCGTCGCGCTGAGGGGCGAGATAGCGCCGAAGCTGCACGGACCGGCGGCGAAGCTGCTTCAGCCGCTCGCGGACTTCGCTGGCTTCGCCGTGAAAGATCAATTCATCCAGCTCGTCGACCTCTTCGTCCATCGTGTCGAGCACCGGTTCGAGGTCGCGAACCAGCTTTTCGCTGACAAGAGCGAGCAGTTCCCCCGTCTGTTTCGGGCCCTTGCCCTTGTCGAGCGCAAGGCGGATATCGCGCAAGGCGGTGATATAGTGGCCGCTGTCGCGCAGGGTCACCAGCCGGCGCTGATCGGCCCATACGTGAAGGGGAACGAGATCGATTTCCGCCGACCTGACCTCCGCCTCTTCCGGCGGAGCGGCACAGACGCCGCGAAGAATGATCAGCAGCCCGTCATCGATGGCTTCGACGCGCGGCCGCGTTTCCTCTTCCAGCAAGGCGTCGGCGACGAGCGGGTCGAAACCGCCTCTGCTCGTCACCCATTCGGCAGCGGCTGGATGATCGCGTTCGAAATGCAGCCAGATGACGCCGTCATCCGGCGTCCATCGGCGCACTGCTTCCATGTCGAGGGTGCGACAGCCGCCATTGCCGTCAAGAAGCACGGCGAAACGCAAACCCGGCTCGACGCCGTAACTTGCGATGCTCACCACCTGCTCGCCCATGAATAACCTCCAGCAGCCAAAGCCCACCTCCCGTAAGCACAGATCAACAGCTTAGCGAGTCGCTGTCAGGCGGCAAGATGGTCTGTGCCCGGAGAACAAGGCTGCAGGCATTCGTCTGAACTTGAGGTGCTAGATCGAATTCCATAAATCCTGGTCGCGCCGGCGATTTTGTCGCGGGATACATTCTGTCTTCAATTGATCGCCTACCGGCCGCGGCCGATGCTCGCATACATGCCGGTCGTGCGAAACTCCGTCGGCGTGATGCCGTAAACGCGCCGGAAGACCTTGGCGAAGTAATTGGCGTCTTCGAAGCCGCACATGATCGAGACTTCCTTGACCGGCAGGAAATCCGCCTTGGTCAACAATTTTGCGGCGCGTTGCAGGCGCTGCTGCAGGACATATTCGGCGGGCGGCACGCCTTCGCTTTCGGCGAAGCTGCGAGAAAAGTGGGCGCGGCTCAAGCCGACGATCGCCGCAAGCTCGCTGACCGGAAGCGGTTTTTCCAGATTGGCGTTGATATGGTCGGTCACCGCCTGCATGGCGCGTTGTTCGGCCATCGAGGCGGAGGCGCCGAAGATGTCATCATAGAGCGCCATGGCGGCTTCATAGGCGACCGCCGAGGCCGAGCCCGGTGTGTTTGCGCCTTTGACGAGCCGCAGGCTGCAGTCCGCCAGATGATCGATGGTCGATTGCTGCAGCTTGAAGACCGGCCCGGCGAGTGCCAGCACCATCTTGTGGATGCGCAGCGTTTCTTCACCGTTCATCGAGATCCAGAAATATTCCCAGCGGTCGCCCTTTTCCAGCCAGTAGCGGTGATTGTGCGGCACGAGCACCATCATCGTGTCGCCGCTCTGGAGCTTGTAATTGCGATTCTGGTAGCGCAGGCGGCCGGTGCCGCTGATCGTATGCTGCAGCACCGTGAAGGGTGTCAGGCCGCGCTTCCTGCCGTCCCAATCATAGGTCTCGTTTTCACGCACCTCGTAACCGGCGCTTGTGGGCATGGCATGCAAACGCTGGCGTCCGCGCGGCAGCGAAACGGTTCTCATCGACTGGCCGTTGGCGATCAAATCATGCAGCACAAAATTACCCTCGAAAGCATAATCCTTCTCTGGCCGCTCCTGCGAATATGCGCATAATCCCCTCTCACAAGAGGAAGAGATCGCGGTCGAAAGAACGGCCGGGAGGAATACAGGCGCTATTTACCGGTATTTTCAGACGATGTGCGAAAGCATGCCGCCTGATCCTCCTTTGCCGTCTTTTTACCTAGCATTTGATCGGATCGAGGTGAAGGATATGAGTTTCAAAATCGCTATTATCGGGGCAGGCAGTGTCGGTTTCACCAAGAAGCTGTTCACGGACATTCTCTGCGTGCCGGAATTCAAGGACATCGAATTCGCGCTGACCGACCTCAGCGAGCATAACCTCCAGATGATCAAGGCGATCCTCGACAAGATCGTCGAGTCGAACAAGCTGCCGACGAAGGTGACGGCCACGACAGATCGCCGCAAGGCGTTGGAAGGCGCGCGTTATGTCATCAGCTGCGTGCGCGTCGGCGGGCTGGAAGCCTATGCCGACGACATCAGAATTCCGCTGAAATACGGTATCGACCAGTGTGTTGGCGATACGATCTGCGCCGGCGGCATTCTCTATGGCCAGCGCAATATTCCCGTCATCCTCGATTTCTGCAAGGATATCCGCGAGGTCGCAGCACCGGGCGCGAAGTTCCTGAACTATGCCAATCCGATGGCGATGAACACCTGGGCGGCCATTGAATATGGCAAGGTCGATACGGTCGGCCTCTGCCACGGTGTCCAACATGGCGCCGAACAGATTGCCGAAGTGCTGGGCGCCAAGTCGCAGAGCGAGCTTGACTACATCTGCTCCGGCATCAATCACCAGACCTGGTTCGTCGATCTGCGTCTCAACGGCCGCAAGATCGGCAAGGATGAGCTGGTCGCCGCTTTCGAGGCGCACCCTGTCTATTCGCAGCAGGAGAAGCTGCGTATCGACGTCTTGAAGCGCTTCGGCGTCTATTCGACGGAAAGCAACGGTCATCTCTCCGAATACCTGCCCTGGTATCGCAAGCGGCCGGACGAAATCACCCGCTGGATCGATATGTCGGACTGGATCCATGGCGAGACCGGCGGCTATCTGCGTCACTCGACCGAGACCCGCAACTGGTTCGAGACGGAATTCCCGCAATTCCTCGCTTCGGCCGAAAAGCCGATCGATCCGGCCAAGCGCTCCAACGAACATGCAAGCCATATTCTCGAAGCGCTGGAAACCGGTCGTGTCTATCGCGGTCACTTCAACGTCAAGAACACCGGTGTCATCACCAACCTGCCATCCGACGCGATCATCGAGTCGCCCGGCTTCGTCGATCGCTTCGGCATCAACATGGTCTCCGGTATCACCATTCCAGAAGCCTGCGCGGCGACCTGCATCTCGTCGATCAATGTCCAGCGCATGTCGGTGCATGCGGCGGTTACAGGCGATATCGATCTCCTAAAGCTCGCCGTACTGCACGATCCGCTGGTTGGCGCCGTCTCCACCCCGGAAGAGGTCTGGCAGATGGTCGATGAAATGGTGGTCGCCCAGGCGCGCTGGCTGCCGCAATATGCTGATGCCGTTCCGGCTGCCAAGGAGCGGCTGGCAAATTCCAAGGTGAAGACGAGGGAGTGGGAAGGCGCTGCGCGCCGCCATGTCCGCTCCATCGAGGAACTTCGCGTTGAAAAGGCCGCGCTGAAGCAAGCCGTTTAAGTCAGGTGAGGGAGGCTGCGGCGGTTCTTCGGGAGGAAGGCCGTCGCGCTGGAGCTTCCTTCATTACCGTTTGAGGAGAAGCGGAGACGCGTACAAGCGCTCCGGAACAAGAGGGAGAGACGATGACGAATTTCCGTAAGATCGGCATCCTGGCAGGACTGGCGCTCAGCGTTTCAGTCGCGGCCCTGAATGCCTATGCGTCCGAGCCTACAGTGCCGCCAGCCCCGCCGGCTTTCCCGGCGGAAGGCAAGATCAAATATGTGTCCCGCGACTCCATCCTGGAGTTCAAGGCGCTGCCCGAATATCATGAGCCGGACTGGGTAACGAAGAATTTCGTCGACACCGGCAAGCTGCCGGCGGTCAAGGATCGCCTGCCCAAGGAACCGATGGTCTTCAAGACCGAGAACATGCCTGACGGTCCCGGCGTCTATGGCGACGTGATGCGCCATGTCATCGGCGGCCGGCCGGAAGGCTGGAACTACGGTGCCGGTCAAACGCAGGGCTGGGGTGGCATCGATATCGGCCTCTCCGAATGCCTGACACGCACAGCACCGCTCTTCCAGGTGGAAGCCAAGGATACCGAGCCGTTGCCGAACCTCGCCAAGGGCTGGGAGTGGTCGCAGGATGGTCACAAGCTGACCATGCACCTGATCGAAGGCGCCAAGTGGTCCGACGGCGCGCCCTTCAACGCCGATGACCTCATGTTCTATTGGGAAGACGAAGTCATCGACCCGAACGTTTCGCCGCTCGGCGGCGGTGCATCGCCGGAGGCCTTCGGTGAGGGAACGACGCTCACGAAGATCGACGACTACACAGTCGAATGGACCTTCAAGGAAGCCTTCCCGAAGCAGTACCTCTATACGATGGCCTACCCCAACTTCTGCCCGGGTCCGTCGCATATTCTCAAACTCCAGCACCCGAAATATTCGAAGAACACTTACGACCAGTTCAAGAACGCCTTCCCGCCGGAATTCATGAACATGCCGGTCATGGGCGCCTGGGTGCCGGTCGAGTATCGGCCTGACGATATCATCGTCATGCGCCGCAATCCCTATTACTGGAAGGTCGACGAGAAGGGCAATCAGCTGCCCTATCTCAACGAGCTGCACTACAAGCTCTCGACCTGGGCCGACCGTGACGTGCAGGCTGTAGCCGGTTCTGCCGACTTCTCGAACCTCGAGCAGCCGGAAAACTTCGTTGCCTCGCTGAAGCGTGCCGCCGAAAAGACCGCTCCGGCGCGTCTCGCCTTTGGTCCGCGCCTCATCGGCTATAACCTGCGGATGAACCTGTCGGGCAATGGCTGGGGTGATCCCGACGCCCGCAGTCAGGCGATCCGCGAACTCGACCGCAACGAGGACTTCCGCAAGGCTATAACCATGGCGGTCGACCGCAAGGCAATCGGCGACTCCCTCGTCAAGGGACCGTTCACGGCGATTTATGCAGGGGGCCTTTCCTCCGGCACGAGCTTCTATGATCGCAACTCGACCGTCTACTATCCCTTCGATCTGAAGGGTGCGAAGGCACTGCTCGCCAAGGTCGGCCTGAAGGATACCGACGGCGATGGCTTCGTGAACTTCCCGGCCGGAACAGCTGACGGCAAGAACGTCGAGATCGTGCTTCTCGTCAACAACGACTACACCACCGACAAGAGCCTTGCCGAAGGTGTCGTCGGCCAGATGGAAAAGCTCGGCATCAAGATCATCATCAATGCTCTTGATGGCCCCAAGCGGGACAATGCGCACTATGCCGGCCAGTTCGACTGGCTGATCCAGCGCAACACAACCGAGCTCGCCTCCGTGGTGCAGAACACCGAACAGCTTGCCGCTGTCGGCCCACGTACCAGCTGGCATCACCGCGCCGGCAAGGATAATCAGCTCGACCTCCTGCCTTACGAAAAGGAGCTTGCAGACATCGTCAACAAGTTCCGCACGAGCCAGGACAATGACGAGCGCGTGGCCCTCATGAAGCAGTACCAGAAGACGGCAACCGAACACGTCGATACCGTCGGCCTGACCGAATATCCGGGCGCGCTGATCATCAACAAGCGTTTCTCGAATATTCCCGAGGGCACGCCGATCATGATGTTCAACTGGGCCGAGGACTCCGTCATCCGCGAGCGTGTGTGGGTGGCCGCCGACAAGCAGGGCAAGTACGAACTCTTCCCTCAACAGCTTCCCGGTAAGCCCGGGGACAAGGGTCCGATAAACTAAGAGCTCCCTCCCGAATGACAAGAGCTTCCGGTCGCGAGTGCTGCGCGCGGCCGGTCAGAATCAACAAGCCGGCCGCGCTGAGACGAGCGACTGGCGGCAAGGAGAAGCGAACCGTCCGATGTTACGATTCCTGCTCATGCGCATCGCCTCGGCGATCCCCGTCCTCTTCATCCTGAGCGTGGTGACCTTCGCGATTATCCAGGCGCCCCCCGGAGATTATGCCGATTACATCCGTTCGCAGTTGATCAATCAGGGCGGCGCTTCCTTCGCGCAAGCCGATGCCCAGGCTCAGGCCTATCGTGTCGAACATGGCCTCGATCAGCCGCTGGTCGTCCAGTACGTCAACTGGATCACGGGAATCGTGACCAGAGGCGATTTCGGCTACAGCATGTTCTACAACAAGCCGGTTGCCGACGTTGTCGGCGAGCGCCTGCCGCGCACGCTGGCCCTGGCGCTGGTCTGCCACATTTTCGCGTCGATCCTCGGCATCACTTTCGGCATCTGGGCGGCGACCCGCCAATATAGCTGGATCGACAGCCTGCTCTCCGGCATCTCTTTCCTCGGCATGACGGTGCCGCGCTTTCTGATGGCGCTGATCATCGTCTACCTGCTCGTCTTCCAGTTCAATGTGACGGAAATCGGCAGCTTCTTCTCACCGCAATATGGAGGAGCGCCGTGGTCCTGGGCGAAATTCATGGATCTCGTAAGCCACGTCTGGCCGGTCGTCGCGATCGCCACCTTCGGCGGGCTCGCCTACAACATGCGCGTCATGCGCGGCAATCTGCTCGATACGCTGAACGCCCAATATGTCGAGACCGCGCGTGCCAAGGGGCTTTCGGGCGGCGCGGTCGTCATGCGCCACGCCGTTCCAAACGCGCTCCATCCGCTCGTCATGTATCAGGGTGTCGTGCTTCCCTACATGCTGACCGGCGAGATCGAGACCGCGATCATCTTCGCTCTGCCAACCGTCGGTCCGGCAATCGTCGGCTCCATGGCGATCGGTGACGTCTATGTCACCGCGACTTTCATGCTGGTGCTGTCGGCGACGCTGATCGTCGGCAACATCATCGCCGACATGCTGCTTGCCATGCTCGATCCGCGGGTCCGTCAATATGGAGGAGCCTGATATGTTTGCCTTCGACTCTTCCACACCGCCGCCGCCACACGAGGAAACGGTCAAGAATACCAGCCATGGCAATGAGAGCTACATGGCTCTGGTCTGGCGCCGGCTGCGGCGCTCCTGGACCGGCATGATCGGCCTCATCCTCGTCGGGCTCCTGATCATCATGGCGATCTTTGCCGATTTCTTCGCGCCGATGGATCCGAAGGCGACCGATGTCGGCTTTGCGCCGCCGCAACTCATCAGCATCCACGACAAGGAGGGCAGTCTCGTCTGGCCGCGCGTCTATGCGCTTGCGGATTCCGAAGAGCTCGATCCGGTCACTTTCCAGCCGGTCGTCGGCCTGGATTATGACAATCCGCGTCTGCTCGGCTTCTTCGTGAAGGGTGCTGACTATAATCTACTCGGTCTCATCCCGGCCAATCGCCATTTCTTTGGCACGGTCGATGGCGAGCCCGTGCATTTCCTCGGTACCGACAAGTTCGGCCGAGACGTGCTGTCGCGCGCCATTATCGGCTCACGCATCTCGCTGATGATCGCGCTGACGGTGGTCTTCATCGTGACGGTCGTCGGCACCACTGTCGGGATGGTGTCAGGCTACTATGGCGGTGCCTTCGATGTCTGGGTGCAGCGCTTCGTCGAGCTGGTGCTCGCCTTCCCGCAGCTGCCGCTTTATCTGGCGCTGACATCGCTGATCCCGATCACAGCGCCGACCAACATCTTCCTCGCCTTCGTGATCTTCGTCATGTCGGCGCTTGGCTGGGCGCAGATGTCGCGCGAGGTGCGCGGCAAGACTCTGGCCCTGGCGCGTATCGAATATGTGCGGGCAGCAATGGCCGTTGGTGCCACCGACCGGCGCATCATCTTCCAGCATATCTTCCCGAATGTGATGAGCCACGTGATCGTCGCCGTCACCATCCACATTCCGAGCGTCGTGCTGCTCGAATCCTTCCTCGGCTTCCTCGGCTTTGCCGTGAAGCCGCCGCTGATCTCCTGGGGGCTAATGCTGCAGGATACCGCGAATTATTCCGTCATCGGAACCTATCCCTGGATTCTCTCGCCCGTCGCCTTCGTGCTGGTCACCGTCTTCGCCTTCAATGCTTTGGGCGACGGTCTGCGCGATGCGGTCGATCCCTATTGAGGTGATGAAGATGGCTCTTGCTCTTGTCAGTTCCTTTGCCCCGCCCGTCCGTCACGATCACGACGGCCGCAAGGAAAGCCCTATTATCGATGCGCGCAATATCGGCGTGAATTTCAAGGTCGAGCATGGCACCGTCGAAGCCGTGAAGGATATTTCCTTCCAGCTCTATCGCGGCGAAACGATCGCCATCGTCGGTGAATCCGGCTCCGGCAAATCGGTAACGGCACGCACCGTCATGGGGCTTCTTTCCAAGCGCGCGGTGATCTCGCCGCGATCGAGCGTCGAATATGACGGCAACAATATCCTGAAATTCTCCGAGAAGGCCCGCCGCAGGCTGCGCGGCGACCGCATCTCGATGATCTTCCAGGAGCCGATGAGTTCCCTGAATCCGATCTACACGATCGGTAGCCAGATAGTCGAAGCGATCCGCGTTCACCGCAAGATGAGCCGCAAGCAGGCCAATGCCAAAGCGCTTGAGCTTTTGAAGCAGGTACAGATCCCCGATCCAGAGGCGCGCCTGCTGCAATATCCGCACCAGCTTTCGGGCGGCCAGCGCCAGCGCGTGATGATTGCGATGGCGCTTGCCAATGATCCCGATGTCCTGATTGCCGACGAGCCGACGACGGCACTCGACGTGACCGTCCAGGCGCAGATCCTGAACCTCATTCGTAACCTGCAGACGGAGTTGCGGATGGCGGTGATCCTGATCACCCATGACCTGACCGTCGTGCGCAAGTTCTCCGACTATGTCTATGTGATGCAGCATGGCGAAATGCGTGAGCACAATGTCACCGAGCAGCTCTTCGCCAATCCGCAGCATCCTTATACCAAGCATCTTCTGGGATCCGAGCCGCGCGGGCAGGCCAACCCGTTGCCGGAGGGATCGGACATCATTCTCGACGCCCGTGGCGTGCGCGTCTCCTTCATGCTGCGCCATGGCGGCTTCTTCAGGCCGGAACTGCGCGAACTGGTCGCCGTCGACAGTCTCGATCTGACGCTGCGGCGTCACGAGACGCTGGGCCTTGTCGGTGAATCCGGCTCGGGCAAAACCACCTTCGGCCAGGCTATTCTCAGGCTCAACGACACCGATAATGGCGAGATCTATTTCGACCGGCAGCCGATCCACGGCAAGTCACGGGCGGAAATGCGCCCCTTGCGTTCACGCATGCAGATCGTCTTCCAGGATCCGTTCTCCTCGCTCAATCCGCGCATGACGATCGGCCAGATCATCGAGGAAGGGCTTGTCGTCAACAAGCTTGGTGCCACCAAGAGTGAGCGGCTGGATCGCGTACGCGAAGCGCTGACTGCCGCCGGCATGCCGGGCAATATCCTGTCGCGCTTCCCGCATGAATTTTCAGGTGGCCAGCGCCAGCGCATCGCCATTGCGCGGGCGATCGCACTGGAGCCGGAATTCATCCTGCTCGACGAGCCGACCTCGGCGCTCGATCTGTCCGTCCAGGCGCAGATCATCGAACTCCTGCGCAAGCTGCAGGATGAGCGAGGCCTGAGCTACCTGTTCATTTCGCATGACCTGAAGGTCGTGCGCGCCCTCTGCCACCGTGTCATCGTCATGCAGCACGGCAAGATCATGGAAGAGGGACCCGTCAACGAAGTCCTTTCCAATCCCAAGACACCCTACACCGAACGGCTCGTCAAAGCCGCTTTCGAGGTAGCGTAATTTCAGAATGCCGGAGGTTTATATGGCAAATCCCAGAATAACGTTCATCGGAGCTGGCTCCACCGTTTTCATGAAGAATATCGTCGGCGATATCCTGCAGCGTCCGGCGCTGTCAGGCGCCACGATCGCACTCATGGATATCAATCCGCAGCGACTGGAAGAAAGCGCCATCGTCGTCAACAAGCTGATTTCGACGCTTGGCGTGAAGGCAAAGGCGGAAACCTATTCCGATCAGCGCAAGGCGCTCTCGGGCGCCGATTTCGTCGTCGTCGCCTTCCAGATCGGCGGCTACGAACCCTGTACGGTGACTGACTTCGAAGTGCCGAAGAAATACGGCCTGCGTCAGACGATTGCCGATACGCTCGGCGTCGGCGGCATCATGCGCGGTCTTCGAACCGTGCCGCATCTCTGGAAGATCTGCGAGGACATCCGCGCTGTCTGCCCCAACGCCATCATGCTGCAATATGTAAACCCGATGGCGATCAACACCTGGGCGATTTCCGAAAAATATCCCGATATCAAGCAGGTCGGCCTCTGCCATTCCGTGCAGGGCACGGCGATGGAGCTCGCCCATGACCTCGACATTCCCTATGACGAGATCCGCTACCGCTCGGCCGGCATCAACCACATGGCCTTCTACCTGAAGTTCGAGCATCGCCAGCCTGATGGTTCCTACAGGAACCTCTATCCGGATCTGGTTCGCGCCTATCGCGAAGGCCGCGCGCCGAAGCCCGGCTGGAACCCGCGCTGCCCCAACAAGGTGCGCTACGAGATGCTGACGCGGCTCGGCTATTTCGTCACCGAAAGCTCGGAGCATTTTGCCGAATACACGCCTTACTTCATCAAGGAAGGCCGTGAGGATCTGATCGAGAAATTCGGCATTCCGCTCGACGAATATCCGAAGCGCTGCATCGAGCAGATCGCCCGCTGGAAGGGGCAGGCGGAAGCCTATCGTTCGGCCGACAAGATCGAGGTAAAGGAATCGAAGGAATATGCTTCCTCGATCATCAATTCGGTCTGGACGGGTGAGCCCTCTGTTATCTACGGCAATGTGCGCAACAATGGCTGCATCACGTCGCTGCCGTCCAATTGCGCGGCCGAAGTGCCCTGCCTGGTCGATGCCTCCGGGATCCAGCCGACCTTTATCGGCGACCTGCCGCCGCAGCTGACGGCGCTGATCCGCACCAATATCAATGTCCAGGAACTGACGGTCCAGGCGCTGATGACGGAAAATCCGGAGCATATCTATCATGCCGCGATGATGGACCCGCATACGGCCGCCGAACTTGATCTCGACCAGATCTGGTCGCTGGTGGACGAGCTGCTTGCCGCTCATGGCGACTGGCTGCCCGAATGGGCGCGACCGAACAAGGTCCGCGCGGCCTGAGAGGCCGTAAGGCAATCGGCGCCGGTTTAAAGTCGGCGCCGATCACACCAATCGGTTAGGACAGCCTGCCTTCGTCGTCGATCAAGGTCAGGCGGCAAGGAGCTTTATCGCTCCATTGCCACAGCACGAGATTGAGGTCGTCTGCTCTCGCCGCCGGCGCAAAGCTTCTGACCAGAAGCCCATGATAGCCGTTGGACAGGAGTTCGCGCGCAAGCATTTGCGTCCTTGCTTCGCCCTTGGCCTTCATCTCGTCGCGCCAGCTTGCTGTGGCGAGCGCTGCAGCATCGATACCGAGCTCTTGAAGGGCGGTCGCGTCCCTCGTGTCGAAGATCCGTTCGATATCGGCCTCGTAGGAGACGAGTGTCGTCGGCTGCAGGCTGCCGACCTGATTGGCCTCACGCAGTGCCGTCAGCACAGAGAGCGAGGTATAAATCGCTGGCGTTCCCTTGGGGTTGAAGCGGCCGCCATAAAGTTCTGCGCCCCGGCCGGAGAGCGGCTGGCGTGCATAGATCGGGTTCAGTGCGCGATATAGCTTTCCTTCGTAGCGCATCGGCCGGGATCAGGCGTGGATACCGGCATCAATCGCATCGATATAGTCGAGGACTTCCTCCGCCCGCCCGTCGCGAACGAGCTGCATAGCCGTCTGGCCGGAAAAGCCTGACAGGGGCTCGGAACGATACCAGGCATAGGCCATCAGCGCCGAGCCGAAGCGGGGCTCGACCTTGTTGACGACCTCGATCATCTCGCGCAGGCGTCGTTGCGTCTTGTCAGAGCGCAGGCGGTCCTTGCGCTGGATCGCATCCTTGCCGAGACCTGCCGTGCGGGCAATTTCCTCGCTCGTCGTGCGAAAGGCATCGGCGATCTTGCGCGGGGCAAACAGCCCGTCATCTGCATATTGTGCCAAGCCCATGATCCATCTCCATGCCAGTATTACTGACACTATATAGCGTCAAAATGAGCGGCATTCAATAATCGCGGCGTTTTATCGATGTCGCCGGCCGATCATGTCGGCCGCCTTGGAGCCGATCGCCATGGCTGGCGCGTTCGTGTTGCCCGAGGGAATGAAGGGAATGATCGAACAATCGATCACCCGCAGGCCATCGACCCCCCGAACCTTGAGCGTGCCATCGACCACTGCCATCGGATCGTTATCCGGTCCCATGCGCAGGCTGCCGGAGGGATGATAGTTGGTCTTGACCGTCTGGCCGGCGAATTTCGTGAGTGCCTCCTCATCCTGCAGCGCCTTGCCGGGCAGGATTTCCATGGCGATCTTCGAACGGAAAGGCTCGGTTTCCAGAAGCCGTCGCGCCGTTTTCAGAGACGCCAGGGTGAGGCGCAGGTCATCGGGGTCGCCGAAGAAATTGCAGTCGACGAGCGGCTGCTCGGCCGGGTTTGCGGAGCGCAGCTTTACGCTGCCGCGCGCCTTCGGGCGAAGCAGGCAGGAGGTGAAGGTCACGCCCCAGGTCGGCTTGGCGGAGGAGACATCACGGTCGAGGTAGACGATCGGCGCGCAATAGAGCTGGATCGTCGGCCGCTCACCGCCATCGGGATCGTAGAAGAGGCAGGACTCGATGCCTGTCGTCGTCACCGGCCCGGAATCGAAGAGCAGATACTGAAGCCCGTTGCGGATCATCGGCCAGCCCTTGTCCTCGCCGAAATAGCCTGATTTGTCTTTCGTGGTGGCGATGACGGGAACCTCATGATGATCCTGCAGATTGGCACCGACACCTGGAAGGTCCGCTACCACCTCGATGCCGTGTTCGCGCAGGTGGTCGGCAGGCCCGATGCCCGAGAGCATCAGCAGCTTGGCGCTGTTATAGGTTCCCGACGCGACGAGCACTTCGCGTTCGGCCGTGGTCTCATGCGTCTGGCCAGCCCGCGTATAGGAGACGCCGACGGCGCGACCGTTCCTGATGATCAGGCGATCGACGCGGGCTTCGGTGATGATCTCCAGCCTGCTGTCGCCCGAGAGCGGATCGAGGAAGGCTTTCTTCGCATCCGAGCGTTCCGTGCGCCGGCCCCATTTGGCGAAGGTATGTTGCATGATACCGACGCCATTCTGCCTGACGCCGTTGAAATCGGGATTGTAGGGATGGCCGAGCCCCTGGGCCGCAAGGATGAAATCCTCGGTCGTATCCGAGATATGGCGCGGCTCGGAGACGCGCAGATTGCCGGAAATGCCGTGGAATTCGTTATTGAAACGGCTGTTTGCTTCGATGCCTTTAAAATGCGGCAGCATATCCGTATAGGACCACTCTGCCCCGTTGCCGAGATAGGCGGCCCAACTGTCATAGTCCTCCTTCTGGCCGCGCATATACACCATGGCATTGACCGCGCTGCCGCCACCAAGCGCTTTTGCGACCGGCACGATCGGGCCACGGCCGCCGAGTTGCGGCTGCGCCACCGTGTGGTGCATCTCGAGGAAATCGTCGCGGGCAAGGTATTTCATGTAACCGGCAGGAAAGGACATAAGCCTCGCCGTATCGCGGGGCCCGCGTTCGATGATGAGCACCGAAAATCCAAAATCCCGCACCAGCCGCATAGCTGCAACCGAGGCCGCGGATCCGCCACCAGCAATGATGAAGTCATAGCTCTTGCTCACATTTCCTCCGAACCGGGATGATGGTATCCGCCGACTCGCAATTGACTGACAAAGCGAGTGACAACAATGACATAGATGCCACTGGCGATCGTCAAGGCGCTTTGCGCTCAGCGCTCAAAGAATAGCGCTTCGGCATTCTCGATGAAGATTTTACGGGCAAGCGCGGGGTCGCCGATTGCATCCTGCATTCCATCGATCAGGTCGGCATCATCTGGCATATCGCTCCAGAGTTCGGTGTGCGGCCAATCGCTGCCCCAGAGCAGTTTTTCCGGATGGCTGGCCGCAAGCGCGCGGACCACTTCGGCAAAGCCGGGATAGCCGCGGTCACGCGTCAGCCGATAGGGCGCCGTGAGCTTGATATATCCGCCGACATGATCGGCTAGCCGCTGCAGCGCCGGAAGATGCTGGCGCCATGCGCTGACGGTGAGCGGTATGAAGCCCAGATGATCGATGACGAAGCGGACACCGAGAGGCGGCAACCGCCCGGCGAGATCATCGATCTGGTCCGGATTGATCTGAAACTGCAGCGACCAGCCGAACTCACGGACGGCCGCAGCAAGCTTTTCGGCGGCTGCCAGCGGCAGGCCGCCCTTGTTGCGGGTGTTGATGCGCACACCGCGGACGCCAAGCCCGTCGAGGCGGGCGATCTCTTCGGCACTCGTCTCGGGATCGATGACGACAATGCCACGAAGGCGTTTTGGAAAGGCAGTCAGCGCCTCGGCAAGCACCCGGTTGTCGAGGCCGTAGACGCTCGGCTGCACGAGAATGCCCCTGCCGATACCGAGCCGGTCGGCAAAGGCGATCCAGTCGGCCGTCGTCGCGATCTCTGGCGTATAGCTGCGCGGCGTGTTGAGGGGTGCGTCCGACCGGAAGACATGGAAATGCGTGTCGATCGTGCCCTGAGGCAGTGGCTTGTTCGGAAGACGGGTCAATGGCAGACGTGGCAGGCAGAATGGCGCTTCACTGTCCGGCTGGCTCATTTCCGATCCAGTTCCTCATGCTGGAGGAAGTCGAAATCGACGCCTTCATCGGCCTGCAACACGCGCGTATGGTAGAGTTTCGCATAACCGCGCACGGGCTCAGCAGCCGATATCTCTCCGAGTTCCGCCATCCGCCGGTCGAATTCGGCCTGGTCGATGGAAAGGTCAATGCGTCTCTCCTTGACGTCGAGCCGGATGCGGTCACCCGTTTTGACGATCGCCAAGGGTCCGCCGGCGGCAGCCTCGGGGGCGATGTGGAGTACGATGGTCCCGAAGGCGGTACCGCTCATGCGGGCATCGGAGATCCGCACCATGTCCTTGACGCCTTGCCGGGCGAGCTTGCGCGGGATCGGCAGGTATCCGGCTTCGGGCATGCCGGGCGCGCCCTTCGGACCGGCATTGCGCAGAACAAGAATATCGTCGGCACTGACGTCAAGGTCGTCGCTGTCGATCCGCAGGGTCATGTCCTCGACGGAATCGAACAAGACCGCTCGCCCCTCGTGTTGCAGCAGATCCTTCGATGCGGCAGATTGTTTGATGACTGCGCCGCGAGGCGCGAGATTGCCATGGAGTACGGCAATGGTGCCGATCGGCTTCAGCGGCTTTTCGACGGTACGAATGATTGTCTGCCCAGGCTCGTCGGGGGCGGCGTCGATCACCTCGCCAATGGTCTTTCCGTAGACCGTCTGCTGGCTGCCGTCGATCTCGTGACGAACGGCTTTCAGCAGCGTCTGCACACCGCCGGCCTCGTGGAACTGTTCCATATAGTGCTGGCCGGAAGGCTGCAGATCGACGAGAAGTGGTATGACCTTGCCCAGCCTGTCGAGCTCGGCCATGTCGAGGCGAATGCCCAGCCGCCCGGTAATGGCGGCAAGGTGGACGACGGCATTGGTCGAGCCGCCCATCGCCTGCAGGGCGACAAGACCGTTGCGGATGGCCGCTGGGGTCAGGATATCGCGGACAGTCGGCGCGTCCGGGTTGGCTGCAAGCGCGGCGGCGACGCGGCCCGTCTCTTCGGCAAGCCGTACCCGCTCGGATTCGGCCGCGGGTGCCGACCCCGCCCGCGGCAGGCAGAGACCCATCACCTCGGTCAGGTTGGCCATGGTGCTCGCCGTTCCCATGACCGTGCAGGTGCCGATCGAGCTTGCGAGCTTGTTATTGACATCGGTAATCTCCGCCTCGTCGATTTCGCCTGCGCGGAAGCGGCCCCAGAAACGGCGGCAATCGGTGCAGGCGCCGAGCCTTTCGCCCTTGTGATGGCCGACGGCCATCGGCCCTGTCGGCAGGAAGATTGCCGGGATCTCGCTGCTGGCGGCGGCCATGATCTGCGCCGGCAGGGTCTTGTCGCAGCCGCCGATCAGGATCACTGCATCCATCGGCTGAGCGCGGATCATCTCCTCGGTTTCCATCGCCATCAGATTGCGCAAATACATCGAGGTCGGCGAGGCAAAGCTCTCGTGGATGGAAATTGTCGGGAAGACCATCGGCATGGCGCCGGCCAGCATGACGCCGCGCTTGGCCGCTTCGATCAGCTGCGGGACATTGCCGTGGCAGGGGTTGAAATCGCTGTAGGTATTGGCAATCCCCACGATCGGGCGATCGAGGGCATCGTCCGAATAGCCCATCGCCTTGATAAAGGCCTTTCGGAGGAAAAGGGAAAAACCCTGATCGCCGTAACTCGTCAGCTTGCGACGAAGACCGCTCGACATTGTTCCTCCCTCGTCCCTTAAATTGATCTCAAGCCTAGTGGGATATGCAGGATTGTCAATAAATAAGATATGGCGACACGCATGCGAATTGGCTTGGTCGGCGATTTTTATAAAGAAAACTCAATATAATTCACGATATTTTCCGTTTTTTATCTGCATTACGCATTGGCTTTCCGGCCGGCGGCGCTTAGATTATCGATAAAATAGGGTGCGGTGATTTATGGAAGAGATCAGGCGAAGGCGTGTAGGGATTATTGGCGCCGGCTGGGTGAGTGAATATCATCTGCCGGCATGGGCAAAACAGTCGGCGCGCGCCGAGATCGTCGCGATCGCCGATCCCTCCACCGAGGCGCGCGAGGCCAAAAGCCAGCACTTTGGCATTCCACGCGCTTACGCGACTGCCGAGGCGATGCTGGCGAATGAAGCGCTCGATGCGGTCGATATCTGCGCGCCGCGCGAGGCCCATGTTGCGCTTGTGCGGCTTGCCGCGGCAAGGGGCCTCGATATCATCTGCCAGAAGCCGCTCGCGCCCAACTACGATCAGGCCGCTGCTCTCGTCGCCGGTTTGCCGCCGTCGATCCGGTTGATGGTGCATGAAAACTGGCGGTTTCGCGCTTACTATCGCCGGCTGAAGGCATGGCTGGAGGAGGGCATCGCGGGCGCCGTCAGGCAGGTCCAATTCGAATTCCTGTCGAGTGGGATGATTGCAGACGGTGAGGGCAGAAGGCCGGCGCTCGTCCGCCAGCCGTTTTTCCGCACACAGGAACGCCTTCTTGTCATGGAGGTGATGATCCATCACCTGGATACGCTGCGCTACCTGTTCGGCGAGATGGAGGTTGTTGCCGCACATCTCGAGCGCAGCAATGACGACATTGTCGCCGAAGATGTTGCGTCCGTCGTCCTGCGCCGTCTGGACGACGGGGTGATGGTCACTGTAAACGCCAATCTCGCGGTGTATGGCGCTCCGCCGGCGCCGCGTGACCATCTGCGGGTTTTTGGTACACAGGCGACGCTGGAACTGGACGGCATCAGTCTTTCGGCGAAGGGGCAAATCCAGCGCCTGGAGGAATTTGATGCGGATGCGGTCTATCAGGGCGCCTATGATGCAACGATCGCGCATTTCCTCGACGGGCTGGAGGGGCGTGCGGCGATGGAGACTGTTCCCGACGATAACATGAAGACGCTGGCGCTGGTTGAAGATATCTATCGGCTGAGCCGGTTCGACGCTCGAGGCAAACCGCGATAAGATGGCCAGCCGCCGGAGGATTATGGATGCAGATGCTTGACGATATCAGTGAAGGCGAGATCGAACACGACGACCTGAGCATCGCGCGCGCCCTTGAGGAAGACATCATCTTCGGACGGCTGGCGCCAGGCACGCGGCTGACCGAAGACACGCTGCTGGCGCGCTTCCATGTCACCCGCCATTTCGCCCGCCAGGCGATTGTCCAATTGGAGGCGATGGGCATTGTCGTGCGCGAGCGCAATAAGGGTGCCACTGTCCGTTCGCTGACCCCTCGACAGGTGCAGGAGATCTATGACGTGCGCGAGCTGCTGCAGCGGCAGGCCGCGCTCTGGATTCCATTGCCGGCACCCGACGAGCTGATCGCTGAACTGACGGTCCTGCATGAAGAGCACGGCCGGCATGTGGAATCCGGCTATCTGCGCGGCGTGCACGAGACGAACGACCGGTTCCACCTGACGCTCTTCGGGGCCTGTGGCAATTCCCATCTCGTCCAGTCGATCGAACTCTATATGCGCCTCAGCCTGCCGGTGCGCGCCAATTCCATGTCCAGCAAGGAATCGCTGCAGATCTCACACGAACATCATCGGCTGATGATCGAGATGCTGAAAGGCAGGGACAACTGGGTCCTGGCGCAGCTCTGTGTCGATCACCTGCAGCCGAGCAAGAAGCGCTACCTGGCCTATGTAAGCGAAAACTGAGGTCCTAGATGGATTGGCCGGCAATCATATCGGCTGCCGCCGTTGGCGTGCGATCGCCTTCCCCCAGCAAAGCCGAAACCTCGGCACGCTGCGGTGCGCCGAGCCGCCCGCCAAAGGTGCTGCATTTCAACGCTGCGGCGGCAGAGGCCATCCGGATGGCCGCATTTGTCGTCAATCCCTCCGTGACCGCCAACGCATAGGCGCCATGGAAAATATCCCCGGCCGCCAGTGTGTCGACCGTCTTGACCCGAAATGCAGGCACATGTGCGACGTCAGCTGTTTCTTCGTTCCACCAATAGCTGCCGCGCTCCCCGGCGGTGACCACGATCAAGGCCTGCGGATATTGCGTCTTGAGATGCGGTACCATGCCGGCCGGATCGTCGATCTGCGAAAGGCTACCGGCTGCCGGCTCTGAAAAGATGATGTGGTCGGCATGTTTCGCCAGCATGTCGATGATGCGAGGCGCAGCGACATCGCCATCCAGGATTGCGGGCTTTCCGGCTGCCCTTGCTGCTTGCAGGACCTTCAGGGCAAGAGCGGGCCAGCGCACATCCACCATGACGGCATTGAACGCCGCGAGATCGTCGGCCGTGACCTCCCTAACGTGTTCGTGCAGTCGCGGATCGTAGAAGGGAACGATCAGCCTTTCGCCATCGTCGTCGATGAGGATCGTCGAAACGGCCGAACGGGCGCCGGCAACCCGGGCGCTGCCGCCGACATCAATTCCCGCTTGTTCGAGCTCTGACAGGATCTGCTGGCCGGCCGGATCGTCGCCGACGGCGCCCCACAGGCTTGCAAGACCACCGAGGCGCACGATCGCATAGGCCGCACTGGAAGCCATGCCCTCGGCCACTTGCAGCATTTCATAGGGCAGAACCTTACCCGGCGTCTGCGGGATCGTGCGGACACGAAACAGTGTATCGAGCACGGCAGCACCGACGCAGAGCACGTGGCGCGGCTTGCTGCCCGCATCGGAGAAGGTCGGGGTCAAATGCGTCGGCCAGTTGACTTGTCGAAGAGATGGACACTTGCCGGATCGATCGCGATCGAAACTGTGTCGCCGTACGCGATTGCCAGCCGTTCACGGAAGAGGCAGGAAATCTGTTCGCCATTGCAATCCAGCTTGGCGAAGATTTCCGATCCCGTTCCCTCGACGATTTCGGCACGGCCGCCAATGCCGCCTTGGCTGGCGCGAATATGTTCGGGACGGATACCGTAGACGAGCTGACCAGCGGGTGGTGCGCTCTTGATGTTTTCCGGCAGTGGCAAGATGAGGCCCATTTCGGTGCGGAAGACACCTTCTTCAATCCTGCCGTCGATGAAATTCATCGAGGGCGAGCCGATAAAGCCGGCGACGAAAAGATTGGCGGGGCGGTCATAGAGTTCCAGGGGAGCGCCGACCTGCTCGATGACGCCATCATGCAGAACAACGATCTTGTCAGCCATCGTCATCGCCTCGATCTGGTCGTGGGTGACATAGATCGTCGTCGTCTTGATACGCTGATGCAGCGATTTGATTTCGGCGCGCATCTGCACGCGCAACTTCGCATCGAGATTGGAAAGCGGCTCGTCGAACAAGAAGACTTGCGGATCGCGCACCAATGCGCGGCCCATGGCGACACGCTGACGCTGGCCCCCTGAGAGCTGTTTGGGATAACGGTCGAGCAGCTTTTCAAGGCCAAGGATGTTAGCCGCCTTAGTGACCCGTTCGGAAATCTCCGACGTATCAGCCTTTTTCAGCTTCAGAGCAAAGCCCATATTGTCGGCGACGCTCATATGCGGATAGAGCGCATAGTTCTGGAAGACCATTGCGATATCGCGGTCGCGGGCCCTCAGGTTGCTGACGTCACGAGCACCGATCCGGATTTCGCCGTCGCTCATTTCCTCCAGGCCGGCAATCATGCGCAGCAGGGTGGATTTGCCGCAGCCGGACGGACCGACGAGCACAACGAATTCTCCGTCGGCGATATCAACGCTGATGTCCCTGATGACATTGACGGCACCAAAGCGTTTCTGGACGTTTCGAATATTCACATTTGCCATGTTGATGGTCCTATGAATGCCTGGGTCAGCCGCCCTTGACGGCACCAGCCGTCAGGCCCGCAACGATCTGCTTTTGCGCAAACATGGTGAGTACCAGCACGGGCAGGGTTACGATGAGTGCGGCTGCAGCAAGCGGCCCCCAACTGACCTGCTCGAACGAGAGCATGTTATAGACGGCCACAGGCAGGGTTCTGGTCTCGCGGCTGGCAAGCACGATGCCGAAGACGAAGTTGTTCCAGGAGAAGATGACCGAGAGGATGAAAGCCACGACGATGCCGGGCTTGGCGATCGGCAGCGCCACCAGACGGAAGACCTGCCAGGAGGTCGCACCGTCGATGCTGGCCGCCTCTTCAAGCTCCATCGGCGTCGTTTCGAAATAGCCGATCATGATCCAGACGACGATCGGCACCGTTACCACCAGATGGATGATGATCTGCGGCCAGAGCGTGCCGAGAAGGTTCAGCCACTGGAACAGCAGGAACAGCGGAATGAGGAAGGACAGGCCTGGCGTCATGCGGGCGATCATGATGACCATGGCGGAACGCTCCGCCTTGAGCCGCGCGATGCCGTAGCCGGCGGGTACGCCGATCAGCAGCGCGAGCAAGGTTGCGCCGCCGGTTACGAGGATCGAATTCCAGAAATAGAGGAAGAAATTATTCTCCTCGAAGACCTTCATGTAATTCGACCAGGCGAAACGCTCGGGAATGAAGATCGGCGGATAGGCGCCGTTGTCGATTTCATATTTCAGCGACAGCGAAATCATCCAGAGGAAGAAGAGGATGACCGGGGAGACCATGACGAGGGCGACAAACAGCAGCCCGATACGATCGATCGTCTTGCGTTTCATCAGCGTGTCTCCGTGTCGGACCAGTTGGCGCGCTGCCGGATCATCATCAGGACGAAGGAAAGCGCGACAATCATGATGAAGAAGACGACCGCCATCGCCGACCCGTAGCCGATGTCATAGTAGGAGAAGGCCGTATTATAGAGATAGATGTTGATCGTCTCCGATGCGGTGCCTGGCCCGCCCTGTGTCATCGCATAGATGATATCGAAGCTCTTGACAGCATCGATGCTTCTGATCATCACGCCGATCATCAGGAAGGGTGCGATCATCGGCAGGGTCAGGTAGCGGAACTTCTGCCAGGCGTTGGCGCCGTCGATTTCGGCACTCTCATAGGGTTCGCGCGGAACGGCCGCCAGGCCCCCGAGAACGATCAGCATGATCAGCGGTGTCCATTGCCAGGTCTCGACCAGCACGAGCGAGGGAATGACGCTGTTCTGGTTGTAGATCCATTCCTGCGGCCCGATGCCCACGAGCGACAGCAGGTAATTGAGCACGCCGAGCTGCGGATGGAACATCATCGTCCAGACGAGCGCTATGGCGACCGGTGTCGCCATCATCGGCATGACGAAAACGCCCCGCAGCAATCCGCGGAACGGAAACTGTGCGTCGAAAATCAGGGCGGCGAGCGTGCCCAGGATGAGAGGGGCGACGACGGCAAGCAGCGTGTAGAGCGCCGTGTGCCAAAGCGATTCCCAGAAGCGCATGTCCACCAGCAGCCGGGTGTAATTGTCCAGACCGGCAAAAACCACCGGCTGGCCCAAGGTCCAGCTGTTCACGCTCATCCAGAGCGTAAACACCCAAGGAAACACGATGACCGCGGCGATGACGAGCAGCGCCGGGACAACGAAGGGCCAGTAGTTCGGAGCAAGCCGACCTGGCTTGCTCCTCCCGTTTGCGACGCTATTCGATCGCGTGGTGTCCATGCTCACGGATGCCATTATCCCTCGCTTCGGGCCAGTACCGGTTCGAACTGCGCCGTGGCGCTCTTCAGTTCCGCTGCCGGATCGGCGCCGCCGATCATGTTGGTCAAGCCGACGCCATAGATGTCGCGGAACTCGGTGACCGGAATGATGACCGGCAGCGCGAGCTGCGAGACCTTTGCCGAGCCCGC
This sequence comes from Rhizobium sp. 05N49, assembly GCF_056396805.1. Lineage (NCBI taxonomy): Bacteria > Pseudomonadati > Pseudomonadota > Alphaproteobacteria > Hyphomicrobiales > Rhizobiaceae > Rhizobium > Rhizobium sp. 05N49. The sequence continues at coordinate 44,375 of NZ_JBFTME010000004.1, forward strand.
AACGGCATCGACCCAGGTGCTCGGCATGGTGACGCCCTCGCGAACCTTGGCGTCTTCGAGAATCGAATTGCGGAAGGGAACGCCGGCACCCGCCTGCAGAAGGCGCGCGCCCATGTCGTGGGAAATGACCCACTGGCAGAAGAGATAGGCCGCTTCCTTATTCTTGCTGGCGGCGGTGACGCCGATGCCGTCACCGGTCGTTGCGGCCGCCTGTGCCTTTGGTCCCTTCGGCATGATGCCGTAGCCGACCTTGCCGACGACGCGGGACTTTTCCGGATTCTCGATCGGCGGCGCGAAGCCGACGCCATCGAGCCACATGCCGACCTTGCCCTGCAGGAAGGCAGACTGTGCCTCCGCCCAGTTGAAGCCGGATACGCCAACAGGCGCAGACTTCGTCATCAGACGCTGATACATCTTGGCCGCCTCGACGGCTTCGTCAGAGGTGGTGCGCAGCTTTCCATCCGGGCCGAGCGGCGTCGAGCCATAGCCGAGCAGCAGGGTGGTCCAAACCGGAACGTTGGCATTCTTGAGGCCACGAGCCACGAAGCCGTAGGTATTGGAGGACTTATCGGTCAGGGCTTCAGCGGCACTAGCCATCTCATCGAATGTCGACGGATAGGACAGGCCCTTCTTCTCGAACAGTTCCTTGTTCCAGTAGACGATCCAGTAGTCCACCGAGAAGGGAAGCGAGCGCAGCACGCCTTGCGAGTCCTTGGCAAACTGCAGGCCGGCTTCTGCAAAGTCGCTTTCGACCAGAGATGGGTCGGTCAGCGACGGATCCTTGATGAAGCCGCTGATGTCGGCAAGCCAGCCGCCCTTTTCGAACTGGCGCTTCTGGACGTGATAGCTGAGGTGCACGACGTCGAAGCTGGGCTTGCCGGAGCTGAGTTCGATCGTCGTCTTCTGGCGCTGCTGCTGCTCCGGTGTTGCCTCGGCATTGACCTTGATGCCGGTCAGCGCTTCGAACTCGCTCAGATATTTGAGGATCGTCTCGCTACGCGGGCTCTTGACGAGATTGACCTCGAGCGTCGTTCCGGCAAAGCGCTTCCAGTCGACGGCCGCCGAAGCAGGCCTGATGCCGAGAAGCCCGGCAGCGCCGACGGCTGCTGAACCGGCCAGAAAGTTTCGGCGCGTCGGACGAATGAATGATGATGACATGCTGCTCTCCTCCTCTTGTGTGGCCTGCGATCTCCTCACCGCAGGCGTCAGTCTAAATTCTCAGCGCGCGACTTCGCGCGTGATTGATATGTGCGGCAAGCGCATCGATCGCCCCTTGCGCATTCCTTTGCTCAATGGCCTCCAGTACGCGAAGATGCTCACCCATGACGGGGCCGACGCGCCCGTCGATGCGGAAGCGTTCCTGGCTGATCAGGCGCATCTTGATGGAGTTGACGCGGTAGGCGTTGGAAATGATCGTGTTGCCTAGCGCATCGATGAAGGCGTCATGCATGCCCCAGTCGACAGCCTGGGCATGGATCTCCAGTTCATGGGAATGATTGCCGGCCTCGATTGCCGCGACGATCTCACGATGCTGATTCAGGAGTGCCGCGATCGCCGCGTCGCTTGCCGTCTCTGTGAAGATCCCGACGGCTTCCTTTTCGAGAAAAAGCCGGAGCTGGAAGGCTTCGCGAATGAGGTTCAGGTCGATATGGGCAATCTGAAGCCCGCGCTGCGGCACCGTCTTGATCAGGCCCTCGGCTTCTAGCCGCGGTATAAGTTCGCGAATAGCTCCGAGCGTCAGGCCGGTCAGTTCGACAAGCCTGCGCTGCGAGACGAATTGCCCGGGACGGACGTCACGCGCCAGCAGATGCCTGGTAAAGCTTTCATAAGCTTTCTCTCTCAGCGTCGGCTGCTCGTCCGCTCCATCCATCGGGCTCTCCTCGTACATGACCGCTATGCTGCCTTTGTGCGAAAAAGTCCGTCAAAGGCAAGGGCAAGCTCGCGTCTGCCATCGGCGGAGATTGACGTCAAAGGAGGGCGAACCGCAAGCCATCTATCGTCGCCAGTCATTTTTGCCACCATGACTTTCACAGCCGGCGTCACGGGATGCTTGAGAAGTTCGCCAACGAACTGTTCGACGCGCGGATCGTCATTGCCGTCGACGGCCATGGCGCGGACTTCGTGCGGCGCAAAATTGGCCATGCCCGAAATCGCCCCCTGACCTCCCATGCGCACACCCTTGGCGAGGTGCCGCTCGTCGCCGATCAGGATGATCAGGTCGCCATGCTGGCGCAGCAGGGTCTCGGTGTAGGGCCAGTCGCCGGAGGAGTCCTTGACGCCGGTGACGATGGAGGGGAAGGCCTTTCGCAACCGGCTGATCAGGTCGATGCTCAACGCGACCATCGTGACCGAGGGAATATTGTAGGCCAGTACATCACGCGCTGCGTCGCCGACACGCGCAAACACATCGGCAAACCAGGCAAAGATACCATCATCGCTGACGTTCTTGAAATAGGAGGGCGGGGCGAGAAGGATACTGCGCACGCCCTTCGACAGGGCCTGTGACATCTGCTGTGCCGCATCCTCCGCCGCATCGACGAGCACACCGACGACGATCTGCCCGGGCTGAACGCCGGCGGCAATAAATGCGTCGAGGATCCGTTCGCGTTCCTGGCTGCCGATCGATGCGCCTTCGCCTGTTGTTCCGAACAGAGTGACGCTGGCGCAGCCCGAATCAAGGCTTCGCTTTGCCTGGGCGAGCATGACCTCGGCGGCGATGGCGCCGCTGCGGTCAAAAGGCGTCGCCAATGCGACCGACAAACCAAACCCCGTCATCAATATGTCTCCTTCATGTCAGTACGGTATGACTAACATGTCAGTTATTGGCTGTAAACCTGTTTGTGGTGAATGAGTCTCTTGATGGCGAAGGGCTGTGGAATGTTGGAGCGTCGCGGTCTCGGGGACAGGCGGCTCGTCGTTGCCCGCGGTGCTGCGCGGGGTGGTCTCGACGGCGCCAATTGTGGCGCAGTGAAGCGACACGCGGTCAATGACGTGACGATGACCGCGCGCCGGATTGCTCTGAGGTGGTTACGGAGCGCAACTTGGAGGGTTGCGCTCCCACTTTTCCCGCCGTCTCACCAGTCCAGGCGCAGGAGAGAAACGCCCTGACGCGGCAGGGAGAAGGTGAGATTGATCTTGCCGTCGCGAACCGAAACAGACGCCTTGTCGTCGATCTCGGCGAGCTTTCCCGAGGCCTCGAGCCTGGCGTAATCGGCGCCCGCGATATCCTGCGGTTTGCCCATTTCCTTCCAGATGCGGAAGGAGTTGGAATGCTGCTCGTCCATGCGGAAATGCTTGAGCGCGGCCGGACGATTGCCCCAGCCGTCAATCGCCAGGCTGATATCGGCAGCGGGGCCCGCCTCGTCGTCATCATGATAGTGCCAGACGAGAACGGAGACGCCCTTGTCGTCGCGGGTCGCAACGACGTTGACGTCGGGCTTGTCGCGAACGCCGTGACTCATGATATCCTCGATATCGCGGCGATAATCGCTTTCGGATTCCAGCCACTCGCCGCCAAGCTTGCCGAGCATCCGGAAGCCGTTCAGCACCGCCTTGTCGACGCCGTTGGTGGCGAGATCCCGGAAGCCGTCGAAATAGGGCTGGTCGTCAAAAAGGAAGGCCCAGGTCACCGCACCTTCGATCTCGATATTTGCTCGGCGCGACAGCTCATAAGTGCGGATCATGCTCTCGACGACATAGACGCCGTAGAGCGGTCCGTTGCGGTAGCCGTTCTGCGGGTGGACGCGGGCCGAGCAGGCCGCACAGCCTTCCGGGTCGGATTCGCCGATGACGACGGGCAGATGCCGAAGCTCGGGGAATTCGTTGATAATGGCGAGATTAGTTTCGATGTCGCGCAGCTGCTTGTGCAGACCCATGCGCACATGGCCGTCGAAGATGACCGGGTTGCCCTTGGCGTGGAAGGCGATGAAATCGATCGGCGGCTTGTTCTCGACAACATGGCGCAAAAAGGCGCGCAGGAAAGTTTGCGCCTTCTCATTGGCGAAGCCGCCGCACGTGTGCGGGCCGCCGACGCGTGCTTTCGGCAGGGCGCGTTTTACGGCACGTGCGCTCGCATCATACATGGCGCAGAATTCCGGAATCGTACCCGTCCAGTAATGGCCGTCGGGTTCATTCCAGACTTCCCAGGGCCAGGAGGAGACGACATCTTCGCCGTAGCGATCGGCGAGATGCCGCGCCCAGGCCTCAATGAGGTCTCCCCATTTTTTCAGGTCCTTCGGCGGCGCGGTCCAGCCGGTGGTGATCGTTGCGTATTTATCCGCCGGCTCCCAATGATGCTTGTAGGGACCGTCGAAATCAGAAAGCGCCTCCGGCGTGAAGCCGATCTGGATCAGCGGAATGTTGCCGGCCTCGACATAGGCGTCGAAGATCTGGTCGATGATCGTCCAGTCATAGACGGGATTGCCGTTCGCATCCTCCGTATAGGCATTGGTCGAGCCCCATTTCAGGGCCGGCTTGCCGTCGCCGCTCGTCAACAGATTGTGGGTACGAATGCGCGGAGCGACGGGGCTGAGTTCTGTCAGCTCCTTGAGAAGCTTCTTGCCATGGGGGGAATAGGTGTAGTTCGGCTCGTCATAGCCGAACCAGTTCCACAGCGGTTTATAGGTCCCTGTCGGCCTGCCGGCGTGAACGTTGATGGTCACGTCATAGGAACTCGTCATCGTCTTTCCTCTTGAACGGCCAAGCCTCTGCCTCCTCCCGAAGGCTAACCGACCAATGTTGTGATGAGTTGCGGCTGTCTTGGGAGGGCGCCGCGCTCGCCGCAAAAGCTAAGCGAAATGACCATTTTGTCAATAATATAAAAAATGACGATTAAACGGACGATAAAAAATGCCGGTATTTACAAGAGTTTTTGGCATTTAAAAAATTACCTGTTGCTGTTCGGCTAAAAATTGTCGATAAATGTTGAGGCGAGGCTTGTCGTCTGGAGGAGCCATATGGACTATCAGGTCCCTATGAAGACGCTTTCGCCGGAACGCGATCGATAACGGATTATGGGAAGCGCCCGCCTCTGCGGGCCAAGGAGGAGGAGCGTCCGATGAAGTTCCCAAGATTTGCAGCCATTGCCTTATTGTCTCTAGCCACTCTGCCTGCTTATGCGCAGGATTTCATTGCCGGTATTCCGCGCAATGAAACTCTGATCATCCAGGGCACGCCGCAGCAGAATGCCGACTGGTTTAATGTCTGGGCGCCGGGCGGTGGCGGGTCTGCCAATGTCAACGGCCTGCAGCAGCTGACGACCGATACGTTCTGGTTCATCAATCCGGAGGGTGGTCCGGATGCCTGGCAGAACGCGCTCGCTACCGAGCCGCCGGCCTATAATGCCGATTTCACGCAAATGACCGTGAAGCTGCGCAAGGGCATCTATTGGAGCGACGGTGTCGAATTCACCAGCGACGACGTGGCCTATACGGTCAAGACTCAGATCGACCATCCCGGCATGTCCTGGAGCGCGCCTTTTTCCGTCAACGTTGCCAGCGTGGAAAACCCAGATCCGCAGACGGTGATCTTCCATCTCAAGAAGCCGAATTCGCGCTTCCACACGGTGTTTACCGTGCGCTGGAACGCTGCCTGGATCATGCCGAAACATGTCTTCGAAAAGGCCGGCGATCCCTTGGCATTCAAAAACAATCCGCCGGTCTCGCTCAGCGCCTATGTACTGCAGAGCTATGACAAGGCTGGCAACTGGACCATCTGGAAACTGCGCGACGACTGGCAGCGCACTTCGATCGGCATGGCTGCCAAGGAGCCGCCGCAGGTGAAGTATGTCGTCTATCGAGCCGCCGGCAACCCGGAAGCCCGCGTCATCGAGCAGCGCAACCATAATCTCGACGTGATCAACGACATGGCACCCGAGGGCATGTTTGCGATGATGCGCGACAGCAAGAGCGTCGCCTCCTGGCTGAAGGGCTTCCCCTTCGCCCATCCCGATCCGACCCTGCCTTCCGTGCTGCTCAACACCAAGAAGCCGCCCTTCGATAACAAGGATGTGCGCTGGGCGCTGGCATTGTTGATCGATATCCGCGCCGTGGCCCTCGGCTCCTATCGCGGCGCCGCCAATCTGGCTGCTCTCGCCACGCCGCCGACCGGCTCGGCTCCGGACGATTATTACGCACCGATGCAGGACTGGCTCACCAATTTCGAGCTCGATACCGGTAGCCGCAAGATCAAGCCCTATGATCCCAATATCTCCGCCCAGATCGCCACCATGGTGCGTGGTCAGTGGGGTGACCAGATCCCGACCGATCCGAAACAGCTGCAGCGTACCTTCGGCTTCGGCTGGTGGAAGCAGGATGTTCAAGCTGCGACCGAGCTCCTGCAGAAGGCCGGTTTCAAGAAGAGCGGCAATCAATGGATGAAGCCTGACGGCACGCCGTTCACGATCCGCCTGCAGGTCGAGGGCGAYGCCATTCCGACACTCGCGCGTGCCGGCACCGTTATCGCCCAGCAATGGAGCCAGAACGGCATCGCTACAAAGGTGGATGTTGCCGGTCCGACCAACGGTCAGCGCCTTAGTGCCGGCGATTACGAAGCCGCAATCTACTGGAGCATTGAGACCTGGGGCGGTCATCCGGATCTGTCCTTTTTCCTGGACAGCTACCATTCGGAATTCATCAAGCCGCTCGGCCAGATCCAGCCGCCGCGCAACCTGCAACGCTGGCAGGATCCGCGTCTCGATCAGATCATCGCGAAGAACCGGTCCATCGCCTTCGACTCGCCCGACGTCACCAAGGTCGGTCAGGATTTCCTGAAGCTCGCGGTCGAAGAGATGCCGATGATTCCGCTGATGGCCTACAACAAGTTCGCCCCGTTCGACACGACCTACTGGACGAACTATCCGAGCGCTGAAAACCCCTATTCCGCTTCGGGTCCGAACTGGTCGAACATTCGTTACATGGTGACCGGCCTGAAGGCCAATCCGGACGCTCCGAAGAACTGATCGCGTCGACACGGGAGTGGCCGATTGCCGGCCGCTCCCCTTCTGCTACTGGAGGATGGATGCCATGAATGGCTTTCTGATCTATGCGGGTAAACGTTTCCTGCAGTTCCTTTTCGTGGTCGTCACCGGCATCACGCTCGCATTCCTGATCGCGCATTTCTCGCCTGTTGATCCGGTGGAGCAGACCGTGTCGCTTTTGACAAGTTTCGGCTCGACCGATCCACAATCGGTTGAAATTCTGCGCGAATCGCTGCGGGAACTCTATGGAACCGGTGGCCCGCTTATCGATCAGTATTTCACTTTCTGGGGACGGGTGCTGACCGGTGATTTTGGTCCGTCGCTGTCGTCTTTCCCGACACCGGTCATGACCGTCATAGGGCGCGCCTTGCCCTGGACCGTAGGCCTTCTGACGCTTGCCACGATCATCGCATGGATCATCGGCAACCTGCTCGGCGCGCTTGCCGGCTATTTCCGCAACAGCCGTCTGCTCAAGCTTGCCGGTATCGTCATCATGGCACTGCAGCCGATCCCGACCTACATCATCGGCCTCAGCCTCGTTATTCTCTTTGGTTTCGTCTGGCCGATCCTGCCGATCAGTGGCGGCGCGCAGGTCAATCTCACGCCCGCTTTCAGCTGGGCCTTCATCAGTTCGGTTATCGAACACGGCATTCTGCCGGCGCTGACGCTCGTGCTCGTCGGCATCGGCGGCTGGTTCATCTCCATGCGTTCGCTCGTCTCCAACATCATCACTGACGATCATGTCGTCTATGCCGAGCTCGGTGGCGTGCGCTCAAGCAGTATCTTTTCGTATTATGTGGCCCGCAACGCCATGTTGCCGCAGGTTACGGGTCTCGCGCTCAGCCTCGGCAATGTCTTCGGCGGTGCCGTCATCGTCGAGTTCGTCTTCAACTATCCGGGCATCGGCAAGCTGTTGATCTCGGGCATCTATTCCGGCGATTACAGCCTGGTCCTGGGTGTCACGACCATCGCCATCATTGCCGTCGCTGCGGCCGTCTTCGTGATCGATATCATCTATCCGCTGATCGATCCGCGCGTGAAACTGGGATAATAGCGATGTTCAAGATCCTCAGAGACCTGCTTCGTTACAACCGCGAATTCCTGCTCGGGACGATCCTGATCCTGATCATTGTCGGGTTGATCGTCTCTTCCTTCTTCTCGCCTTATGACGAGAACGCCATCTATGTCGTGATCCCCGACATGCCGCCATCCGCCGAATTCTGGTTCGGCACGACCTCGCGCGGCCAGGATGTTTTCTGGCAGATCGGCGCGTCGCTGCGCAACACGCTGCTCTTCGGCATTATCGTCGCCGTTATCAGCCGCCTCATCGCGCTCGTCGTCGGCCTCGTTTCCGGTTACATCGGCGGCCGCACCGACCAGATCATCATGGGCATCAACGATACGCTGGGCGCATTGCCAAACATCCCGATCCTGCTTCTTCTGGTCTTTGTCCTGCGTGACCAGATGACATGGTCGATGCTGGCGGTCGTCGCAGCCCTGCTCGGCTGGACGCATGACAGCCGGCTCATCCGCTCCGTCGCGCTATCGCTACGGCAACGGGAATTTACCCGGCACGCCGTCTTTTCGGGCATGCGCACGTCGCAAATCCTCGTTCGCGAACATCTTCCCTATGTCATGCCGATCGTCTTCTTCACGACGATGAACAATCTGATCTGGGCGATCGGCCTAGAAGTGACGCTCTCCATTCTCGGTTTTTCCGACATCAACCGGCCGACGATCGGTGGCATGATCTACTGGGCCAATGCGCATTCGGCCATGGTTGCCGGCATCTGGTGGTGGGTGGCCTTCCCTATGCTATTCGTGGTCATCCTCTTCCTCGGCCTCTTCATGCTCGCCATGTCGGTCAATGAATATATCGATCCGCGCTCGCGCCTGGCCCGGATGGGAGCCTGAGACGATGCAGAATTCTTTGAGGAAAGCACCTTTGACCCTCGTGGAAAACTCCCGGGACGCGCTGACGATCGACGGGCTCAAATGCTACTACGTCAACGATTATTTCGGCGTCCGGCGCGAGATCAGGGCCGTCGACGATATCAGCCTGACTGTACGCAAGAACGAAATCTACGGCATTGCCGGAGAATCCTCGAGTGGCAAGACCTCACTCATCAAGACGCTTGCCGGCGCCATTCGCCCGCCGATGCGGGTCGTCGGCGGCACGGTCAATTTCAATTTCGATGGCAAGCCGATCGATGTCTATGGCGAACCGCAAAAGATGCGGGCTGCGCGCTGGCGACATCTTTCCTACATCATGCAGGGCTCCATGAATGTGCTGAACCCGGTCCGGCGGGTGAAGCATGCTTTCAACGATTTCGCCTCCCGCCATATGGGTCTGGATCAAGCAGCCTTCCGCCAGCGGGTCGAGGCGCATCTTGCCCGCCTGCATCTCGACCCGCACGTCCTTGAAGCCTTTCCGCACCAACTCTCCGGCGGCATGCGCCAGCGGCTGACCATTGCGCTTGCGACCGTCTGCGAACCGGAATTCATCATCGCCGACGAGCCGACGACGGCGCTCGACGTTTTGGTGCAGCAGGATGTTCTTGCGTTGATCAAGGAAGTGCAGACACGTATGCAAGCCTCGGTCATCTTCGTGACCCACGATATGTCCGTCCATGCTGCCATCACCGATCGCCTTGCGATCATGTATGCGGGGCGGCTCGCCGAAGAAGGGCCGACGCAGGCGATCTTCGACAATCCGCAACATCCCTATACGGCTCATCTGATCGGCAGCCTGCCACGCATCGGCGATACGAGGACGCGGAAGAGCCTGCAGGGCAAACCTCCGGCGCTCTCGAACCCGCCGTCGGGATGTCGCTTCCATCCACGGTGTCCGATTGCGATCGACAGGTGCTCGAAGGAGGTTCCTGTCATGCAGCCGAGCGCGACCGGCGGGCGCGTGGCCTGTTTCAGGGCAGGGGAGTACAAGATCCAATGAGTGGCGAACACCTTCTCCAGCTTGAAAATGTCAGCAAGTTCTTTCCTATCGGCGGTTTCTTTTCACGCGCCAGGATGACGGCAGTCGATGACGTGAGCTTTGCGCTTGCGGCTGACAGGCCAGAGATTTTCACGATCGTCGGCGAATCCGGCTCCGGCAAATCCACGCTCGCCAAGATGATCCTCGGCAGCGAGGCCGCAGATCGCGGCACTATCCGCTTCGACGGCGCCGACATTGGCGATATCAGCAGCCGTAGCGCCCGCGAAGCCTTCATGACCAGGGTTCAGCCGGTTTTCCAGAATCCCTTCGAAGCCTTCAATCCGCTGACGCGCATCGACAAGTATCTGTATGCCACGGCGCATCGCTTTAAGGGTGCGAAGAGCCGCGCCGAAAGGGAGGCCTTGGCAGATAGGGCGCTGCAGCGGGTTGGCCTCTCCATTGCGGAGGTTCGAGGACGTTATTCGCACGAATTATCCGGTGGCCAGCTCCAGCGCATCGCGGTGGCACGCGCGCTCATTCCCGAACCGAAGCTCATCGTCGCCGACGAGCCGGTTTCCATGGTGGATGCGTCGCTGCGCATGTCGATCGTCAATCTCTTTCGCGATTTGCGCGATACGTTGAAGGTATCGATCATCTACATCACTCATGATCTCGCGACCGCCTATTACATTGCCGACCGTGTCATCATCATGCGCAAGGGCGTGGTCGTCGAAAGCGGCGACGCGCGTACCGTGCTGGACAATCCGCAGCACGAATATTCATTCGCTTTGAAGAATGCCGTGCTGCCGCCCGATCCCCGTGAGGCGTCAACGATCATTCGCCAGCGCCGGCAGGATGTCGGTGCACCTGCGCCCCGTGAGATCGTCGGAGCCTGATAAAGTTCGCACCGTGATATCGGGCGCAGTGCTCCGTTTCAGGAGGTGCGGAAACGCAGGTTGCCGGCCGACAGCTCGCTGACGGAAGCGGCGCCCATCAGCTTCATGCCACGCTCGATTTCCGTCCGTATTTGCAGGAGCGCCCGCTCGACCCCGGCTTGGCCGGCGGCTGCAAGCGGGAAGAGATAATAACGCCCTACCCCGACCGCCTTGGCGCCGAGCGAGAGTGCCTTGAGCACATGCGTGCCGCGCTGGATGCCGCCGTCGACCATGACGTCGATCCTGTCGCCGACGGCATTGACGATTTCCGCCAGCTGGTCGAAGCCGCTGCGTGAACCGTCGAGCTGGCGGCCGCCGTGGTTGGAAAGCACGATGCCGGTGCAGCCGATATCGATAGCGCGCTTGGCATCCTCGACCGTCATGATGCCCTTCAGGCAGAATTGCCCGCCCCAGGTCTTCACCATGTCGGCGACATCGTCCCAGTTCATGGCGGGGTCGAGCATCTCGGTAAAGTAGCGGCTGATCGACATGGTGCCGCTGCCCATGTCCACATGGCTGTCGAGTTGCGGCAGGCGGAATTTCTCGTGTGTGAAGTAATTGATTGCCCAGGCCGGTTTGACGGCAAACTGCGCCATGCCCGACAGGTTGAGCTTGAACGGGATGGCAAATCCGGTGCGCTTGTCGCGCTCGCGATTGCCGCCGGTGATGCTATCGACGGTCAGCATCATCACCTGCACGCCCGCCTGCTTAGCCCGCGCCATCATTTCACGATTGAGGCCGCGATCCCGATGGAAGTAGAACTGATAGACCTGTGGCCCGCTGCTGATCTTGCGCGCCTCTTCCAGGCTGATCGTGCCGAGCGAGGAAACCCCGAACATCGTGCCAAACTTGCCGGCCGCATGGGCGACCGCACGCTCGCCCTCGTGATGGAAGAGCCGCTGCAACGCCGTCGGCGAGCAATAGACCGGCATGGCGAGCTTCTGGCCCATGACGGTGACCGACATATCGACATCGCTGACGCCCCGCAGCACGCTCGGCAGAAGATCGCAGGTTTCGAAAGATGAGGTATTGCGCCTGTAAGTCACCTCGTCATCCGCAGCGCCATCGATATAGTTGAAGATCGGACCCGGAAGGCGCTGCTTGGCGAGGCGGCGGAAATCGTGGAAGTTATGGCAGTCTGAAAGGCGCATACCCGTATCCAATCGAGGGCCGGCGCGTCATGCCTCCGCATGCGGCTCGGCCAATGAATGGCCGCGAGACCTCCTCGTCGTCGCGATCCGTGATCTATGGGATACGATTATTACCGCACCAATCTCAAGCTCTCTTGCGCACGCATCCGTCGCCTTTGCTGACAAAGATGCATTTTATTGCCGGGGTCGGTCAGCGACCGGGCTTGACTGCGAGCCAGATGACGTGGCGCGCGCCGCCGCGCTTGCCGTTGGCGCGCGTATTGACCGCATCGACGGCAAAGCCGCAATCCTTCAGCCGCCGTGTGAAGGACGCATCCGGCCCGGAGGACCAGACGGCCAGCACGCCGCCGGGACGCAGTGCCTCTCGGGCGGATTTAAGCCCGGCATAATCGTAGAGCCGGTCATTGGACTTGCGGGTCAGGCCATCGGGGCCATTGTCAACATCAAGAAGGATCGCGTCACAACCCGCCTTTTCAGCGCGGATCGCCTCGCCGACATCGCCCTGGTGGATCGAAACGCGCGGATCGTCGAGGCAGCCCTTGAAGACCTCCGCCATCGGACCGCGTGCCCAAGCAACGACTTCCGGGATCAGTTCGGCGACGACGACAGCGGCATCCGCGGGCACGACCGCAAGAGCGGCCCGCAGGGTAAAGCCCATGCCAAGCCCTCCGATCAGGATCTTTGGCTTAGGATGCGATTTGATCCGTTCAAAAGACAGAGTAGCGAGTGCTTCTTCCGAACCGCTGAGGCGGCTGTTCATCAGCTCGTTGGTGCCGAGCATGATGGAAAATTCGGTGCCGCGCTGCTTCAGCCGCAGCTCACCGCCTTCGCCGGGGATGGTCGCGGAATCGAGCTGGATCCAGGGAAGCATGGCGGTTTCGTCTCGCTGAAAGGGACCGTCCCCTAGCATAGGGCGACAGTCGAAGCCAGCAAGCCTTGCTCAGACCAAACGCACGAAATGATCCGGCTCATGCTGCACAACCTGTTCCTGCAGCGCGGCGGAACGGCGGCGGATATCGTCCACTTCTTGCGGCTGCAGGCGCGTGCGCGGATCGTCGAAGCGCACGTCCGGGTCCGGTACAGCCGAGAGCAGCAACCGGGTGTAGGGATGCAGCGGATTGTCGATCACCTTGGCCGTATTGCCCCATTCGACGATCTGGCCAGAATACATGACGGCGATATCTTCGGCCACATAGCGGGCGGTGGCGATATCGTGGGTAATGTAGAGCAGGCCGAGATTCATCTCCTTCTTCATCTCGTTCAGGAGATTGAGAACGCCGAGGCGCACCGAGACATCGAGCATCGAGGTCGGCTCGTCGGCGACGATCACTTCCGGCTGGGCGGCAAGGGCGCGCGCAATATTCACGCGCTGGCGCTGGCCGCCCGAAAGCTCGTGCGGATATTTCGGCGCGACGATATCCGGATCAAGCTTCACGCGTTCGAGCAGTTCACGGACGGTCGCATCGATCTGCTTGCCGCGTATGTCAGGCCGGTGGAGCTTCAGCGGCCGCAGCAGATGATGAGCGATCGTGTGGGCCGGGTTCAGCGAGGCGAATGGATCCTGGAAGATCATCTGTACGGAACGACGATAGCGGGCGATCTCGTCGGCCTTGGCGTTTTCGACGGGGCGGCCCTTGTAGAGGATCTGCCCTGACGTCGGCGTATATTCACGCATCGCCATGCGGGCGCAGGTGGTTTTGCCGCTGCCGGATTCGCCGACAATCGCCAGCGCGCGGCCGGCGTGCAGCGAAAAGGAGATTGCGCGTGCAGCATGAACGGCGGAATCACCGTGGCCGAAGGTCTTGGTGACCTTGTCGAGCGCGAGGATGGCATCGCTCATAGCAGCACGCCTCCGTGAAGCGAGGGGAAGGAGGCCCAGAGTTTCCGGGTGTATTCGTGCTGCGGCGTCTTGTAGATCGCCTCGGCTTCGTTCTGCTCGACAAGCTTGCCCTGGAGCATGATGCCGATGCGGTCGCAGAACTGCACCATCAGCCCGAGATCGTGGGTGATGAAGAGCACCGAGAAGCCGAACTGCTTTCGGAGTTCGTTGATGCGCTGCAGAATTTCGCGCTGCACGACCACATCAAGAGCTGTCGTCGGCTCGTCCATGACGACGAGCTTGGGATCGAGCGCCATGCAGATGGCGATGACGATGCGCTGGCGCATGCCGCCGGAGAATTGATGCGGATAGTTGCGCATGCGGTCGGGCGCGATATCGACGAGCCGCAGCATCTCGGCCGTGCGCTCGCGCGCCTCTGCCTTCGTCATGCCCTTGTGGGTACGCAGCACATCATAGAACTGGTCCTCGATGCGCAACACCGGGTTCAGCGAGTTCATGGCACTCTGGAAGACCATAGCGACTTCTCGCCAGCGGAAGGCGGCAAGCGCCTTCTGGTCCAGGTCCAGAACGTCACGGCCGGCAAGCATGATTCGGCTCTCCTTGCGGATCAGCGCGGGTGGCTTGTGCAGGCGGCTGATGGCAAAGGCGATCGTGCTCTTGCCGCAGCCAGATTCGCCGGCAAGGCCGAAGACTTCGCCAGGGGCGACGTCAAAACTGACGTTATCGACGGCGCGGAAATCCTTCTCTTCGCCGATATAGTCGATCGTGAGGTTTTTGACCGAAAGTAGCGGCTCGTTCACAGGCGGCCCTCCCCGGAGCGGATGAGCAGGGACCAGCGCTTCAGATGATTGCCGGTGCGCAGCCGCGGATTGGCGATCTCATCGACGGCGAAGTTCAGGAGCGACATGCCGATGCCAAGGAAGGCGAGCGCGAAGCAGGGTGTGAGGATATCCCACCAGGCACCGACCGAAAGCGCGGAGGCCTTCTGTGCGTTGTAGAGCATGGTGCCCCAGGAGACGACGCGCGGGTCGCCAAGACCGAGGAATTCAAGTGTCGCTTCGGTGATGATCGCGAAGATGACGCTGCCAATGAAATTGATGCCGACGATGGAAATCACGTTGGGGAAGATCTCGAACGTCATGATGCGCCATTGCGGCTCGCCCATCATCTCCGCCGATTTGACATAATCCTTCTGCTTGACGGAGAGGGTTTCGGCACGTGTCACACGTGCGCCCCAGGCCCAGGATGTGCCGCCCAGGATCAGGGCGATGACAAGTGGGCTCGCCTGGCCGATGAAGGCTGCGAGAACGAGCAGCAACGGCAGGTTGGGCACGACGAGCACCATATTGGTGAAGAAACTGATGACCTCGTCCGTCTTGCCGCCGCGATAGCCGGAGATGATGCCGAGCRCCGTGCCGACAGCGGTGATCAGCAGGCCGGCGCCGAAGCCGACGGCAAGTGAGGTGCGCGCGCCATAGATCATCCGGGCAAAAACGTCCTGGCCGATGCGCGTCGTACCGAGAATATGCTCGGCAGATGGCGCCTGGTGCGGACGACCGGTTCTGGCTGCGGGATCGTACTGCGTCAAAAGCGGTGCGGCGATTGCCACGATGACGATGAAGGCGATGATGGCGAGGCCGATCAGCGCCTTGCGATTGCGGAGCAGGCTTTTCATCTCACGCTCCCTTCAGTCGCGGATCGAGCAGCACATAGCTGACATCGACGATGAAATTGGCGATCAGCATGGTCGCGGTCATGATGAGAAGCTGTCCCTGGATGACGGGATAATCGCGGGCGAGGATCGCCTGATAGAGGATGTTGCCGAGGCCCGGATAATTATAGACGACCTCGGTCACCAGAGAGCCGCCGAGAATTGTGCCGATGGCAATCGCCAGGCTCGAGACGGTCGGCAGCAGCGCATTGCGGGCCGCATACCAGAGCATGACATGTCGGTCGGAGAGGCCCTTGGCGCGAGCCATGACGATATAGTCCTCGCCGAGCAGGTTGATCATGTTGTTGCGCATGGTCACGGTAAAACCGCCGACCAGCACAGTGCAGAGTGTGATCATCGGCAGGATGCCGTGATAGGCGACACTGCCGACATATTGGAAGCTGAAGGCCGGATCGAGCGAGGGATCGGCAGCATAGCCGTTCGGGAACCAGCCAAGCGTGAAGCCGAAGAAGAAGAGCACGATCAGCGAGGTGACGACGGCGGGCACCGATGTCGCGAAGATTGCGCCAATCGAGACGATGACGTCGAATTTGCTGCCGCGCCGCCAGGCTGCGACGATGCCGAGGAAGGTGCCAAGCGCGAAGCTGATGATCGTCGCCGTGCCCATCAGGCCGACAGTCCACACCAGCGCATGGCCGAGAACCGACGTGACCGGCAGCGGGAAATATTTGATCGAACGGCCGAGATCGCCGGTGAAGATGCTGCCGAGGTACGTCAGATATTGCTGCCAGAGCGGCCCGTCGACGAAGCCGAAAGTCAGCTTCAGCGCTTGCAGGCTTTCCGGCGGCAGTTCGGTGCCCGCGCTCGAAAACATGATGCGCACGGGATCGCCCGGCATCAGCCGGGGCAGGAAGAAGTTGATCGTCGCTGCCGCGATGAAGGCCGCCAGGTAAAAGGCAAGGCGGCGTAGCAGAAAGGCCATGGGGACTCCGTCAAAACGGGAGCGGCGCTTGCCGCGCCGCTCCCAGCTTTTCTAATGGCTTACTTGACCGGTTCGAGCGCCAGCAGGTTCAGAAGACGTGCCGGGTTGGTGCGCGAGATGGACGGATTGACGAAGGGGTTTTCCTTGGTCGACCAGCCAGTGAAGCGCTTGGTATTGTACTGATACCAGTTCGGGTTGTTGAACACGGGGATGACAGGCATGTTTTCGGCAACGATGCGCTGAGCCTTGTTCATCGCTTCTTTCTGCTTGTCGAGATCGGCCGTGTGGGTGAACTGGGTGACCAGGTCTTCCACTTCCGGGTTGAACCAGCGCTGTGCGGTGAAGCGGGTCTTGCCCTTGTCCGAAGCACTGAAGGCGCGCTTGTAGGGATAATAGGGCGAGGCCGAAGCCGGCAGGCTGTTGATCGCCGCATCGAACTTTCCGTCGATGAGATCGGAGGTCCAGACGGCTTCTTCCGGGGTCTCGATCTTGGCATCAAGGCCGACTGCCTGCATGCCTTCGATCGCGATATTGACCGTGTCGATCCAGTCCGTCCAGGAGTTCGGAACGATGATCGAGAAGGAGATCTTCGAACCGTCAGGATTGTCACGCAGGCCGTCGCCGTCCTTGTCGACATAGCCGGCTTCGTCGAGCAGCGCTTTGGCGGCATCGGCGTCATAGGCGGCGAACTTGCCGAAGTCGGCCTTGACGGACGGGTCCGCCCAGCTCTTGTAGAGCTCGCCCATCAGGCCCGGGTCTTCGTTCAATGTCGGATAGCCGTAGCCAGCCACATCGATCATCGTCTTGCGGTCAAGCGCCATGGAGACCGCACGGCGGAACTTCACGTCGTTGAAGGCCTTCTTGTTGGCCTCGTTGGACGTTTCGAGATTGAACAGGAAGGCGACCATGCTGCTCGGCGAATACCAGTAGTGATAATGCGCCGGATCCTTCGAGACATAGACATTGTCGATATCGGGAATGAAGGAGACGCCCCAGTCAAGCGTGCCGTCGGCGGTCGCCGTCAGGATCTGGTTATTGTCGGCAAGCTGCGGGAAGCGCATGCAATCGACCTTCAGATGCTCGGCATCCCAGTAGTTCGGGTTGCGGCACTGGTCATAGGTCTGGCCGGTGAAGCGCGGCACTTCGGTCAGCGGACCGCTGCCGACGGGATTTTCGTTGGCGTAGGTGACCGGATCGGCAACATCCTTCCAGACATGCTCGGGCACGATCGGCAGCTGCGACAGTTGTTCGGCGGCAAGCGAGCTTGGATTGGCGAGCGTGAAGCGGACTGTCTGGCCATCGACCGCCTGCACATCGGTGATGAAGGTCCAGATGCTGACGAAATCGAGGGCCGGGAACTTCTTCAGATAGTCATAGGTAAACTTGACGTCGGCCGAGGTTAGCGGCTGGCCGTCCGACCACTTCAGGTTTGGACGCAGCTTGAAATCGATGCTCTTCAGGTCGTCGGAGAGCTTGAAGCTTTCGGCCAGGCGATAGACCGGCTTGTTGCTGTCGAAGCGGTTGAAGATGACCAGTGGCTCATAGATGAAGTCAAGGGTCGACTGACGCGACGAAGTCTGGTTGAACGGGTTGAAGTTGCGCACCCAGGTGGTTGCCGGCTCGATATTGGCCGTGAGGACGGTCTGCGCGACGGCCGAGCCCGATAGCATCGTCAGGGCCGCAGCCGCTAAAAGATATTTCTTCATTACAAATTCCCCTTTTCTTATGAGGTGAAGAATACGCGCGCTGGTCAGGAGACCAGTGCGCTTGCAAACATCGATTCGACTTCCGCACGGGCAGCGCGATAGTCGATTTTGAGAGTGCCGAGGCGGGCCTTGCCGGCGGCGATACGCTTCTGAGCGGCTTCCGTCAGCGGGCGCGCGGCCTTGGCCGCAGCTTCGCTCTCCTTGACGTCGCCATGGCTGTGAAGCGCAATGTCGAAACCGGCATCGAGAACCTGAGCGACGCGCTCTGGCAGAGTGCCCTGCAGCGATTCCATGAAGATGCAGTCGGAGATCAGAACGCCGTCGTAACCCATGTCCTTGCGGATCACGTCATGCATGATCGGCGAGATGGAAGCCGGCAGCTCGGCATCGTAAGCGGAGTAGACGACATGGGCGACCATTGCCCAAGGCGTGTCCTTCAGCGCCGCGAAGGGCTTGAAGTCGGTGGCAACAAGTGTCTCGCGCGAGGCGTCGACAACAGGGCGTTCCTTGTGGGAATCGAGCGTGGCGCGGCCGTGGCCCGGAATATGCTTCATGACCGGCATGTTGCCGGTTTCGAGCAGGCCATCGACCACTTCGCGGCCCAGTGCAGCGATGAAATCCGGATCGGGGCCGAAGGAGCGGGCGCCGATCACCGCGCTCGTTGTTTCGAAAACGAGATCGAGAACCGGCGAGCAGCCGCTCGACAGGCCGAGTTCGGTCATCATCACACCCATGGCCTGGGTGGACAGACGCAGCGCCTTTTTGCCGAGCTCGAAGTCACGGCGCGCAAGCTCGGCGAACTGGCCGAAGCTGCGGAAAAGCGGCCAGGGGCCGGCATCCATGTGCTGCACACGACCGCCTTCCTGGTCGGTAAAGACGGGCGCATCGTCGCGGCCGACGGCCTCGCGGAAACGGTCGATCAGGATCTTTGCCTGCTCCGGATTGCGCAGGTTGCGACGGCCGACGAAGAGGCCGAGCGGATTGGTCTCGCGGAAGAGGGCGAATTCGTCGTCCGAAAGCGTCGGATTGGGAAGGCCGACGAAGAGAGCGAGCGGGGTCGAGGACACTATTTCAATACTCCGGTATCAGATGGTCATTTCGGCTGGCTTCGCAGCATGCCTTCGTAGATGCCCTTGTCGGGGGCGTGAATTTCGACCGCGCCGGCGGTCTTGACGTAGAAATCGACGGGGCCGGCATCGCCGATGAAGGCATAGGCGTGGCCCAGCGTCTTCATGGTCTGCAGGCAGGCGGAAAAGAGGGCGAGGCCAATGCCTTTGCCGCGTGCGGCCGGATCAACGCCAGTCGGGCCGAAGAAGCCGCGGGCGGTCGTGTCATAGCAGGCAAAGCCGAGCAGCTTGCCATCCTCGACGGCGATCAGGCAGGCAACAGGCCGGCGGGAAAAGGCGACACTCACTTCGCTTGCCCAGTTTTCGCTGAAATGTTCGCGCACCCAGGTAGCGACGACATGAAGTTCCGGCGGCAGGGCTGGACGGATCACAATGCCGATGGAGCCGGCCTTCTCTTTCAGTTCGGCGAGCTTCGTGGAATATAAGCTCACAAGCAGGTCCGGCACCCGAATTCCTCCAATTATTCCGTTATTACGGAATGTATCCCTTTTTAATGACATAACTTTCGATATCCGAGCGGCCATGTCAACAGGCTTTTTGGCAGGCAATCCTGGTTCAACTGGGGGTAGGCAAAACAAAACGGCCCGGTTTAACCGGGCCGTTGGACATTATCGGGTCTGTGATCCGGCTCAGAGCCCGGCGTCTTTCCACAGGGCATGGAAATGATGAACCGGTCCATGGCCAGAGCCGACCGCCAGCTCGCCCGCGGCAGCGACTGCTAGCGCAAGATATGTTTTCGCAGTCGAAACAGCCGCTTGCGGCGAAGCACCCTTTGCGAGCTCGGCGGCGAGTGCGCTGGAAAGTGTGCAGCCGGTCCCGTGTGTATTCTTCGTGGGGACGCGTTTCGCCTCGAACCAATGCCGGCCGGAGTCGGTTGCCAATATGTCGGGACTTTCATTGCTCTCGAGATGACCGCCCTTGACCAACACAGCGGCAGGGCCGAGCGCTCGCAGGCGCTTGGCTTGCGAGGCCATCTGCTCGCGGCTTTCGGCAACCTCTTCGTGCAGCAGCGCTGCGGCTTCCGGCAGGTTGGGGGTGAGCAGCGTCGCAAGCGGCAGCAGGTGCTTCGTCAGCGCATCGACAGCCTGCGGGTCGAGGAGTGCCGCTCCGCCCTTGGCGATCATGACAGGATCGACGACGATGGGAATGCCGCGATGAGGCGCCAGCGCCTCGGCAACGGCTTCGGCAATGCCGGCATTGGCGATCATGCCGATCTTGACCGCATCGACGCGCACATCGGCAAAGACCGCCTTGATCTGCTGGGCGACGAAGTGGGGCGGGACAAGATGCACGCCCGTCACCCCTTGCGTATTCTGCGCCGTCAGCGCCGTCAGCGCCGCCATGCCATAGACGCCGCGAGCAGAGAAAGCCTTGAGATCGGCCTGGATGCCGGCGCCACCGGATGGATCGGAGCCGGCGATAGACAGGACGTTGCGGATCATCGGCGGACCTTTCGGATTTCCTCGGCGATGCGGATCGTCGCGGCTCGCGGATCCTGCGTGCCGCAGATCGCCGAGACGACAGCAAGCCCATCGGCTCCGGCCGCGAAGACGGAAGCGACATGCTCGCTCTTCAAGCCGCCGATTGCAACCGTCGGAACGGGGGCGGTTTTCACCAGTCTCGCCAACCCGTCAAAGCCGATCGGCTGCTTGTGGTCTGCCTTGGTGGGTGTCGCAAAGATTGGGCCGATGCCGGCATAGTCGACGATAGCGGGATCGATGGCCGCTGCCAGCGCTTCGCTCTCGGCTGACAGACCAAGGATCATGTCCGGGCCGATCATCGCCCGGGCGACGGCTGGCCCCATATCATCCTGGCCGATATGCAGCCCGTCGGCGCCGATCGCGATGGCTGCCTCGACGTCGTCGTTGATGACGAGCAAAGCGCCGGTATCCTTCAGGATCTCCTTCAGCGCCAGACCGGTCTCGATCATCCTTGCCGTCCCGCCATGCTTGTCACGAAGCTGCACCATCGCGGCGCCGCCGGCAACGGCAAGCCGCGCCGTCTCGACCATGCCGATATCGGCGCAGAGATCGGGATCGAGGACCAGATAGAGGGAAAGATCGAAGCGTTTCATGCGGCGTTGATCCTGACTTTTGCATCGAGCTTTGCTCCATCGAGCGCGGCGAGCTGATCGAGGAACCGCCAGGAGAAGGAGCCGGGGCCGGCAGCATCCTTGGCTGCCTCTTCGCCGGCAACCGCGAAGGTAGAAAGTGCTGCGACAGCGGCTGCGAAAGGATCGGCGGGAATGGTGGCGGCAAAGGCGCCGGTGAGGCAGGTGAGCGAACAGCCGAGCGCAGTCACCTGCGGCATCAACGGCGAGCCGCCTTCAATGCGCAGCGCCTGCGCACCATCGGTCACGAAATCCACCACGCCGGTGACCGCGACGACCGCGCCGTGCCGTTCGGCAAGCAGCCGGGCGGACGCTTCTGCCTGCTCAACCGGGTCGCGGCTGTCGACGCCTTGGCCGCGGCTCTCGCCACCGGCAAGCGCGATGATTTCAGAAGCATTGCCGCGGATGATCGTCGGGCGAAGCGCCAGCAGATCGGCAACTGCCTTGCGGCGGAAGGATGTCGCATAATGGGCAACCGGATCAAGGACCCAAGGTTTGCCGCTCGCGTTTGCAGCCTTTGCCGCCGCATGCATGCCGTCGATCCACTGGGTGGAGAGCGTGCCGATATTGACGGTCAAAGCGCCGGCGATTGCGGCAAACTCGCCGGCTTCTTCGGCGGCGTGGACCATGGCAGGCGATGCACCCGCCGCAAGGACCACATTGGCGGCGATGTTCATGGCCACGTAATTGGTGATGCACTGCACGAGCGGTGGCTTCGCCCGCATCGCCGTCAACAGTGCTCCGGGTGTCTTGTTCTCCATAGTACCCCTTTCAGGCGGGGCAGGCGCGGGAACGATCATGCGATGAAGCAGATGGCGACCCGAGCGACTCCCTCCGCCGGCATTATCCGGTTCAGGTTCGAAGGGTGCTTCTCAGCCCGCTTTCGCAAACGGGCGCCCCTGTCTCTCAACAGCACTCTTTCTTGCAGAGAATGGCGTCGCTGTCATCGGCAAAATGACGATTTTGAGACTGAGGTTTTGCCAATGCGTACCACGGGCCGCCTGAGCGCCCGTGGTGCAATTTTCAGATGCCGGTTTAAGGTCCGGCTGCTCTACTTGATCAACGCAGCGGCGCTGGAAGCAGGGTCGTCGTAAAGTCCTGATACGAAACCGGACGCAGGAACCTGTAGATGGCGAGCGTCCCGACGGAGGTCGATCTGCCATCGGCCGTTGCCGGGTAGGGGCCGCCGTGCACCATGGCGGGCGATACTTCCACGCCGGTTCCGAAGCCGTTGACGAGCAGGCGTCCGGCAAGCATTTCCAGCTTTGGAACGAGGCGCTTGGCGTCCTGTTCGTCTTCGCTCGTAATGTGCAGGGCAACGGTCAGCTGGCCTTCGAGACCGTCGAGGACGCGCTCGAGTTCGGCGAGATCACGGCAGCGCACGATAAGGCCGGCTGCACCGAAGACCTCGTCCTGCAGCTCGTGATGTGCAAGGAATGCAGCAGCTGTCGTCTCGAAGAGAGCGGCCGTGCCTTCGAATTCGCTGCCGGGCTTGCCATTGGCAACGAGCCGGACTTCGGGGTGCTTTTCCAGTCGGGCAACGCCATCACAGAACGCCTTGGCGATGGAGCCTGTGAGCATCGTCTGGGCGCCGACATCGGGCAGAAGCTCCCGCGCCTTGGCAATGAACGTGTCTAGGCCTTCGCTGTCGACGGCGAGAATGAGGCCGGGATTGGTGCAGAACTGCCCGGCACCGAGGACAAGCGAGCTTACGAAAGCCGTTGCAATCTCCGCCGCGCGGGTTTTCAGCGCGTTGGGGAAGAAGATGACCGGGTTGATGCTGCTCATTTCGGCATAGACCGGGATCGGCTGCTTGCGCTCGGAAGAGATCTTCATCAGCGCAGTGCCTCCGCGGCGCGAGCCCGTGAAGCCGACGGCGCGGATTCTGGCATCGGCCACCAGTTTCTGACCGACTTCGAAGCCGGTATCGAAGAGGAGCGCAAACGTGCCGGCATGCAGACCAGCCTTGGCAACGGCTCGCTGAACGGCGCGGCCGACCAG
The DNA here is from genome assembly GCF_056396805.1 of Rhizobium sp. 05N49. Classification (NCBI taxonomy): domain Bacteria; kingdom Pseudomonadati; phylum Pseudomonadota; class Alphaproteobacteria; order Hyphomicrobiales; family Rhizobiaceae; genus Rhizobium; species Rhizobium sp. 05N49. The sequence goes on from NZ_JBFTME010000004.1 coordinate 67,807, forward strand.
TTCCGATGTGCCCGGGTGAGCGGAATGCGCCTTGACGACGACCGGGCATCCCGCTGCGAGCGCAGATGCCGTGTCACCGCCGGCGACGGAGAAGGCGAGCGGAAAGTTCGATGCGCCGAAAACCGCGACAGGTCCCAGAGGAACGTTGCGCAGGCGCAGGTCAGGCTTCGGAACCGGCTTGCGGGAGGGATCCGCGCCGTCGAAGCGAAGCTCCTGGAAGCGGCCTTCGCGCACCTCTTTCGCAAATAGCCGAAGCTGTCCCATCGTGCGGCCGCGCTCACCCTCGAGACGTCCGCGCGGAAGTCCGGTTTCCGCCATTGCCCGCACGATCAGCTCGTCGCCGATGGCCTCGATCTCGCTGGCGATGGTTTCAAGAAAGGCAGCCCGTGTTTCGAGATCGGTTTCCCGGTAGGAAGCGAAGGCCTCCCATGCAAGCCTGGTCGCCTCTTCGACGTCTTCGGCGGAGGCGCCACCGAAAGAGACGGGCAGCGCCGTCCCCGTGGCTGCTTCGACACCGTAGAGCTCGCCGCGCGTGCCGCGCTTCTCCGATCCCGCGACGAGCAGGCTTCCATTGATAGTCATGACGGATTTCCTTTCAAACAGATTCGAGCGACGTATATAGGCGTTCGTCTTCTCAATTTCACGACATCTTTCCCGATATCGCATCGAAGATGGAGATCTCCGGCAGAGACGTGGTCGCGTCTCGACAAGGGGTGGGCGCGAGCTTGCGGAAAAGCAATCGTATGCCGAAATGCCGCCCCTTTTTTACGCTCATTCTCGCTCGGGATTAATCGAGGGGGCTCCATGAAATACGCATCCGTTGCCTGTGCGGCACTTACCGCAGTACTGCTCTCCACAACCGCATTTGCCCAAACCGGGACGATCAAGTCGATCCGGCTGTCGTCAGGCGGAGTTGCCGAATATGTGCGCAGTCTTAATGTCGGAGAGGACGGCAATGCTGTCATCGACGTGCCGACAGATCAGATGGATGACTTTCTCAAGACCCTCGTCGTATCGGGGCCTGCGCCCGTAAAGGGCCTTTCGACCACCGGCCCAGACATGGTGGACGAAACATTCAAGGTGCTTCCGATCAAGCCGCAGGATCTGGATTCGGCGGCGGATGTGTTACGGTCTCTCAGAGGAGCGCCTGTCTCTGCGAACGGAGTGAAGGGCCGCATCGTCGGAGTGGAGCCTGCGAGCGAGAAGCAACGCGCACGGCTGACCGTGATGCTGGACAGCGGCGCCTTCGACGTTGCCGAGATCGGTGGCGCCATGGCCTACAAGCTCGACGATCCCAAAGACGCCGAGATGATTTCCCGAGCCGCGGAACTGTTGTCGAGTGACGGCGTGCAAGGAAGCCGGGCCGTCACCATCGCGCTCGAAGGCAAGGCGTCGGCGGCCGTAGATATCTCCTATGTCGTGGCCGCCCCGCTCTGGAAGCCGTCCTACAGGATCATTGTTGACGCCAACGGCAAAGCCCGGTTGCAAGCCTGGGCAGTCCTTGAGAATGCCTCCGGCGAGGATTGGCATGGGGTTTCCATTTCTCTGACGTCCGGCAAGCCCGTGACGCTTCGTCAGAGACTGTATGCCAGAGCATGGCCATCACGCTCGGAAGTGGATTTCGCCTATCTGGACCTTGGAGGCGCCAAACGTAGCAAGTTTGGAGGCGCGCTGGCGAACAAGCCGCTGGCCGAGGCTCCTGCTCCAGTTGAGGCGGCTCCAGCCGCTACCATCGGTGCGACTGCCGACGAGGGCGACGTGGTCGCAAACTTCGATCTTCCCGGCGTATACGACCTGAAGAACGGTGAGACGATTTCCGTGCCGATCTTGGATCGCGAGATAAAGGCAGAGTTCGTCGCTCTCTATCGCGATGGTGCGCAACATCCGGATGCAGCCCTCGTGCTCACCAACGACACGGGGACTTCGCTACCGCCGGCGGTGGCGGCAGTCTATGACGACAAAGGGCGTTATGTCGGCGACGCACGCATAGGCAATGTGAAGCCGGGCGGCGTGGAAAAGGCGACGTTTGCCGCCGATCAGAAGATCGAGCAGGAAGTGGCAAGCGCCATATCCAGTTCCTTTCGAACTGTCATCGTAAAGGACGGTTATCTCGAGGCCACACTGGAGCGACGGCTGCGAAAGACCTTCTCCGTCTGGGGCGCTGATGCCGACAGGACGTTTGTCGCGGAAGACCCGGGCATGGCAGGATGGGAACTGGTTAAGTCCGAAGGCGTGGAAGAGACACCGCAAGGTGCGCGGGCAACTGTGATCGTCCTTGCGGGCAAGAAGGTTTCGACGACCATCGAATGGCGCATGGCCGAGAGCGAGACGCAGGCGATTGCCGATATCGATGACACTGTGATCCTGCAATGGCTCGATGAAGGGCCGTCTCCGGAAATCGCCTCGAAACTTCAGGGCCTTGTGACAGCAAGGAAGGCACAAAAGGAAGCGGAGAGGGACTTGGCTACGGTCATGCAGGCAATTGAAGACGCAACGTCGGAATCCTCACGGATTTCAGGCCTGCTTTCCTCTGTCGGTGACACACCGCTCAAGCAGCAGTTCCTTCAGGACTTGACGGAACAGGAGAGGTCGATCAAGGCGTTGCGGGCGCAAAGGGACGAGGCGCGAGATCGGCTTGAAAAGCTTCGCAAGGAGCTCGGGGAAGCAATAGCTCGTCTCTAGATCGGCTTGGCACGAGTTGGGCGCCAATTCCTGCTGCCGCCGACGGCACTATCAGCGTCGGTGAGGCATCGCTTGCGGATCTCAGACCTCGACTTTGCCGTTTTCTTCACCGTCCCAATATTGGATCGAACGTGCCGCAACCTTGATCAAGGCAAGCCCAGGCGTCTGGGTGCCCTCGGGAAACCATCGCTCCAGTCCCTTGACCCAATGTCGCTCGAATTCCGAGACGTCCTCGATGAGTGAAGCGTTACCATCGATCGCGATGAATATGCCCGGTTTGCCGAGCAGATGCGGTGGCGCAGTGAAGGTCAGCTGCACCGCGTTGTCTTTCCGAATGTCGGATATCTTGCGGGTATCCGCATAGGAAAAGAACCAGGAATCTCCGTTATATTCGACGTCGCCATTGTTGCTCATCGGCCGCGTGCTGATCCGGTTCGAGGCTCCACGTGTCGAAAACATGCAGAAATCCAGCTTCTTCAGATGCTTCGACAGCTCTTCTTTTGTCATTGATGCCATGGTGGTTCTCCAATCCAGGTGAAAACAACCGGCGATGATCGAAGTTCCATGGAATATGCGGCCCGCTTGAACGCCCGATGCCATGGGTCCGTACGGCGCCTCTGGCGCCGATACACCGAGTGAAACAGCCGATTCTCGGGATCCAGGAAAACTAAGCTTGCTCACGGAGGCGAGGCCTTGGAGCCAGCATCGCGAAATACTCGCCTTACTTAATCGGGCTGCACAGGCCTGATCGTATCAACCGAGATTTCGCCTTCAATCACACCTCGTACGACATCCGTGCGATTTCGATCGATCTCGACGACCGTGTAAAGCTTGTCGTCGCGAAATGCGCTCGCATGCGTCGTGGTGACATCGTCAGCAGGTGCCGCATCGACTTCCATGAAGTCGAGCTCGCGCCCGGCCGCCACGATCCGGGCATCACCCGCCGTTCTCGCTGCGACCACCACGACGCCGTGGCCCGGCGAATTTTCCCATCTCGGATCATCTGCCGCCGCGATCGGTTCAAGTCGATAGATACCAAGAGGCTCGCCTGCCGGGAGGGTTGAACTTTCCGCCGCCGCGTCCGCGATCTGCGCCTTGCTTTCGACCGAACGCCCAAACGTGTTCGGATTTGTGGCGTTGTTGATCTCGTCGTTTCCTGTTCGTGACACGTTAGACATGTTGTCCTCCATCCGTTGCGAACATAACGATGGCGCGATCCGACTGTTCCGCGATTGACGAAAGGAACTTGTGCCGTCACGAGTTTCTCATTTCATGATCGACCGACAGGCGGACCAATTTGCAAAAACTGCCGGTTGCAGGTTTCACCAGGAGAGTGATTTTTTTCGGGGGCTCATCGGGCCTGCGTGGGCTCCGATGCGATGAGCTGTTCAGCCGGGCGAGTATGGGATGGCTGCGGATCCGCAATGCACAGCCATCCCATTTGAGCAAGCGCTCCCTCGTCGAACGCTTGCAGCCGGCCCCCGCCAGTCACCGAAATGTTAGCAACGCCTAAAGCGTCCCCGCTAGTGCGTGAATGCAACACTTCATGAAAGGTTTCCGGCGAAGTGACGGCGGACCACCGTCACCATTGATCGGCTAGTGGACTCTTTCGCCTCCGGCGGCTCAGAGCGCGGAAAAATGCGCCTTGATCAGTTCGTGATCGGAGATTGCTGCTCCGTCTGCGTCGACGGCAGCAACAGTTACGGCGTCGCTTGCCCAAAGGCCGCGGGTAAACAGCCAGTCGAGGCGAGCAAAAGGAGGCTGTGGCGTTCCGTCGGGGCGCGTGCGCTGCGTGAGCGCGAAATCGTTGGCAGTCTCCCAGTGATAGCCGGCCTCTGCGAGGAGACCGAAAAGCGGTTCGTGCGCTTCGGGTTCACGCGACCCCTCGGGAAGGATATTGGTGTTGAAATCACCCCCCACAACGACGGGCAAGCCATCGGCGAGCTTTTCAACGGCGGCGATCAGCCTCTTTGTCTGCATTGCCCGATCCGCAATGTCGGTCTTGCTTTCCAGATGCACGCTGACTGCAAGGATCGGCCCGAATGCGGTTTCGATTTTGGCCGCGATTGCCATGCGGCCGCCGATCCGACCCTGCCCGTCCTTTGCATCCGTCCACCATGTGCCGCAGTCATCGAGATGGATCAATGCCGCATCAAGCAACGGCAAACGGGAGAGCAGCGCATTGCCGTGGAAGCCGACGGCATTCGTCTCGCCCTTATGCCATTCGCGCTCACGGGAATCGCCGAGACCAAGCTCCACGAACTCCACGCCAAAAGCATAGGACATGCCGAGATCGCGGGCGAGGTCGGCAACAGTGTGCCGGTTGCCGGCGCGCGCCATGCCGAGATCAGCCTCCGTGAGCAACAGGATATCGGCGACGCTCTGGCGGACGAGTTCCACCGAAGGCGCATGATATTTCAGCCGTTCGGCGTTCCAAGCGGCGACGACGAGACCGTTTCCGATGCTGGCTTCGCTGGCAGTCCGTACGACTTCGATCGTCGAAAGCGCCGGCAGGGTCGCTGCAAGCCGGTCATGCTCGGCCTGTGTCAGTTCGGCAGAACGCGCCTCATCGAAGAACGTGGCTGGGGGTACGGCAAGCGCCTCTACGGCGGCCGCAACCAGGTTGCGGTCGCCGCTGGCGAGATCAAGAAAGCTCTTCATCTGCATCAGCTCAGGCGTTAACGGTCACGGCGTTGCTTCTTGCCGGCGCGACGAGCACTTTGCCGGTCTCAGCCGAGTAGAGATGGATCGAATCCTGATCGATCGCAATGCCGATGCGATCGCCGGTCTTCAGCGAGACCGAACCGGTCATGGCGACAGCAAAGGGCAGGCCATCGAAATCGGCATGGACAATCCGGCTGGCGCCCAGTTCTTCGATGAAGTCGGCGGTCGCAACGAGCGCACCCGGCGCATCCGGGGAGACGAGGCGAGCGGCTTCTGCACGCACGCCGAGAACGACGCGCTGGCCGGCAAGCTGCTTGCCGCGCTCAGCTGGAAGCGTCACGGTGCGGCCTTCGTCATAGATGAACACGCCGGTTTCGTTGACGCGGCCTTCCAGCAGGTTCATTGCCGGCGTGCCGACGAAGCCGGCGACGAAGCGGCTTGCGGGATAGTGATAGACCTCTTCCGGCGTGCCGACCTGTTCGACATTGCCGGCATTCATGACGATGATGCGGTCGGCAAGTGTCATGGCCTCGTTCTGGTCGTGTGTCACGAAGATCGAGGTTGCGCCGAGGCGGCGATGCAGGCGGCGGATTTCCGCACGCATGGCGATACGCAGCTTGGCATCGAGGTTCGACAGCGGCTCGTCGAAAAGAAAGACCTTCGGCTCGCGGATCATGGCGCGGCCCATGGCGACGCGCTGGCGCTGACCGCCTGAGAGAGCGGCCGGGCGGCGCTCGAGGAAGGGCTCGAGGCTGAGTGCCTTGGCAACGTCGGCGATCCGGCGGTCACGCTCGGCCTTCGGCACACCGGCGACCTTGAGTGCATAACCGATGTTTTCGGCAACGCTCATGTGCGGATAAAGCGCATAATTCTGGAAGACCATCGCGCAGCCGCGTTCACGTGGCTCGAGTTGGTTGACGACGCGCCCGTCGATGGCGATTTCGCCACCGGTAATTTCTTCCAGGCCGGCGACCATGCGCAGCAGCGTGGACTTGCCGCAGCCGGACGGGCCGAGGATGACGATGAATTCGCCCGACTGGATTTCGAGATCGACGCCATGAACGACGGCGTGCTTGCCATAGTTCTTTTTCACGCCACGGATGGAGATCGGTGCCAAGGTTCTGTTCCTTTCACTTCTCGGTGGAGATAAGGCCGCGCACGAACCAACGCTGCATCAGGATGACGAGGATCAGCGGCGGCGACATGATGATCAATGTTCCGGCCATCGCGACGTTCCAGTCGGGCAGGCCGAATTCGGAGGGAATGAGCGTCTTGAGCTGGGTCACGGCGATGCCGAACTTCGGGTCGGTCGTGATCAGCAGCGGCCAGAGATACTGGTTCCAGGCCCAGACGAACATGATGGTGAAGAGCGCGATCATGTTTGGGCGCGACAGCGGTAGCAACACGTCCCAGAAGAAGCGGACCGGACCGGAGCCGTCCATCTTCGATGCCTCGGCAAGCTCGTCCGGCACCGTCAGGTAGAACTGGCGGTAGAGGAAGGTGCCGGTTGCGGTGGCGACCATCGGCAGCACGAGGCCCGGATAGGAGTTCAGCAGACCCCATTCGAGCTTGATCTGGATGCCGGTGATCTGGGCGACCAGCCAGCTGATGCCGGTTACGTCGAGGATCGTCTGGAACGGCTGGAGCGCGTTGGCGGCGATCGAATAGGTCGGCACGATACGCACTTCGAGCGGCAGCATCAGCGTGATGAAGATGATCCAGAAGATCAGATGGCGGCCGGGGAAGCGGAAATACACGATCGAGAAAGCTGCCATCGCGGAAAGGATGACCTTGCCGGCGCCGACGGTGGCAGCAAAGATGACGCTGTGGAAAAGCTTGTTGCCGAGATCGGCGCGCACCCAAGCGGTCTGCACGTTCTCCCAGAAATGGCTGCTCGGAACCAGCGGCAGCGGCACCCGGTTGACGGTTTCCAGATCAAGCGTCGATGCGACGATGACGATCAGGAAGGGCAGAAGGGCGATCACCATGCCCAATGCCAGCAGCGTGTAGCAGATAAAATTGAAGATTGGCGTGCGTTCGATCATGTTCGCGACCTCACTTGTAATGCACGCGCCGCTCGATGAAGCGGAACTGGACGATGGTAAGGAGCATGACCAGACCCATCAGGATCATGGACTGAGCTGCGGCACCTGAATAATCGAGGCCCTTGAAGCCGTCGAAAAAGATCTTGTAGACCATGAGTTCGGTGGCACGCGCCGGACCACCCTGGGTCATCACGTCGACGATACCGAAGGAATCCTGGAAGCTTTCGGTGATGTTGATGACCAGAAGGAAGAACAGCGTCGGGGTGAGGAGCGGCAGCTGGATATCCCAGATCCGGCGCATCGGTCCGGAACCGTCCATGGCGGCAGCTTCGATCAGCGAGCGTGGAATGCCCTGAAGCGCCGATAGGAAGAATATGAAGTTGTAGCCGATATATTTCCAAGAAAAGGCGACGATGACGGCGATCATCGCATCCTTGCCGTCGAAGGCAGGGTTCCAGAGGCCGGGCCAGACGTGGTTGATGACCGACAGGAGGCCGGCTTCCGGTGCCAGGATGAAGCGGAAGGCAAGGCCGAGAGCGGGAGCGGCAATCGCATAGGGCCAGATGAAGACCGAGCGATAGATCTTGTGGCCGCGCAGTTCACGATCGGTCAGAAGCGCCAGTATGAGCGCCAGGCCCATGGCGATGGCGGTCGAGGCGAAGCCGAAGATCATGCTGCGGGTGATGGAGTCCCAATAGACCGGGTCCGAAAGCAGCTGCTTGAAATTGTCGAAACCGACCCAGGCATTGCCGCCGCCCCATGGCTGCTCGAGCGTGAACGCCCAATACAGCGCCTGCGCACTCGGCCAGTAGAAGAAGACGAAGATCAGCAACAGCATCGGAAATACGAAGAGAATGCCGGTCGTCGTCGAGGAGAAAGTGACGCGCTTTTCCATGAGTGGTCGTTTTCGCCCTGGTTGGGTTCTGGCGCGGACGGCGATCTTGCTGCCGCAGCCGGTAGGATTTACAAAGACGCACCCGGCGCGCCAGAAGCGGGCCGGGTGCGTCTCATATCAGTCGATTAGGGGAGCTGAACGCCCTTGTAGGTCTGCTGGAAGCGACGCAGCAGCTGGTTGCCGCGGTCGGCAGCAGAGTCGAGCGAGGCCTGTACGTCGGCATTGTTGACGAAGATTGCCTGCAGGCCGTTAGCGATTTCGGTACGGACCTGGAGCAGGCCACCGAGACGGATGCCCTTGGCAGCCGTGTCGCCAGCCGGCGAAGCGGTCAGGCTCTGAATGGCAAGTTCGCGACCGGCATAAGGAGCCTTGTCGTAGAAGCCCTGCTTCTTCAGGTACTCGAAGCCCGAGTTACGAACCGGGATGTAGCCGGTAACGGTCGACCAGGTGAGGGCTTCTTCCGGCTTTGCGATAAAGTTGAAGAAGGAAGCGGCAGCCTTGTATTCGGCGTCCGAATGACCCTTCAGAACCCAGAGCGAAGCACCACCAACGTAGGAGCTGTGACGGCTTGCATCGCCATAGGTCGGGAGCATGGAAACGCCCCAGTTCATGCCCTGCTTGGCAGTACGGCCGATGTTGCCATGGTCGCCAACGGAGGTCAGGATGACCTGGCAATCGCCAGCAGCGAAGGCTTCAACGAAGGTCTGGCCAACGGCCTTGTTCTTGATGACAGCTTCCTTGGCGTCGTACCAGCCCTTCAGGTCCTTGACGAAATTGACAAGCATCGGGTTCTTGTTGAACACCAGCTCGGCGTCGAGGCCTTCAAAGCCGTTCTTCTTCGTAGCAATCGGTTCGCCGTTGACGGCTTCGAACTGCTCGATGAACTGCCAGACTTCGTTGTTGGAGATGTCAAAGCCGAGCGGGCAAGCATAACCTGCGTCCTTCAGAGCCTTGAAGTCTTCGCCAGCTTCCTTCCAGGTGGCCGGAGCATGGTCCTTGCCGATCTTGGCGAAGGCGTCCTTGTTCCAGTACAGCAGAGCCGTCGAGGAGTTGAAGGGGAACGAGTACATCTCGCCCTTCGAGGTTGCATAGTAGCCGGCGATGCCGGAGAAGTAGTCGTTCCAGTCAACATTGTAGCCCATGTCCTTCATGAGCTTGTTGGCCGGGTAGTAGGCGCCCGAAAGCATGATGTCGAGCGTGCCGGCATCCGAAACCTGAGCGATGGTCGGCTGCTTGCCGGCGCGGAAAGCGGCGATCGTGTTCTGCAGCGAGGCGTCGTAAGAGCCCTGGCTGGTGCAGACGACTTCGAAGTCGTTCTGCGACTTGTTGAAACGGTCGCACTGTTCCTGAACGCGCGTAGCGATATCGCCAGAGTTGCCGAACCAGAAGTCGATCTTGGTCTTTTCGGCAGCAGCGGCGGGACCAGCAGCAACGAAAGCTGAAGCGAGTAGGGCGCCTACGGCGCCGAGAAGCTTGGCTTGCATGAGAACCCTCGAAAAATAGGACGCGCCCCCTCTTGAGCGCACGCCCTATTAACTGGTTCAATTTGCGGTAACCAATGAAGTTTCTATGACATGAATAGAGTAGAAAGTTTCTGTCACAAAATATTCATGTCCGAATTTTGTGAACTGATCCTCGAACATCGATGCCTTTCGTTTGCCGATTTGGCCGAAGTGATTGTCTATATTTCATTTATATATGAAATATAGCGCAAGAATCGAAAGCTCACTTGTCTATTCAATTCTATTGGCGGTCATTATTATTAGGCCGTTATCAAAAATGGCGAGAAAGCTTGACCGGAAACAACCTGCTATCAGGAGGATTCGACCTCGGAAATAGCTTTGCACAGCTGTGCGTTGAGCTATAAAAATACGACATTTAATATTCTATTTGCGACTTCTTGAGCATTTTGCCTATTTATTGGGCGCTTTCATTGCCGGCCAACCACGTTTCCAAGTTCCGGTGGCTCAGAGTTTCTCGCCGCGCTCGACCGGATTGCGGCCCAGTTATCCGTCATCGGATAGTTTTCCGGCCTCTAGAATGCGTTTTGCGAGTTTCAGATGCGGCAGGTCGAGCATGCGCCCGTCGATCTGGATGACGCCGGTGTCCGGCGAAGCATCGAAGGCGGCTACGACTTCTTCCGCCCAGCTGATCTCAGCTGCGTCCGGCGTGAAGGCTCGGTTGATCGGTTCGACCTGGCTTGGATGGATCGCCATCATTCCCGAGAAACCGTCGCGCCGGGCGCGGGCAGCATAGGTCGCAAGACCGCTGAGATCACGAAAATCGGGATAGACGGTTTCGATGGCGGGAACCGCGGCGGCGTGCGCGCCAAACAGCACCAGAGAGCGGGCGAGCTCATAGGGGGCGGTGTAGCGTCCATCTGCCTCGCGGGCGATAACAGCGCCGATTGCGGCCGGCAGATCTTCCGCGCCCCAGGTCAGCCCGCAGAGATGAGAGGTGACGTCCCGGTAACTGCCGATCTCGAAAATGGCAGCCGGCGTTTCAGTCGCGATCGGCAGGATAGACACCGCGGATGATGACAGGTGGCTTGCGAGCTGGCGCACCGAAGCTGCGCCTTCAGCCTTCGGCAACATGATCGCGAAGGGGCTGATCTCAGCGAGTGCAGCCAGATCGTCTTGGCAGGCAGACGTTGCAAGGGGGTTGATGCGGATCACAAGCGTCGCATCGGCCGCTCGGCGCGTGACGAAGTCGTGCACGGCGTCTCGCGCCCGCGGCTTGTTCTGCGCGGAGACGGAATCTTCCAGATCGAGGATGACGGCATCGGCGCCTGATGCGAGCGCCTTGTCGAAGCGCTCTGGTCTGTCACCGGGCACGAAGAGCAGCGAGCGTAGCCTCATGACGGCTTAACCTGCAGCATGGCCGTCCGCAGGCACTGGCAAACGATCTCGTTTCGCTGATTCAGCGTAATATGCTTGAACGTGACAATCCCGGCATCGGGCCGGGAATTGGAGCGCCGGAGCTCCGTCACCTCCGTTTCCACCCGAAGCGTGTCACCGATGAACACCGGCTTCGGCATCGTCACCTTGTCGTATCCGAGATTGGCGACCAGCGTGCCGAGCGTCGTGTCGCCGACCGAGAGGCCGACGGTGAGCGCGAAGGTGAAGGTGCCATTGACGACGATGCGGCCGAATTCAGTCCCCGCCGCATAATCTGCGTCGAGATGGAGCGGCTGTGGATTATGGGAGAGCGTGGTGAAGAGCAGGTTGTCGGTTTCCGTGGCCGTGCGGCGGATCTCGTGGGAGATCCGGTCGCCGACCGTCCATTCGTCGAAGTAGCGGCCGGCCATCAGTGCTCTTCCTTCATGACGCTGGCGATGAGCTGGTTTTCCGAGACCCGCGTGCCCACGGAGACCGGCAGTTTGCCGACAATGCCGTCAAAGGGCGCGCGCAGCGTATGTTCCATCTTCATCGCCTCCACCGTCAGCAGCCTGTCGCCCTTGGCAACGCGATCGCCTTCCGCGACATCGACGGAAATGACGAGACCCGGCATCGGCGAAAGGATCGCGCCATCGCCGGCGCCCTGATGCGCTTCAACTTCGCTGGCGACGGGAACGCCGATCGGCCAGGCATTGCCGCCATCGAAGAGAACGACGGTATCGCCGAACCTGACGGCATTGGTGTCGAGGCCGGAGCGGACATGCCCCCAATAGAGATGGTCGCCGATGCGGACGCGCGCGCGGCTATCGCCTGTTCCCGCAACACGCAGGCCGGCGAGAGCCGACCAGGGATCGGTGGCTTCCTTCGCTGCCAATGCCGTCGCTGCCCTGTCGATAGCCATCTCGTCTGGCTCCTTCGGCAGCAGGGTTTCTCCGTGACGGTCGAGAAAGCCCGTATCGATCTTTGCCGCTTGGAAATCCGCGTCGATGGCGACGCGCGCGAGCAGACCGGCATTGGATTTTACCGGCCAGATTTCGATGCTTTCGCAGGCCCTGGTGAGTCTCGCGAGGGCTGCGTCACGATTTGGGCCGTGGGCGATGATCTTGGCGATCATCGGATCGTAGAAGGCGGTGATCTCGTTACCCTCCTCGACGCCGCTGTCGACCCGAACATTTTTGGGCAAGCGCAGATGATCGAGATAGCCGATCGAGGGCAGGTAGCCGGCAACAGGGTTTTCGGCGTAAAGGCGAGCCTCGAAGGCCCAGCCGTTCATCAAGATATCGTCTTGTCCCTTCGGCAGCGGCTCGCCGGCGGCGACCTTCAATTGCCAGAGCACCAGATCCTCGCCGGTGATGGCTTCGGTGACAGGGTGCTCCACCTGCAGCCTCGTGTTCATCTCCATGAACCAGATGCGATCCGGGCGCAGGCCCCCCGAGGCATCGGCAATGAATTCGATGGTCCCGGCACCCACATAACTTACCGCCTTCGCCGCCTTGACCGCTGCTTCGCAAATTGAGGCTCGGGTTCCGGCGTCGAGGCCCGGGGCGGGTGCCTCCTCAATCACTTTCTGGTGCCTGCGTTGAAGCGAGCAGTCACGTTCGAAGAGATGGACGCAATTGCCGAAGCGGTCTGCAAAGACCTGTACCTCGATATGGCGCGGATTGGCGATATAGCGCTCGATCAGCACGCGGTCGTCACCGAATGACGAGGCAGCCTCGCGGCGGCAGGAGGCAAGCAGTTCTGCGAAATCTTCCGGTCGGTCGACCCGGCGCATGCCCTTGCCGCCGCCGCCGGCGACGGCTTTGACAAGCACCGGATACCCTGTTGCCATAGCTTCTGCGGCGAGCCGCTCGTCGCTCTGGTCAGAGCCCATATAGCCTGGTGTGACGGGCACGCCGGCGGCCTGCATCAGCTGTTTCGCGGCATCCTTGAGACCCATGGCACGAATTGCGGCGGGTGGGGCACCGACCCAGATGATGCCGGCATTCTCGACGGCTTCGGCGAATTCGGCATTTTCCGACAGGAAGCCGTAGCCGGGATGGATTGCGGCCGCACCTGTTCTGCGGGCGGCCTCCAGTATCCGCTCCTGTGAAAGATAACTCTCACGAGCGGGCGCGGGGCCGATGGCAACAGCCTCGTCCGCTTCTGTCACGAAGGGCAGGTTGGCATCGGCCTCTGAATAAACGGCAATTGTCCGGATGCCGAGTGCCTTTGCCGTACGGATGATCCGGCGGGCGATCTCGCCCCTGTTGGCTATGAGCAGGCTTTCCATCATCGCCACCTCACATCCGAAAGAGGCCGAAACGCGGCCCTTTGAGGATCGGTGCATTCAGGCAGGCGGAAAAGGCAAGGCCCAGCACATCACGCGTCTGGCGGGGATCGATGATGCCGTCGTCCCAGAGACGTGCGGTGGCGTAATATGGATTGCCCTCGGCCTCGTAGCCGGCGCGGATCGGCGCCTTGAAGGCTTCTTCATCTTCGACTGGCCATGTCTCCCCGCGTGCTTCCATCGCATCACGGCGGATGGTGGCAAGTACGGAAGCCGCCTGCTCGCCGCCCATCACGCTGATGCGGCTGTTCGGCCAGGTAAAAAGGAAGCGTGGGCGATAGGCTCGGCCGCACATGCCGTAATTGCCAGCCCCGAAACTACCGCCGATGATGACGGTGACCTTGGGCACCGTGGCTGTGGCAACTGCGGTGACGAGCTTCGCCCCATCCTTCGCAATGCCGCCCGCCTCATAACGTCCGCCGACCATGAAACCTGATATGTTCTGCAAAAACAATAGCGGCACGCGGCGCTGGCAAGCAAGCTCGATGAAATGTGCCCCCTTCAGCGCGCTCTCGGAAAACAGCACGCCATTGTTGGCGATGACGGCGACAGGCAGGCCCCAGATACGGGCAAAACCGCAGATGAGCGTCGTGCCATAGAGCGGCTTGAACTCATGGAACTCGGAGCCATCGACCACCCGGCCGATGACCTCGCGCACGTCATAGGGCGAGCGGACGTCCTCGGGGATGATGCCGTTGAGATCTTCGGGATCGAGCTTGGGTGGGCGAGGGGCCTGGATGTCGATATCGACCGACTTCACGCTGTTGAGACTGGCGACGATATCGCGCACGAGAAGCAGCGCATGCTCGTCGTTTTCGGCGACATGATCGACGACGCCGGAGCGCCGGCCATGGGTCTCGGCGCCGCCGAGCTCCTCGGCCGAAATGATCTCGCCGGTCGCGGCTTTCACCAATGGCGGGCCGGCAAGGAAGATCGTGCCCTGGTTGCGCACGATGACCGTCTCATCGGACATGGCTGGCACATAGGCGCCGCCGGCCGTGCAGCTTCCCATCACGCAGGCAATCTGCGGAATGCCTTCCGCCGACATTTGCGCCTGATTGTAGAAGATCGCCCCGAAATGATCGCGGTCGGGAAAGACCTCGGCCTGATGCGGAAGATTGGCGCCGCCACTGTCGACGAGATAGATGCAGGGCAGCCGGTTCTGCATGGCTATTTCCTGAGCCCGCAGATGTTTCTTCACCGTCATCGGAAAATAGGCGCCGCCCTTCACCGTCGCATCATTGGCGACGATCATCACCTCGCGGCCGGAGACGCGGCCTATCCCGGTGATGATGCCGGCACCCGGGGCTTCATCGCCATACATGCCGTTTGCCGTCAGTGTGCCGATCTCCAGGAACGGGCTGCCGCCGTCGAGCAGCAGCTGGATGCGGTCGCGCGGCAGTAGCTTGCCCTTGCTCGCGTGGCGTTCGCGGGCCGCTTGCGAGCCGCCCTCGCGGGTCTTGGCCGAGCGATCGTAGAGTTCGGCGATCAGTCCCTTGTTCTTGATGCTGTTGGCTTTGAAGGTTTCGCTGTCGCGATCGATCACTGAGGAAATCACCGTCATGATGCGATGAGCTCCCGACCAATCAGATAGCGTCGAATCTCGTTGGTCCCGGCGCCGATATCATAAAGCTTGGCGTCACGCAGAAAGCGCTCGACCGGCCACTCCTTGGTATATCCGGCGCCGCCAAGCGCCTGGATTGCCTCCAGCGAGACCTTTACAGCATTTTCGCTGGCAAAGAGGATGGCGGCTGCCGCATCCGCGCGTGTCGTGCGGCCGGCATCACAGGCACGAGCGACGGAATAGACATAGGCGCGAGACGAATTCAGCGCGACATACATATCGGCGATCTTGCCCTGCATCAGCTGGAAGTCACCGATTGCCTTGCCGAACTGTTTACGCTCCCGCACATAGGGCAATACCACGTCGAGGCAGGCCTGCATGATGCCAAGCGGACCGGCGGCAAGCACGGCACGCTCATAGTCGAGGCCTGACATCAGGATCTTCACACCGTCGCCTTCCCGACCCATCAGAGCCTCCGCGGGCACTTCGCAATCCTGAAAGACAAGCTCTGCCGTATCGCTGCCGCGCATGCCGAGTTTGGAAAGCTTTTTCGAAACGCTGAAGCCGGGCAGACCCTTCTCGATGATGAAAGCTGAAATGCCCTTCGGTCCGGCGGTCGGATCGGTCTTCGCGTAGACGACAAGTACGTCGGCATGAGGTGCATTGGTGATCCAGAACTTGGTCCCGTTAAGGAGGTAGCGATCACCCTTGCGCTCGGCCCTGAGCCGCATGGAAACGACGTCCGAACCGGAACCGGCTTCGGACATGGCAAGCGAGCCGACATGCTCGCCCGAAATCAGCTTCGGCAGATAGCGGTGTTTCTGCTCCGGTGCCGCCCAGCGGCGGATCTGGTTGATACAGAGATTGGAATGAGCGCCGTAACTCAGCCCCACGGAGGCTGATGCACGCGATACTTCCTCCATGGCAACGACATGCTCGAGGTAACCGAGACCAGCACCGCCGAACTCCTCCTCGACAGTGATGCCATGCAGACCGAGCTCCCCCATCTTCGGCCAGAGCTGGCGGGGAAACGTGTTGCTTTCGTCGATCTCCGTGGCGAGCGGAGCAATATTGTCAGCGGCAAAGCGCGCCGTCGCGTCACGGATTGCATCCGCGGTTTCGCCCAACGAAAAATCAAACATGGCATTCCTCCCGCTAAAATATGTAGCGCGGGTTGCGGCCGGTTCAAAGCTCCCCTTCAACGAAGCCTATTCCCATTGCGCCGATTTTGCCTCTTCACGGCGGAAGGCCTCGGGACTCTTGCCTATCCATTTCTTGAAGGCGCGAAAGAAGGCACTAGGTTCGGAATAGCCGAGCTGCACGGCGATTTCGCCGATCGTCTTCTGGGTGTTCATCAGCATGTCGACGGCGAGATCGCGGCGGATATCGTCCTTGATGCCGGCATAGCTCTGGCCCTCGTCGTGCAGGCGGTGTCGCAGTGTCGAGGAGGGCATGTGCATGTCTTTCGCCAGTGTTTGAAAACTCGTCCAGGCGGCGGGAGAGGTCTGGGAGAGGCGGCGGCGCACCGCAGCGGCGATGCCGGCATCATAGCGGTAGCGGACAAGGATGTTGGCCGGGGCGCCGCGCAGGAACTGCTTCAGCGATTGTTCGCTGCGCGAAATCGACAGATCGAGCATGGCGCTATCGAAGCCGAGCCGGCTGATCGGCTGCGAGAAGCGTACCGGGGCGCCGAAGAAGAGCCGGTAGTCGGCACCCTGGCCAGGTTCTGCGCAGCGAAAATCGACGAGCCGGATCGGGATGCGTCGGCCGACCAGCCAGCAGATGATGCCGTGCAGGAGTATCCAGTAAGTGCGGTAGGCGAAGGCCGAGCGCGGTTCGCCGGCGTCGCGCAGCTCGATCTGAGCCAGCCCGTCGCGGACGACGAGCGTGCCGCGCGGATCGTCCAGCACCACATCGAGGAAACGCAAGGCCCGCCGCAGCGCATGGCCGAGGGTGGGCGCGTGCAGCACGCAATGGCAAAGCAGGGTGAAACTGCCGCTGCGCATCGGCCGGGCGCCCATGCCGAAGAATTCGTCGTCGAGTTCGGCGGCGATTGCTAGCCAGAGCGCACCATAGACTTCGGCCGAAACCGGCTGACTGATCTGCTCGGGCAGGCCGAGCCTGGCCAGGATCGGCGCGGTCGGCCTCCCCAGCCTTCGCAGGCTGTCGAGGGCTTCCTCGACAAAGCCTGGCGCAATCATGCGTCGCTCGATTTCAGCCATTGCCGCTCCGCCGCCTGTGGCAAAATTGGCCGCGATAATGCGGCAATTCTGTCATCGCTTGCAATAGGGTGAGGGATTAGAATTCCATTTCAGGTAGACTCTGGAGGGAATGTCTGCTGGGCAAGGAGGAGCGATCCGTGCAGATCAGCGGCGCAAATTTCATCGTTACCGGCGGCGGCTCCGGGCTTGGGGCGGCAACGGCGCGTATGCTCGTCGAAGCTGGCGGTCGCGTGACGATCGCCGATCTCCATCTTGACGCAGGCGAGGCGATTGCCCGCGAACTGGGGCAGGGCGCGCGCTTCATCAGGGCCGATGTGACGGACGAAAAAGACGGCGCTGCCGTCATCGCCGCAGCTGTCGATGCCTTCGGTCCGCTTCGCGGGCTTATCAATTGTGCCGGCGTGGCACCGGCCGAGAAGGTCGTCGGCCGCGATGGGCCGCACCGGCTGGAAAGCTTCGTCCGGACGATCAGCATCAATCTCATCGGCACTTTCAACATGATCAGGCTCGCGGCCGCTGCCATCCAGAACGCAGAGCCGGATGCCGAAGGCGAGCGCGGCGTGATCGTCAACACGGCTTCGGCTGCCGCCTTCGACGGACAGATCGGGCAGGCGGCCTATGCCGCGTCCAAGGGCGGCGTCGCTGCAATGACGCTGCCGATTGCCCGCGAGCTTGCCCGCCATGGTATTCGTACCGTGTCGATTGCGCCCGGCATTTTCGAAACGCCGATGATGGCCGGCATGCCGACCGAGGTGCGCGAAGCACTCGGCAAGAGCGTGCCGTTCCCGCCGCGGCTTGGGCATCCAGCCGAATTTGCCGCGCTGGTGCGCCATATCCTGGAAAACAGCATGCTGAACGGCGAGGTCATTCGCCTCGACGGCGCATTGCGCATGGGCGCGCGCTGAGCGCTAGCCCGAAGGAGGAAACATGACGCTGCAGGATCCCATCGTCATCGTCGCCGCGGCCCGAACGCCGATTGGCAGCTTTCAGGGTGAACTCAAGGATGCCGCCGCCCCCGAACTGGGCGCAGCGGCGATCCGCGCAGCGCTTGAACGCAGCGGTGTTGAGGCTGATGCAATCGAGGAGGTCGTTTTCGGCTGTGTCTTGCCGGCCGGTCAGGGCCAGGCGCCGGCTCGCCAGGCGGCGATCCATGCCGGATTGCCCTTTGCCACGGGCGCCAGCACCGTCAACAAGATGTGCGGCTCCGGCATGAAGGCCGTCATGATGGCGCATGACCTGATTGCCGCCGGCAGCGGTTCTATCGCGGTCGCCGGCGGCATGGAAAGCATGACGAACGCGCCCTATCTCCTTGATCGTGCCCGTGCTGGTTACAGGCTCGGCCATGGGCGGGTCGTGGACCATATGTTCCTCGACGGGCTGGAGGATGCGTATGACAAGGGGCGCTTGATGGGCAGCTTTGCGGAGGATTGCGCCGAAGCCTATCAGTTTACGCGCGAGGCGCAGGACGCCTATGCGGTCACGTCGCTGAGACGAGCGCAGAAAGCGATCGCCGAGGGCCGCTTCGATAAGGAGATCGTGCCGGTAACGGTGAAATCCGGCAGGACCGAGCAGATGGCGAGCGTTGATGAGCAGCCGGGCAAGGCAAAGCCGGACAAAATCCCCACCCTGAAACCTGCTTTTCGCGATGGCGGCACGGTGACGGCCGCCAATTCCAGTTCGATTTCCGATGGTGCCGCCGCGCTTGTTCTGATGCGCCGTTCGGAGGCGGAGCGCCGCGGCCTCAAGCCGCTGGCCACCATCCTCGGCCACGCCACACATTCGCAAGCGCCCAATCTTTTCGCCACGGCGCCGGTCGGTGCCCTGCAGAAGCTCTCGGGCCGCACTGGCCTGCCGCTTTCCGGGGTGGACCTCTTCGAGATCAACGAAGCCTTTGCCGTCGTTGCCATGGCTGCAATGCGTGATCTCGACCTGCCGCATGACAAGGTGAATGTGCATGGCGGCGCCTGCGCGCTCGGCCATCCGATCGGCGCTTCCGGTGCACGCATTCTGGTGACGCTGCTGTCGGCGCTCGAGCGTTACGACCTGAAGCGCGGCATGGCTGCACTTTGCATTGGTGGCGGTGAAGCGACCGCTGTCGCTGTCGAGCGGCATTAGGGGAGGGGCGCGCTGATGATCCTTTCCGAACTTCAGCAGCAGATCCGCGATCTGGCCCGCGACTTCGCTCAGGAAAGGCTGGCGCCGGGAGCGGCGAAGCGCGACCGGGAATCTCTTTTCCCGCGTGAAGAATTGAAGGAAATGGGCGAACTCGGTCTGCTTGGCATGCTGGTGCCGGAAGCCTATGGCGGATCCGACACCGGTGTCATCGCCTATGCCGCAGCACTCGAAGAAATCGCTGCCGGTGACGGACCATGCTCGACCATCATGAGTGTGCATAGCTCGGTCGGCTGCGTGCCGATCCTGAAATTCGGCAATGATGACCAGCGGCAGCGCTTCCTGCCGAAGCTTGCGAGTGGCGAATGGATCGGTGGTTTCGCGCTGACGGAGCCGCAGGCAGGTTCGGATGCTTCGAACCTCAAGACGCGGGCGCGCCGCGATGGCGATCATTATGTGCTCGACGGCGCCAAGCAATTCATCACCTCAGGCAAGAACGGCCAGGTCATCATCGTCTTTGCCGTCACCGATCCCGATGCCGGTAAGAAGGGTATCACCGCCTTCATCGTGCCGACCGATACGCCGGGTTACGAAGTGATCCGCGTCGAGGAAAAACTCGGCCTGCATTCCTCCGACACATGCCAGATCGCCTTCAGCGGGATGCGTATTTCCGACAAGCTTCGGCTTGGCGAAGAGGGCGAGGGCTATCGCATCGCCCTTGCCAATCTCGAGGGTGGACGGATCGGTATTGCGGCGCAGGCCGTCGGCATGGCGAAGGCTGCCTTCGAGGCGGCGCGCGATTATGCCCGCGAACGCAGCGCCTTCGGCAAGCCGATCGTGGAGCATCAAGCCGTCGGATTCCGGCTCGCCGATATGGCGACGCGGATCGAGGCGGCGCGGCAGCTGGTCTTTCACGCGGCCTCACTCCGCGAAGCAGGACTGCCATGCCTGTCGGAAGCATCGATGGCCAAGCTCTTTGCCTCCGAGATGGCCGAGCGCGTCTGCTCAGATGCGATCCAGATTCACGGCGGCTACGGCTATATGGCCGATTATCCGGTGGAGCGCATCTATCGCGACGTGCGCATCTGCCAGATCTATGAGGGTACGAGTGACGTGCAGCGGATGGTAATTGCCCGCAACCTATAACAATAAGGTCCGGCTTCTGGAGGAGAGGAGCGGGGCTACTAAAGGGAGGAAAAAGACCAGATGGTGGAATTCGCTCGTTTGAGCCTGCATGTCCCCGAACCCGCCGTCCGTCCGGGCGGTCATCCCGATTTTTCCAACGTCAACATCGCAAAGGCCGGCTCCGTGCCGCGGCCGGAGGTCGATGTCGCGTCTGAAGACATCCGAGATCTCGCCTATTCTATCATCCGCGTGCTGAATCGCGACGGTGAAGCTGTCGGTCCCTGGGCCGGCTCATCGACCGATGAGGAGTTGCTGACGGGGCTTCGCAATATGATGAAGCTGCGCGCTTTCGATTCCCGTATGCTGATGGCGCAACGGCAGGGCAAGACATCCTTCTATATGCAGCATCTCGGCGAAGAGGCGGTCAGCTGCGCCTTCCGCAAGGCGCTGCAGAAGGGCGACATGAATTTCCCGACCTATCGTCAGGCCGGCCTCTTGATTGCCGACGACTATCCGATGGTCGAGATGATGAACCAGATCTACTCGAACGAGAGCGATCCGCTGCGCGGGCGCCAGCTTCCCATCATGTATTCCTCCAAGGAGCACGGCTTTTTCACCATTTCAGGCAATCTTGCCACGCAATATGTGCAGGCGGTCGGCTGGGCGATGGCCTCGGCGATCAAGAATGACAGCCGCATCGCAGCCGCCTGGATCGGCGATGGCTCGACGGCGGAATCGGATTTCCATTCGGCTTTGGTCTTCGCCTCCACCTACAAGGCGCCTGTCATTCTCAATATCGTCAACAATCAGTGGGCGATCTCCACCTTCCAGGGCATTGCGCGCGGCGGTTCGGGCACTTTTGCGGCCCGCGGTCTCGGCTTCGGCATTCCGGCGCTGCGCGTCGATGGCAATGACTATCTCGCCGTCCATGCCGTCGCTCGCTGGGCGGCGGAGCGGGCGCGTCGCAATCTCGGCCCGACGCTGATCGAATATGTCACCTATCGCGTCGGCGCCCATTCCACGTCCGACGATCCAAGTGCCTATCGCCCGAAGACGGAATCGGAAGCCTGGCCGCTCGGCGACCCCGTCCTGCGCCTGAAGAAGCACCTGATCGTCAGAGGCGTCTGGTCGGAGGAACGCCATACCCAGGCCGAAGCGGAGATCATGGACGAGGTGATCGAGGCGCAGCGCCAGGCGGAGGCGCACGGCACGCTGCATGATGGCGGCAAACCATCGGTGCGCGACATTTTCGAGGGCGTTTATGCCGAAATGCCGCCGCATATTCGCCGCCAGCGGCAGAAGGCGGGGTACTGACATGGCTCGGATGACGATGATCGAGGCGGTGCGCAGCGCCATGGATGTCTCGATGGCACGCGACGACAATGTCGTGGTCTTCGGCGAGGACGTCGGCTATTTCGGCGGCGTCTTCCGCTGTACGCAAGGCCTGCAGGCGAAATACGGCAAGACGCGCTGCTTCGATACGCCGATCAGCGAATCCGGCATCGTCGGCACGGCGATCGGCATGGCAGCCTATGGGCTGAAGCCCTGCGTCGAGATCCAGTTCGCCGATTATATGTATCCGGCATACGACCAGCTTACGCAGGAGGCGGCGCGCATCCGCTATCGCTCCAACGGCGATTTCACCTGCCCGATCGTCGTGCGCATGCCGACCGGCGGCGGCATCTTCGGCGGCCAGACGCATAGTCAAAGTCCCGAGGCACTGTTTACCCATGTCTGCGGCCTGAAGGTGGTCGTGCCCTCCAATCCCTATGATGCCAAGGGCCTTTTGATTGCCGCGATCGAGGATCCTGATCCCGTCATGTTCCTGGAGCCGAAGCGGCTCTATAATGGGCCTTTCGACGGTCATCATGAGCGGCCTGTTACGCCCTGGTCGAAACATGATCTCGGCGAAGTGCCGGAGGATCATTATACGATCCCGATCGGCAAGGCCGAGGTGCGACGCACGGGCTCGGCCGTGACCGTCATCGCCTATGGCACGATGGTGCATGTGGCGCTTGCCGCTGCCGAGGATGCGGGCATTGATGCGGAAGTGATCGATCTCAGGAGTCTCCTGCCGCTCGATCTCGATACGATCGTCAAATCCGTCACCAAGACCGGCCGCTGCGTCGTCGTGCATGAGGCCACATTGACCTCGGGCTTCGGAGCCGAAATCGTATCTTTGGTGCAGGAATATTGCTTCTATCAGCTCGAAGCCCCCGTCGTGCGTGTCGCCGGCTGGGACACGCCCTATCCGCATGCACAGGAATGGGATTATTTCCCTGGACCCGGGCGCGTCGGGCGCGCGCTTGCCGAAGTGATGGAGGCCTGAACCATGGGCGAATTCATCATCAAGATGCCCGATGTCGGCGAAGGTGTCGCCGAGGCGGAACTTGTCGAATGGCATGTGAAGACCGGCGATCCGGTGCGCGAGGATATGGTGATTGCCGCCGTCATGACCGACAAGGCGACCGTCGAAATTCCCTCGCCTGTCAACGGCATCGTAACCTGGCTTGCCGGCGAGGTGGGCGACCGTATCGCGGTGAAGGCGCCGCTCGTGCGGATCGAGACGGCGGCGTCGACCGCAGACGCAGAGCCCACAGCCGTTGCTCAGCCAAAAGCGGCCGAGCCGGTCAAGATTGAAACTCCGAAACCCGTGCCAAAAGCACCAACGCCGGCAGCCGCGCCGGACGAAAAGCCGCTAGCAGCTCCGTCGGTCCGGCTCTTCGCCCGAGAAAGCGGCGTGGATCTCCGGCAGGTGCAGGGCACGGGCCCGGCGGGGCGCATCCTGCGCGAGGATGTCGAGCAGTTCCTGAATCAGGGGGCAGCGCCCGCTCCGGCGCGCGCTGGCCTCGCGAGGAAAACGGCGACCGAGGAGGTCAAATTGACCGGTCTTCGCCGCCGTATTGCCGAAAAGATGGTACTTTCCACCTCACGTATTCCCCACATCACCTATGTGGAAGAGGTGGATATGACCGCCCTCGAAGAGCTGCGCGCCACGATGAATTCCGACCGCAAGGCGGAGCATCCCAAGCTGACGGTTTTGCCCTTCCTCATGCGGGCGCTCGTCAAGGCGATTTCCTATCAGCCCGATGTCAACGCCACATTCGATGACGATGCCGGCATCATCACGCGCCATGGCGCCGTGCATATCGGCATTGCCACACAGACGCCGGCAGGACTTACCGTGCCTGTCGTGCGCCATGCGGAAGCGCGCGGCATCTTCGATTGTGCCCTCGAAATGAACCGGCTGGCGGAAGCAGCGCGCTCGGGTACGGCGACGCGAGACGAGTTGTCGGGTTCGACCATCACCATCAGCTCGCTCGGGGCGCTTGGCGGTATCGTCTCCACACCTGTCATCAACCACCCGGAAGTGGCCATCATTGGCGTCAACAAGATCGCGACGCGACCGGTCTGGGATGGCACGCAGTTCGTGCCGCGCAAGATGATGAACCTTTCCTCCAGCTTCGACCACCGCATCATCGACGGCTGGGATGCGGCGACCTTCGTGCAGCGCATCCGCACGCTGCTCGAAACGCCGGCGCTCATTTTCATCGAAGGCTGAGCCATGAAAGAGATTGTTTGCAAGCTCCTCGTCATCGGCGCCGGTCCCGGTGGTTATGTCTGCGCCATCCGCGCTGGCCAGTTGGGAGTCGATACTGTCATTGTCGAGGCCGGCAAGCCGGGCGGCACCTGCCTGACGGTCGGCTGCATTCCTTCCAAGGCGCTAATCCACGCGGCCGAGGAATTCGATGCCACCCAGCGCATGCTGGCGGGCAAGAACCCGATGGGCATCCGCGTCGAAGGCGCCTGCATTGATCTGACGAAGACGGTCGGCTGGAAAGACGGTATCGTCGGTCGGTTGACGAGCGGCGTCTCCGGCCTGTTGCAGAAGGCGCGCGTGAAGATCGTCCACGGCCGCGCGCATTTTCGCGATGGCAAGACGGTCGAGGTGGAAACGGAGACGGGCCAGCAGATCATCCGCGCCGAGACCGTCGTCATCGCGACCGGCTCCGATCCGGTAGAGCTTCCGAACCTGCCCTTCGGCGGTCGGGTCATCTCTTCCACCGAGGCATTGTCGCTGAGGGAGTTGCCGAAGAACCTTGTCGTGGTCGGCGGCGGTTACATTGGGCTGGAACTCGGGATCGCATTCCAGAAAATGGGATCGCAGGTAACCATCGTCGAAGCAACCCAGCAGGTCCTGCCGCAATATGATGCCGAACTCGTCCGGCCCGTCATGCGCAAGATGACTGAACGCGGCATTCTTCTATTGACCGGTGCAAAGGCGATCGGCCTTTCCGATGCCGGCGAAGGGCTTGTCGTCGAAACGCCCGACAACCGACAGCAGACGCTCGCCGCAGACCGCATTCTCGTCACTGTCGGCCGCCGTCCGAGAACGGCGGGATCGGGGCTCGAAGAACTCGATCTCGACCGCGCCGGCCCCTTCCTCAGGATCGACGATCGCTGCCGCACTTCCATGCGCGGCATCTTTGCCATCGGCGATGTCACAGGTGAACCGATGCTCGCGCATCGGGCGATGGCGCAAGGGGAGATGGTCGCCGAGATCGTTGCCGGAAAGAAGCGGGCCTGGGACAAGCGCTGCATCCCCGCAATCTGCTTCACCGATCCGGAAATCGTCAGCGCCGGCCTGTCGCCGGCAGAGGCGCGTAGCCAGGGATATGAGATCAAAACCGGACAGTTTCCCTTCAGCGCCAATGGCCGCGCCATGACCATGCTCTCCGAAGACGGCTTCGTGCGGGTGGTGGCGCGGGCCGATACCAACCTCGTTCTCGGCCTGCAGGCCGTTGGCGCGGGTGTCTCCGAACTCTCGGCCGCCTTCGCGCTCGCCATCGAAATGGGCGCACGGTTGGAGGATATTGCCGGCACCATCCATGCGCACCCGACCCGCAGTGAGGCCGTGATGGAGGCAGCGCTGAAGGCACTTGGCAACGCGCTTCATATATAGGCTATAGGCGGACTTACCGGGCCTTCTGCTCGACGCCAGTCGAGCGCCGCTCGACAAGCTCTCCGGAAAGGCGGATCGTCGTCGCGGCCCTGAGAAGCGCCGACGTATCACCCTCGATCATTTCGACGACGACGCGTACGATTTCGTCGACGGGTTGGCGGAAAGTGGTGAGATTGTAGTGCGGCCAGCCGGCCATCGGAATGTCGTCGAAACCTGCAACCAAGACATCGTCGGGAACACGGCAGCCGGCCTCCTCCCGGAGTGCATCGATGCCGCCGATCGCCAGAATATCGTTGGCGAAGAAAATGGCGTCGGTGCTTTTCTTCGCGGCGATTTCAAGGGCGGCCGTGCGGCCGGCATGATAGCTGTATTCCCGCCCCTCGATCTGTGCGCTCAGCGTCATGCCGAGCTCGGCAATGCGCGTGACGAAGCCGCTCTGCCGTTCCCGGTTGGTGGTCGTGTGGCTGAGGCCGGCGACATAGGCAACCCTGCGAGCGCCTTGCTTGTGAAAATGATCTGCAATGGCGCGCGCGCCTTCGACATTGTTGCAGGCAACACAGCTGAGGTTCGTCTCTTCGATGACGCGGTTGATCAGGATGGCCGGCCTGCCTTCCGTCGCCCAGCTTAGTGTCGCGCCCGACAGGATCGTCGCGGAAATGACGATAACCGCATCAACATTGTAGCGTCGCAATGCTGAAAGCTGCTCCTCGAGATTGGACCCCTTGGCGATGTTGAAGAGCAGGCTCTGCAGGCCGATGCGCTGCAGTGCGCGGGAGAGTTTTTCGATCAGGCCCGGGTAGAAGGGGTTCTGCATATCGGAGACGACGATGCCGATAATGTTCGTGCGGCTCTTCGAGAGCATGCTGGCGATCGCATTCGGCTGATAGTCGACTTCTGCCGCATATTTCAGAATTCGCTCGCGCAGATCGGCTGCGATGCTTGCGCCTGGTGTGAAGGCACGCGAGACTGCCGATTGGCTGACGCCGAGCATACGCGCGAGCTCTCGGGCCGTAATCGGCTTTGACGGTTCCCCTTGCAAGGATGGCAATCCTTGTTTGCGCATGATCCAATTCCCCGATCGCCGCTCTCTACCTTCTCCTTTCTTCTTGCATTCGGATGCAAGAATTTCAACTACTTCTTATACGCGGCGGATCGCTCGTTCCCTACGAACTCTTTTCGCTTCCGAATATCGGCGCCGGGATGCGTTGCAGCGTCAAGAATCCAGAGAAATAAGGCGTCATTTCACCTTTGAGCGTTTGATACCCACCAGAGAGCACTTTTGCTGATTCCGACATAAAACCTATTCCAATTTCAGTTCAATCGCCGTGTTGCATACGGATGCAAACTGGAAGATGCTTTTGGTAACGACAACACCGGCGCTGAAAACGTCCGTTCTTCGAGGGAATGCCAGTGGGTACGATTATCAAGTCCGTTGAAGCTTTTCAGGTGAAGTGGGAGCCCAACGAGCCGCCGGGCCGCCGCACGGCTTTCGTGCGCGTAACTACGGAAGATGGCATCGTCGGCCATGGTGAAGCTTCGCCGATGATGGGCGGCGAGCACTCGCTTGGCGTCGTCAGGGATTTCGCAGCCTCGCTCGTCGGTGCGGATGCGCTCGACCAGGCGGTCCTCTACGATCGGCTGCTGCACAGATATGTAAAGCTTGGACCCGAAGGCGCTGTCACCGGCGCGCTTGCCGCACTTGATATTGCCCTCTGGGACATCAAGGGCAAGCACTTCAACCAGCCCGTCTACAAGCTGCTTGGCGGCGCCTGGCGCACCGAACTGCCCTTCTATTCGTCGGTCGGCAATAATGCCGGGCGCACCGTCGATGAAACCGTTCGCGTGGTCGAGCAGCGTTGGAAGGCCGAAAAGCCGGCCGCCATCAAGATCCGCTGGGACGGTGACCGCACCCGCCAGGACTATGATATTCCCGGTGACATCGCCAAGGCGAAGGCCGTGCGCAAGCTGGTGGGGGATGATTTCCCGCTCGCGTTCGACGCCAACAACCAATATTCGGTCGGTGGCGCCATCCGCGTCGGCCGCGCGCTCGAAGAGCTTGGTTATGTCTGGTTCGAGGAGCCGGTTCAGCACTATAACGTGCGCGCCATGGGCGAGGTCGCCCAGCGTCTCGACATCACCGTTTCGGCCGCCGAACAGTCCTACACGACCCAGGCCGTTGTCGACATGATCAATGCCGGCGTGCGCATGGTACAGCCTGACATCGTCAAGATGGGCGGCATTACCGGTCTCATGCAGTGTGCCGCGATCTGCTTTGCCCACGGCGTCGAACTCGTTCCGCACCAGACCCAGCCGACGATCGCCCATGTGGCGAACCTGCATGTGCTGGCAACGCTGATGCACAACACCAAGCCCGCCGAATTCTCCGATCCATCGACACGCATGCATGTCGGCTTCGCCAATCCGCCGATCCCGGAAGACGGCAAGTTCAAGGTGCCGGCCGGCCCGGGCCTCGGCCTGATCGTCAACGACGCCGAGCTCGACAAGCGGCGAAGCTGAATATTCTGACACATGGGAGGAAATGACATGAACCTGAGAAGACGCCAGTTTCTGGAATTGAGCGCGGCCACGGCTGCGATGAGCATGCTCGGACCCGCTCTCGCCCGTGCGGCGAACGATCCCGACACTATTCGCATCGGCATTGCCGCCAACGGCCCGCGCACCAGCGATCCGAACTACACAACACAGGGCGGCGATAACTGGGCGACCGAGCAGATGTACGAACAGCTCGTTCGCCCGGATGACGGCACGTTCGCGACGACGCCGGATCAGTACCGGCCCACGCTCGCCACCGAATGGTCGGCCTCGTCGGATGCCAAGACCTGGACCTTCAAACTCCGTCAGGGCGTGCAGTTCCACAAGGGTTTTGGTGAAATGACGTCCGAAGACGTCGTCTTCTCCTTCAAGCGCGCCATGGCCGACGGCACGAACAAGCCGATCCTGTCCAACATCGCCGACGTCGTCGCCACCGGACCCTATGAGGTCGTGATTACGCTGAAGAATTCCGACGTGAACCTGTTGGGTACGTCGATCTTCCTCAACAATACGGCGATCGTTTCCAAGAAGGCCGTTGACCAGATGGGTGCGGAGAAGTTCAAGACCGATGCAGTCGGCACCGGTCCCTACGAACTTACGCGTTTCGACAGCAAGTGGGGCACGGCGCTGAAGCGTCATGAAACCTATTGGGGAGAGAAAGCGAAGGTCGCCAAGGTCGAGTCCGTCTATATCGCCGACACCACGGCGCGCACGCTTGCGCTGCTGGCGGGCGATGTCGACATGATCGAGGCCGTGCGCGCGCCGGGCTGGGTCGATTCCATGCTGCAGCGCGATTCAACACTGCAGTTCGACATGACGTCGCCGGGTTCGTTCAACACGCTGCATATCAACCTGAAGCGCAAGCCTTTCGACAACATCAAGGTGCGTCAGGCGATCATGTATGCTGTCGATCGCCATGCGGTTGCCGAGGCCATGAAGCCGATGGGAGGCTTTACCGCCGACCTTCAGCCGGAATCCTTCCCGGGCGGTTTCAAGACCGAAGAGCTGCCGCCGGAACTTCAGTACAATTACGATCCTGACAAGGCCAAAGCTTTGCTCGCCGAAGCCGGCTTCCCCGATGGTTTCGACTTCGAAAGCAATGTCAGCCAGCGCGAAGACTATGCGTCGATCATGCTGATCGTACAGGAACAGCTGCGTGCCGTCGGCATGCGCATGAACCTGCATATCGGCGACCATACCGCCTATCATGCTGACAACCAGCACGACAAGAACACGCTGGCCCTGCATTCCTCGAGCTATCCGCCGATCCCGACGCAGCTCTATACGCAGCAGCTTTCGACCAAGGCGGAAGTCAAGCCGGATGGTTCCGGCGGCATCAACTACAGCCACTATGGCGTGGTCATCCCGGGGATCGACGATCTGCTCGCCAAAGCGCTGCAGGCGACCGACTACAAGTCCTACGTCGATTACTGCAAGCAGATCGAGCTTCAGGTCCTGCGCGACCTGCCGCTGATCGGCATGTCGACGCTCTCCTTCACGGTTGCCCGCAATGCCCGCCTCGACCTCGGCTACAAGGTGCAGAGCGGTTACGCACGCTGGCGCTTCCACCACGCAACCAAGAAGGCCTGATTTCCAGGTCACAATGAATGCGGGTGAATGACCATGGCTAGATATTTTCTCCTCCGGCTGGCGGATGCCATTCCGACAATCTGGCTGGTGCTCACGCTCGTGTTCATCGCGATGCGGATCCTGCCGGGCGATCCGGCGATTGCGGCTCTGGGAGACATGGCTCTCCCGGAGCAGCTTGCAGCCTTCCGCCACCAAATGGGGCTCGATGTGCCGCTCTGGCAGCAGTACATCAACTTCCTTCGCGGCGTGCTCAGCCTCGATTTCGGCCAGTCCTACATGAATGGCGAACCGGTGCTGAACCTGATCGCCGCCAATCTGCCCTATACGATCGAACTCACCGTTGTGGCGATGATCATTGGCGTCGGTGCCGGCGTGCCCTTCGGCGTAGTGGCGGCAACCCATCGTGACAGGTTGCCGGATTCCGGCATGCGCGTCTTTGCCCTTCTCGGTTATGCCATTCCGGATTTCTATCTCGGCGCGCTTCTCTTGATTGGCTTTGCATTGAACCTCGGTTGGTTCCCGATCAACGGGGGCGGCGATGGGTTCATGGATCGCATGTACCATATCGTGCTGCCGGCCCTGACGCTCGCACTTGTCAAGGCGGCCTTCATCGGCCGGCTGTCGCGGACTGCGCTTCTGGAAACGCTCGGCAAAGACTATGTCCGCACCGCCCGCGCCAAGGGTGCCCGCGAACCTCGCGTCATCTATCGTCACGGTCTGCGCAATGCGCTTCTGCCGCTCTCGACCGGCATGGGCCTCAGCCTGCTTGCCACGCTGTCCGGTTCGGTCGCCGTAGAGCTGGTCTTCAACAGGCCCGGCCTCGGGCGCATGCTCATCCAGGCGATCAACGAGCGTGACTATGGCGTCATTCAGGGCGGCGTCGTTGTCTTCGCGCTTCTCGTCCTTTTGATCAATCTGGTGATGGATCTCCTCTACATCGTCATCGATCCTCGCATCCGGGTGAAATAATGAGCATCATCACTCAAACGCCTGGGTCTGCTCTACAGACCTCCGAGCAGCCTCTGCTGGCACCAGCACCTGGTTTGCTGTCGCTCTTGTCGAAAACGCTGTTGCACCGGCCCTCGACCCTTTTCGCGCTGGTGATTGCACTCGTCTTCTTCGTGATCGCAGTCTTCGCACCGGTGCTGGCGCCCTATGATCCGCTCGCCCAGAGCATCCTCTCGATCAACAAGGCGCCCTCGGCCGCACACTGGCTCGGCACGGACCAGTTTGGGCGCGACGTTCTCTCGCGCATGATCCACGGTTCGCGCAATTCGCTGCTCTTCGGCCTGATCTCGCCGGCGCTCGCTGCGCTGCTCGGTACCGCACTTGGCGTAACAGCCGGGTATTTCGGGGGCCTGATCGATCGTATCATCAGCCGGTTCATCGATTTGCTGCTCGCCTTCCCGGAACTGCTGCTCGCGATCATTATCGCAGCCGTCCTCGGTGGCGCCTTCTGGAACATCATCGCCGTCATTACTGTCGCGTTCATTCCCGGCTTTGCCCGTGTCGCTCGTGCCTCGACCCTGTCGGTCAAGCAGGAGCCGTATGTGGAAGCGGCAATCGCCGTCGGCGTGCGCACGCCCGTTATCATCTTCCGCCATATCATTCCGAATATCGCAGCCCCCATCGTCGTACTGATGACGCTTTGGGTCGCGTCAGCCATCCGCCTTGAGGCCTCGCTCAGCTTCCTCGGCATCGGTACCCGCGCCCCCAATCCAAGCTGGGGCAATATCATCCGCGATGGTCTTAACAATCTCTTCGGCTCGCCCTGGCCGATCATTGCCGCCGGTTTTGCCATCACCTGCGTCGTGCTGTCCTTCAACCTGATCGGCGACGCGGTGCGCGACATGCTGGATCCGGAGACGAGCCAATGACATCAAAAACGCAGTCTCCGTTGCTCAAGGTCGATAATCTCGCCGTCGAATTCGGCCCGAAGGATTCCCCGATCCGTGTCGTGAATGGCGTCTCCTTCGAGGTCGAGGCCGGGGGTTCGGTCGGCATCGTCGGTGAATCCGGATCGGGCAAGTCGATCACCTCGCTGTCGATCATGGGGCTGATCCCGAATCCGCCCGGCCGCATTGCACAGGGTCGTATCGAGCTTGAAGGCGTCAACCTTCTCGATCTGCCGAAGACGAAATTGCCGGAGATCCGC
Organism: Rhizobium sp. 05N49; assembly: GCF_056396805.1. Taxonomy (NCBI): domain Bacteria; kingdom Pseudomonadati; phylum Pseudomonadota; class Alphaproteobacteria; order Hyphomicrobiales; family Rhizobiaceae; genus Rhizobium; species Rhizobium sp. 05N49. The sequence continues at coordinate 99,603 of NZ_JBFTME010000004.1, forward strand.
GGTCGCGATATCGCCATGATCTTTCAGGAGCCGATGAGTTCTCTGAACCCGGTCATGACGATCGGCGACCAGATCGGCGAGGCGATCAAGCTGCATGAGAGGATGAGCCGCGAACAGCGCCGCGCCCGCATCATCGAACTTCTGAAACTCGTCGGCATCCCCAATCCGGAAGGCCGCCTCGATGCCTATCCGCATCAGTTCTCTGGCGGCATGCGCCAGCGCGTGATGATCGCCATGGCGGTTGCCTGCAATCCGAAACTCTTGATCGCAGACGAGCCGACAACGGCACTCGACGTCACCATCCAGGCCCAGGTGCTCGACCTGATGGCGAAGGTGCGCAAGACGTTGAACACCGCCGTGCTTTTGATCTCGCACGATCTCGGCGTCATCGCCGAAGTCTGCGATCGCGTCATCGTCATGTATGCCGGACGAGTGGTCGAGGACGCCGATGTCCGCTCGATCTTCAGGAACCCGAGCCATCCCTATACGCAGGGACTGCTCAAATCGATCCCGCGGCTCGATGACGATCAGAAGCGTCTCTACCAGATCCCCGGCTCGGTGCCGACCGCGGGCTCGGTGAAGCAGGGCTGTCCCTTCTACGCCCGCTGTGGGAACCGGACCGACAGATGCGCGGCCGAAATGCCGCCCATGTTCACCATATCAGAAAGCCATAAGGCGGCCTGCTGGGTCACCGCCGGAGCAACAGCATGACAGAGATGAACAGCACCGACGACCTGTTGATCGTCCGCAACCTCGGCAAGACCTTTTCCGATGCTGGCGGCCTGTCTTTCACGAGTTCCTCCTCCGGCGGCGTACGCGCCGTCGACGGAGCCTCCTTTTCCGTCAAGCCGGGCGAGACGCTGGCGCTGGTCGGTGAATCCGGCTGCGGCAAGTCCACGCTTGGCCGCCTTCTGCTGCGGCTGATCCAGCCGAGCGATGGTGAAGTGCTGTTCGAAGGGCGCGATATCACATCGCTGAGTGCGGCCGAGATGCGCATGATGCGCGCCAGGATGCAGATGGTCTTCCAGGATCCCTACGGCTCGCTCAGCCCGCGTCGTTCGATCGCTCAGATCATCTCCGAGCCGTTGGAAGTCTTCGGTTTGGCGAAATCCTCGAGGGAACGGCGTGACCGCGTCGCCGAACTGCTGACGCAGGTCGGCCTGTCCCCGAGCTTCATGGACCGTTATCCGCGCCAGTTCTCCGGCGGCCAGCGCCAGCGCATCGGCATCGCGCGTGCCATATCGGTCAATCCGAAATTCATCGTCGCCGACGAGCCGGTCTCTGCGCTTGATGTCTCCGTGCAGGCGCAGATCGTCAATCTGCTGCAGGATTTGCAGGTCGAACGAAAGCTCTCCTATCTCTTCATCGCCCATGACCTGGCGGTCGTACGCCACATCGCCGATCGCGTGGCGGTGATGTATCTCGGCAGGATCGTGGAGATCGGGCCGAAGAAGTCGATCTATTCCATGCCGCAGCATCCCTATACGCAGGCACTGCTGTCGGCCGCGCCCGAGCCAGATCCGGATCGCAAGGCAAACCGTATCGTGCTGCAGGGCGACGTGCCGAGCCCGTCCCGCGTCCCGTCGGGATGCAGCTTCCACACGCGCTGTCCTATCGCAAGGGACATCTGCAAGGTCGAGCGTCCGGGCTTGCGCGAAGTATCGCCGAACCAGTTCTCAGCCTGCCATTTCGCCGCGCCCAATCCACTGACGCACGCAGGGTGAAGTTATCGGCCTTCAGTGCACCAGGCCCGCCGGTGCATCTTCGATTGTTGCTTCGACTGGCAGGTTTATGCCGCTCTCGGAGAGATCCTGAAGCAACGCGCCAAGCGCGAGATCGAGGCAATAGACGGAGAACTCGGCATTGAGTTCCCGGGCGCTCTGCCGGGCGTAGGAAACGAGCCGTGCAAGCGATGCGATATCCCGAAGCCTTTGATCCTTCTCGGCACTCCCGATTTCGATGATGTCTTCCATTGCCGCTAATCTCCCAGCCGTGTTGGAGGGAGTTCTAGCGGATGTGGTCAAGGAAAGCGCGTGACACGGGCGTGACACCATTCTGGATGGCGTATCGGGAGGCGGCAACTCGGTCGAGTCAGACCGGCGGAGCTAGAAGCCTGCCTTCAGCAAAGCCTCACGATACTGTTCCTTCTGCCACGCCTCCTTGAAGGGCACGAGGCTCAGCCACCTGTCGACGTCGAAATCGGGATTGGTCTCGCGTGCCTTGCGCATGTAGAGGCGCGCATTTTTCATGTCGCCCAGCATTGCCCAGCAGGCTGCAGCGAGCCGGTCGGCCGGTGTGCGATCATCCATTCTGCCGATCGCATCCAGCGCTTCCTTATAGCGGAAGAGGGCAAAATTCGCGCCGGCCTCAGTCCAGAGATAATCTGTGGGGCTTAGCGGATTGAGCGAGATCGCCCGCTCGATCTTGGCGAGCCCATCGGCAGGGCGCGAGGCATGCACCAGCGTATCGGCATAACTCGCGATGCCGTCGGCATAATGGGGGCTCAGCTCTTCGGCGACTTTCAGCGCCACCACGCTTTCATCGAGATCGTTCAGATAAAGTTTGGCGATTCCGAGCTGGCGGAAGCCGGACGCGAGCGACGGGTCGGCGACGATCGCCCTGTTCGCATAATCTTCCGCAAGCCGGATCAACTCGCCATCGCCGCGCGCCGTCAGCAGCCATTCCATCAGGAAGGTATGCGCAAGGCCTGCGAGCGCCGGCGAGAAATGCGCGCTGTGCTGGACGGCGTCGCGGAACGCTTTGCGGGCGCGCCGGACATCCGGCAGGGAAAACCGCTTCATGTCCCGGAAACCCAGGAGATAGCTGTGATAGGCGGCCGGATTGTCTTCGAAAGCGCCGCGCACGGTCTCGTTCTGGCGGATCTGTCGGGAGAGCTCCTTGGCGATGCGTCGTGCGATCTCCCGCCGGTCAGCCATAAGGTCGTATTTCTCGAGGCTGAAGCGCTCGGCCCAGATGACCTCGTCGTTGGCGGCATAGACGAGCTGGACGAACAGAGACGGCGTGCCGCCGCCCGCTGTCAACCGGGTGTCGAGAACATAGGAGATCGAATGGCGCAGGATCATGCCCGCCCGGTCGGCATGGCGGGCGATTTGTGCGGCGGTATGGGGCGCGACGACCGAGACGTTGCTGAGGGCGCAAAGGCCGATGGTCACGTCCTCGATCAGCGCTTCAGAAAGCATCGGCCCAGGCCCGGTTTCAGCGGCCTCGACCGGCGGCAACAGGGCGAGCCGGGGCAGGGGCGCGGATTTCAGGATGATGCCGCTTTCCACCGACGGCGCAGCCGCCAGCGTCGCCGGCCTGCTGGCGTCGAAAATCTTGCGCACTTCCTTCAGGGCCTGCAGATCAAGGCCGATGTCGAGCGAATGTTGTAGATCGTGGCTGCGGCTCTCAAATAGCTGCCTGGCGTTTTCCAGATGTCCCTCGGCCTCGTAGGCTTGCAGGAGGATATGGCGGATGTTTTCGTCATCAGGCGCATCGCGGAAGATCCTGAGCGCAGCCTCCTTGATGAGGCCGATATCGGCTCGCGAGCGCGCTTCCGGCAAGGCTCGCTTCACTGCGTCGACGAGGATTGCCATATGCCGGTTGCGCTCGCTCGATACCCATTCTCTTATGCTGGCGCTTTGATCTGCGAGTCCGGCGAGGAAATCCGTTTGCAACAGGGATACGAGCCTTCGCAGCACATCGAGCGGGCCGGCCGAGGATTGGGTATCAAGTTCGGAGCGATCTGCGACGAAGACCTCCCGTCTGATCCTGACACCGGTCGCGGTAAAGATCAGCAGCTCCGCGCCGATTTCCGCTTGCCTCGCCTGGACGCGCGAGATCATCTTGCGCAAATTCGCCATGATATCGGGATTGTCGGTGCTATCCCACAGGAAGCGGGCGAGTGTGCCGCGCGGACATTCTCTGTCAGGTCTGTCGAGCAGGTAACAAAGCGTCAACAGGCCTTTTTCGGGGAAGAATACAGGCTCTCCCGCCGCGTCCAGCAGTCGTAATGTACCGAATGACTCGAGCCGGAAGGACATGGGACGGTATCGTCTGCTTTCACTCTCTGCGGGTATCCGGCTCGTCCATTCGCGGCGCGTTCAGCGAAATGTCGCTGTTTTCGGACTGCGCCATCGCTTTGACCAGCGAGATGATCGTCTCGCGGATACGCCGGTCCTCGATTTTCATGAACGCCCTGTTGAGGACGAGACCTTCCTTCGACCGCAGAAATTCTGTGACCGGATCGACAGGAGCAGACAAATCGAGGCCGGCAAGGCTCGGCGCTTCCAAATCATCCTGCTCGAAAAAGAAAGCGGGCGAGGTGCGCAGCACTTCGGCGATCCTCTGCAGGCGGCTGGCGCCGATGCGATTGATGCCTTTCTCGTATTTCTGCACCTGTTGGAAGGTAACGCCGATCTGTTCGGCAAGCCGTTCCTGGCTCATGCCGAGAAGCTGCCTGCGCCTGCGCATGCGCATGCCGACATAGGTATCAATCGCGTTCGGTGTCTTGACGTTCATGGCCTACCTTCTGTCTCTTTCGTATTTTAATCCATTGACTTGTAGACGGCATCGCTGCGCTTTTCCACGGTTTGTTTTTGACAGCATATGATGGCCGATCTTAGTCGGCTCTGCTTTCTCCGACCCTTCGATGATCAAGGGTCCTCCTGGGAGATCAATTTTCATCTAAATCGCTAGAAAATTGGTATTCCATTCCGCGCTTGCCTTATCGGAAACCTTTATCACCTCTCCTGAACAACTCGAATTTCAAATGAGGGAACGCAATGCTTTCGAAATCTTTCGCCGGCCTCTTCGCCGGTGCGATCCTGGCAGCCTTCATCGGAGCACCGGCACAGGCCGATGCTGTAAAGATCGGCAGCAAGAATTTCACCGAACAGTTCGTCGTCGCCGAGATCTACGCCCAGGCGCTTGAAAAGGCCGGCGTCGAGGTCGAGCGCCACCTCAACCTCGGTGCCACGCTTGTGGCCCACACGGCATTGACGAACGGTGACATCGATCTCTACCCGGAATATACCGGCACGGCGCTTGCCGCGGTCGTCAAGGGTGACCTGTCGGGCTCCGCCGACAAGATCTATTCGGACGTCAAGGATTACTACGAAAAGAACCTCAAGCTCACGCTCCTTCAGCCGACGCAGATCAACAACGGCTATGCGATCATCACGCTTCCGGAAACAGCCGAGAAGTACAAGCTGAAGACGCTGACCGACCTCGGTCCAGCCTCCAAGAGCTTGACCTTTGGTGCAGAGGGCGGCTTTGGCGAGCGCAAGGACGGCTTGCCGGGGCTGAAGCAGACCTACGGCATCGAGTTCAAGGAATTCAAGATCTTTGCCAAGCTCGGCATCCGCTACAGCGCGCTGACGAGCAAGGATCTCGACGTCTCCTACGGCTTTGCGACGGATTGGCAGATTTCCGACAACAAGCTGGTGGTGCTTGATGACGACAAGCATCTCTTCCCGCCCTATTACCTCGTCCCGGTCGTGCGACAGGATGCTCTCGCCAAGAACCCGAAGATCGCCGAGGTTCTGAACAAGGTCAGCCCGCTCCTCAACAATGAGACCATGCGCGAACTCAACGCCAAGGTCGATCGCGACAAGGAAGAGCCGGCCGATGTCGCCGCTGAATTCCTGAAGGCCAAGGGCATCTGATCGAGAGCGGCTCCAAAGTTTCGCTTTCCCTGAAGAAAAAATGCGGCGAAGCTTGCAGCTTCGCCGCTTTGTCGTGACCGTGCGGACAGGATTTCTCGCCTTTGAACTGGGCACCCAAACATATTCCGGAAATCGCGCTTGCCGTCTGGCAGCACCTGGTGCTGTCGATTTCATCCGTGCTGATCGGCCTTGCGATCGCGCTCGTACTCGGCATCGTCTGCGCCCGCCGGCCGAGACTCTATGCCTTTGCGCTGACGGTGACGAATATCATCTTCGTCATTCCGAGCCTGGCGCTCTTTGCGCTTTTGATCCCTTTCGTTGGTCTCGGCATGGAACCAGCGCTGATCGGGCTTTCCTCCTATTGCCTGCTGATCCTTTTGCGCAACGTCGTCACCGGCATCCGCGGCGTCCCAACTGACATACTCGATGCGGCCGACGGGATGGGTTATGGGCCTTGGCAGCGCCTCTTCCGCATCGAACTGCCGCTTGCCCTGCCGCTTATCGTTTCCGGGGCCCGGATCGCGCTCGTCACTGTCATCGGCATCGCGACGGTCGCTGCCTTCATCGACGGCGGAGGTCTCGGCACCATCATCCTGATAGGCATCGATCAGGAATACCCGGAAAAGATCCTCGTCGGCGGCATTCTGACTGCTCTGCTGGCCATCATCTTCGATTTCATTCTCACCCGGGCCGAGCAGGCCCTGGTGCGCTGGCAGTGAGGGCATGCCGATGCTGAGCACCGCCTTTTTCTGGATCGTCGATCATCAGGACGAATTCTTCCGCGCGCTCGGCCAGCATCTCCTGATGTCCGGCGTGTCGCTTGCGCTTGCGCTTGCCATTGGGCTGCCGCTTTCGATCCTCATCGTCAATTACGGTCGCTTTGCCTTTGGCGTCATCAACATCGTCAACGGCCTCAGAACCATCCCGAGTCTTGCGATCCTGGCGATCATGCTGCCGCTTCTCGGTATCGGCATCCTGCCATCGATCGTAGCGCTGACCGTGCTTGCCCTGCCGCCGGTCCTGCTCAATGCCTATGTCGGGTTGCGCGATGTCGATGCCGATGCGGTGGAGGCGGCGATCGGCATGGGCATGAACAGAGGTCAGGTCCTGCGCAAGATCCGCATTCCACTCGCAGCCCCTGCGATGTTTGCCGGCGCGCGCACCGCAGCTGTCCAGGTGCTGGCTGGAGCGACACTCGCCCCTTTCATCGGTGGCGGCGGGCTCGGCGATTTTATCGCCACCGGCATCGGCATGATGGATATGTCGCGGCTCATCGTCGGCGCCGTGCCGATCGCGATCTTGGCACTCGCCACCGAATTCATCCTCGGCCGCGCCGAGAAGCACCTGTTTGCAGAAAGAACCGCCGCATGATCCGTATGGAAAATGTCACCAAGCGTTACGGTGAAAGTGCAGCACCTTCGGTGGATCACCTGACGCTCGATGTGCCCGAGGGCTCGACGGTTGCGCTGATCGGCCCGTCAGGCTGCGGCAAGACAACGACGATGCGCATGATCAACCGGCTGATCGAACCGACGGAAGGGCGCATCTTCGTCAATGGCGAAGACGTGACAAAAGCCGATCCGGTCAAGCTTCGCCGCCATATCGGTTACGTCATCCAGAATGTCGGCCTCTTTCCGCACATGACGATCGCCGAAAATATCGCTGCGGTGCCGAACCTGCTCGGCTGGGACCAGCCGCGGATCGCCAAGCGCACGGATGAACTTCTCGATCTCGTCGGTCTCGATCCGAAGGAAATGCTGAAGCGCTATCCGCGCCAGCTTTCCGGCGGCCAGCGCCAGCGCATCGGCGTGGCGCGCGCCCTTGCCGCCGATCCCGCGGTCCTGTTGATGGACGAGCCCTTCGGCGCCATCGACCCGATCGCCAGAACACGCCTGCAGGACGAATTCAGGCAAATTTTGAAACGCGTGCGCAAGACGGTAGTGCTGGTCACTCACGATCTCGATGAGGCAATTCGCCTCGGCGACCGGATCGCCATCATGCGTGCCGGCAAGATCGTGCAATATGATGCGCCGGATGCGATCCTTTCCCATCCTGCCGACGATTTTGTTGCGAATTTCGTGGGTATCGATCGCGCAATCAAGCGGCTCAGCCTGTTTTCTGTTGCCGACGCGATGCGGCCTGGTGTTCCCTCTTCACCCGCGGCCAGTGTTGCCGCGAGTGCCAATCTGCGCGATGCGCTGTCGCTGATGGTCGCCGCCAACAGTGACGTGCTGTCGGTGGTCGATGGCGGTGGCATCGTTACCGGGCAACTGACGCGCGACGCGATCTTCTCGATCTGAGTGCAGGAGTTTCTGATGCATCTCGGTTTTTCCCTCACACCCTTCGGCCATCATCCCGCAGCCTGGCGCGATGCCGGAACGCTCGAACATCTCGGTTTTGATGCGCTGCTTTCCCAGGCTGTCGAAGCGGAGGAGGCCGGTTTCGATTTCGTCCTGCTTTCGGACCGGCTCGGCACCAGGCCGATCGAGGACCTCTCGCCGGTCGCCACGCCCTTCGAGCCGACGACACTGGTCGCAGCCCTTGCGACCCGGGCGCGCCGGATCGGCTTCCTGGCAGCTGCCGCAAGCAGTCAGCATGAGCCCTATAATCTCGCCCGACGCTTCGCCTCGCTGGACCAGATCAGCGGCGGACGGACAGGCTGGGTAGCCCTTCCCGTTTCCGGCGAATTCGAACGCGACCAGGAATATCTCGGCCTTGTGAGCGCGCTTTGGGACAGCTGGGATGACGATGCCTTCATCTACGACAAGGCCGAGGGTCGGTTTTTCGAGCCAGCCAAGATGCATGTGCTCAACCACAGGGGCGAGCATTTTGCGGTGCGCGGTCCGCTGAATGTCAATCGCTCACCGCAGGGCAAACCGATCATCGCCCAGCTTCTGAGTGGAGATAACAAAGCATTGGCGGCGCAAAGTGCCGAAGTCGTCCTGCTTCAAGATCGGACGCCGGGAAGTACAAACGAGACGGCGGTCGACTTCGTGGGCCTGCTTGAAAAGGCGGGCCGCCGACGGCAGGACGTGCGGATACTGGCCAATGTTGTGCCAGTTGTCGCCGAAACTCCCGAAGCGGCGCAGGCGGCAAGCGATGCGCTCCGGTTTGGTGAGGCCGACCGGCTTAGCCAACCGCTTTCCGCGTCGCGTCTGGTGGGTACGCCAGCCGAGATCGCCGAATCCCTACGGGGATGGCTCGCCCTCGGGCAGATCGACGGTTTCACGATACTGCCCCCGACCGTCGCGATAGGGGATTTGTTCCTGACGAAGGTGGTTCCGGAGTTGCGCCACCTCGGATTGATCAAGGCGAATGCAGGTAAGACCTTGCGCGATCGTCTTGGTCTTGCCCGTCCGGCTCATCCGGCGGCAGCATTGGAGCAAGCACAATGAGCAGCGATCGCAAGATGAGACTTGGCGCCTTCCTGATGGCGGGCGGGCATCACATCGCGGCATGGCGACATCCTCAAGCCCATGCTCAAGCCGGTGTCGATATCGATCATTTCATCGAGCTGGCCCGCATCGCCGAGCGGGGCAAATTCGACATGCTCTTTGTCGAGGATGCCGCCGCCATCCGAGAGCGCAATCCGGAAATGGCAAGCCAGGCAGCGCGCTCGACGGCATTCGAGCCGCTGAGCCTGCTTGCAGCTCTTGCCGTCAACACCAGTCATATCGGCCTCGTGGCAACGGCGTCGACAACCTATAACGAGCCCTACGGCCTTGCCCGCACCTTCGCCTCGCTCGATCAGCTAAGCGGCGGCAGGGCAGGCTGGAACCTCGTCACCTCGGCAAGCGAACTCGAGGCGGAGAATTTTGCGAGCAGTGGCCTTCGCCCGCATTCCGAGCGCTACGAGCGGGCCGAGGAATTTGCCGATGCAGCACTCGCGCTTTGGGATGGCGTCGAGGACGGAGCCTATTTTCCTGGGGGCGGGGCTCAGTTTGCCGATCGTGCGAGGCTTCATCCCTTGCATCGCCGCGGCAAGCATTTCACCGTCGAAGGCCTGCTCGAAAGCCCACGCTCGGCCCAGGGCCGGCCGATCATGGTGCAGGCGGGCGCATCCGATGTCGGCAAGGAACTTGCGGCCCGAACCGCAGATGTCGTGTTTGCCGCCTCGCAGACGCTTGCCGAAGCACAGACCTATTATGCCGATGTGAAGTCGCGGCTCGCCAAATACGGGCGCAAGCCCGACGATATCAAGATCATGCCCGGCATATCGCCGATCGTCGGCGCCACTGAAGACGAAGCGAAGGCGAAATACCGGGCCCTGCAGGAACTCATCCCCGACGCCGTCGGTGTCGCCCTTCTTGCAAGCTACCTCAGCATCCAGGATCTATCGGCCTATCCGCTCGATGGTCCGCTGCCCGACATGCCGCAGACCAACCTCATCCAGAGCCGCCAGCAGCTGATCATTGATCTCGGAAGGCGCGAAAACCTGTCGATCCGCGAACTTGCCCGCCATTTCGCCGGCGCGCGCGGCCATTGGCAGGTCGCAGGAACACCGGCGCAGATCGCCGATGCGATGGAAGAACGCTTCAGTGAAGGCGCCGCCGACGGCTTCAATGTCATGGCCCCGCTCTTCCCCTCGGGGCTTGAGGAATTCGTAGCCCATGTCGTGCCGGAACTGCGTCGCCGCGGCCTTTTCCGCGAAGACTACGAGGGCCGGACGCTTCGCCAGAACCTCGGCCTCGACGCGCTGATCAAACGATAAACGAGATGACAATGGATCCGATCTATATCGACTATCTGAATGCCTTCGACATCGAGGCGCTCGACCTGTCCAATGATGAAATCCTGGCGGCGATCGAAACTTCGCTCGCCGCTCAGGGCAGGGGCCAGACGGTGATCGAGCCGCGTGTCCATCTCGAGCCGGATGCAAGCTTTCACGGCCATTTCAACGTCTTGCGTGGCTATGTGGCGCCGCTCGGCCTTGCCGGAGTGAAAGTGGTCGGTGACTATGTCGACAACTACAAGCTCGGTTATCCCTCCGAATTCGGCGTGCTCAACCTCTTCGACCCGCGCACCGGCGTGCCGAAGGCGATCCTTGATGCAACCGTCATCACCGACATGCGCACCGGCGCCGTCACCGCGCTCGGCGCCCGGCATCTCGCCCGGAAGGGTTCGAAGGTCCTCGGTCACATCGGCGCGCGCGGCACGGCTTACTGGAATGTCCGCCTGCTCGATCATCTCTTCGATTTTGACGAGATCCGCGTACATTCGCGTCGGCCCGAAAGTCGTGATGCCTTCGGCGCGAAGCTGGAGGCCGATCTCGGCAAGAAAATCACCGTAGTCGACAACTGGCGCGACTGCGTCGAGGGGGCAGATATCGTCGTCGAGGCATCGCGGCTATCGCAGCCCGAGCCCCTCCTGAAGACGGAGTGGATCAAGAAAGGTGCCTTCGTCGTGCCTTATGGCACGATGAGCGCCGTGGAGCTGTCGCTGACCGACATCATGGCCAAGCTCGTCGTCGACGACTGGGGTCAGTGCAAGACCGGCAAATTCGGCTCGCTGCGCGCCCATGTCGAGACCGGCCGGCTTTCCGAGCAGACGTTGCATGCCGAACTGGGACAGGTCGTCGCCGGCCTGAAGCCGGGCCGCGAGAGTGAGGACGAGACTATCCTGCTGTGGCATCGCGGCCTGTCGCTCAGCGACATTGCTCTTGGCCACGCGCTGCTTTCCAAGGCGCGCTCGGCCGGTATCGGTCAAAGGCTGCGTTTCGCATGACCGGGATCCTGCTGACCGGCTCCGGCATCACCATTGCCGACATAGAGGCGATCGCCCGTCGCGATGCCACCGTCGAGGTTTCCGGCGCGGTCCGTGACCAGTTGATAGCCGCGCGGCGCATCCTGGAAGGTGCTGCAGCTTCCGGCCAGCAGATCTACGGCATGAACACCGGGCTCGGTGCCAATCTGAAGACAGCTGTGACCGGCGATTTCGAGGCCTTTCAACTGCAGCTGATCCGCGGCCGCGGCATGGCGGTCGGTGAAGCTCTGCCGCGCGATGCGACCCGTGCTGTCATCGCCGCCAGGCTCTCGATGCTGGCAGTCGGAGGATCCGGTATTTCACTGCCCGTGTTCGAGGCGCTGCTTGCCATGCTGAACGCCGGTGTTCATCCGGTCATGCCCTCGATTGGTTCGATCGGTGCGGGTGATCTCGTGTTGCTCTCCGCCATGGCCCGCGCCCTGATCGGCGAAGGGAAAGCCGAGTATCGCGGCATCGTCTACCCGGCGATTGAAGCGCTTGAGCTTGCGGGCCTTGCCCCAGCGAGCCTGCAACCGAAGGACGGGATATCGCTTCTCAATGCTTCAGCCGTGTCTGCTGGCCGTGGCGCGCTCGTCCTGTACGATGCCAAAGAACTACTCGATGCCCAGCGCCGGGCGGCTGCCTTGAGTTTTGAGGGCCTTGCTGGCAATCCGCTCATCCTGTCACCTGCGATCCAACGCGCCCGGCCGGCAGCGGGCCAGGCAGACGAGGCCAACCGGTTGCTGCAGATGCTTGAGGGCTCGACGCTTTTCGAGGCGAACGCCGCCATACAGGATCCGCTGAGCCTGCGTTGCGTTGCACCCATCCACGGCGCACTTGTCGATGCGCTCTTGAGGGCGGTCGAAGCCGTCGAGATCGAGCTCAATGCCGCGGCCGATAATCCCGTCGTTCTCTTGGAAGAGCAACAGGTGCTGTCATCAGGCAATTTCCAGACGCCCGCACTTTCGCTTGCCTTCGAGACACTGGGCCTTGCGATCGCTCAGGCGGCTGCGGCATCGGCTGCGCGCTTCATTCAGCTGACGGGCTCGGGTCGCAATGGCCTGCCGCGCTATCTTTCGCCGATTGGCGGTCCATCGGCCGGGTTCGTGCCGATGCAGAAGACGGTCGCGGCGTTGATGGCCGATATCAGGCACAAGGCCAATCCTGTCATGCTCGACATCCTTGCGGTATCGGAAGGCGTCGAGGATCATGCAACGCAATCCTCCCTTGCCGTGCGCAAACTGGGCGAGATGCTGGAACTGTGGCGCGTGCTCATCGCCTGCGAAATGCTCGCAGCCGCTCAGGCGGTCGACCAGCGCCCCGGACACCGTTGCGGCGTGGGGACGGCAGGAACGCATGCGTTCGTTCGAGGCATCGCACCGGTCATGACGGAGGATCGTTCGCTCGGCGAAGATGTGGCCATCCTTGCCTCCCGTCTGCTCGACGAGCACCACGGCGGGTGAAAAGCATGCGTCTCGCCAGTCTTGCAATGTACGCTACGCCGCAGCCGCTTGCGGATGCAAAAGCTGAACTCTGGTCGTTCCTGCGGTACTATCTTGGGCAGGCCGGGCTTTCGGATCCGCCGGAAAACCTCGATGCGACGATCCCCTACGACGAGGCCTGGCTGCATGAGGACCTGCTCTTTTCCCAGACCTGTGGTTATCCCTATGTGAAGCGATTGCGCGGCAGGGTGCGTCTCGTGGCGACACCGGTTTATTCCCATCCCGGCTGCGACGGACCTTTGATGCGCAGCTTCATTGTCGTGCGCCGAGCTTCCACCTTCGTTTCAGTGCAGGACCTGCGCGGTGCGACGGCCGCGATCAATAGTCCCGACAGCAATTCCGGGGCAAATCTGCTTCGCGCCGCCGTCGCCCCTCTTGCCCGCAATGGCCGCTTCTTCGGTGGCACGGTCGAGACCGGCAGCCATGGCGGCAGCATCGATGCTGTGTCGAGTGGGCAGGCGGAATGCGCTGCAATCGACTGCATCACCTTTGCCAATCTCCTGCGTTTTACGCTTGCTCGCGTCGCAGGCATCCGCGTTCTTGCCGAGACGCCCGCAACGCCCGGCTTACCCTTCATTACAGGAGCAAAGGGTTCAGATGCGGATGTGGCACTGCTACGCGAAGCGCTGGTCGCTGCAATCGCGGAGCCATCGCTTTCCGGTGCACGCGATACTCTCGGTCTTGTTGATGTAGCGATGCTCACAGATGCCGACTACGAACCGATTCTGTCTCTTGCCCGAGGTGCGCTTGGCACCGGCTACAGGGACTGGATCGATTGAAGCCTCCGGGGGCGTCAATTCATAAGATCATTCTCGCTTCCGCCTTCGCGAAATGCTCTGCGGTCGACGCGCGCTCGGCTCTTTCCTGGATCTCATCTGCTGACGGGACGAGCACTTTTTTCCGGCTCGATATCCGGCGTGCCTGCTGCCAGCGTCTGGCCGTGAAATTCCTTGAGCAGGGAAACAACGTCATCGATCTCATGCGCGACACGCGCAGCGTCCCAACCGAGCGCTTTCGCGGCGATGCCGGCAATGTCCGTCAAACCTCCATAGGTCACATGACCTTCGATCGCGATCGTCGTGCGCCGCAACACGATATCGGAGAGATGGACCACAAGCTCGTTGCGCGCGATCCAGTCGATCTCGCGAAAACTGTAGTGTGTAGCTCCCGATAACCGCCGCTCGTCAGGATGATCGGAAGGGAACATCGCTACCGCCTCGGCCGTCGTTCCATAGCGGTTCAGAAGTTGTTCCGCGCGCGCGGCCGGGATGCTTGCAGCTGTGGCGATCCTGTCGATAAAGCCCCGTCTCGCCTGCGCATCGGCCGGGAAAGCCTTTCCGCCGCCGATCGCAAGATAGCGGGTCGATTGCTTGCGCGAACGCCCGAGCCGGGTCAGGACACTGTCGGCAACCTCCTCGGCAAAACCGCGAAATGTCGTCCACTTGCCGCCGACCAGCGACATGATGGCAAAAGGCCGCTTGCCATCCGCTTCGATGACCGGTGCCGAATGGTCTCGGCTGATCAGGCCGGGCGCTGTTCCGTCGGAGGCGGGAAGCGGCCGGATGCCGCTATAGGTGTAGACGATCTGGTCGCGATCGAAGCGCAGCGTCGGCAGCAGCGATCTGAGGCTCTGCAGGAAGTAATCGATCTCGGGTTCTTCGCAGCGTACGGCGTCGGGATCTCGGCTCGGGATATCCGTCGAGCCGACGAGCGCAAGCCCGAGATAGCCGTAGACCAGGCAGATACGGCCGTCATCGGCTTCGAAATAGATCATATGACCGTTGAGACTGCGCACCAGTTCGGGATGATCAATCAGGATATGCGAGCCCTTGGTGCCGCCGATCAGCCGCGAAGGCGCGCCGAGCGCCTCGTTGACATGATCGATCCACGGGCCTGCCGCGTTCACGACGAGCTTCGGCCGCACCATGAATTCAGTACCATCCTCCCGTTGAAAGCTCAGACGGCCTTCCGAGGAAGCAGTCAGCGTCACGAAATTTGCTGCGACACATTGCGGGTTGGCTTCCAGCCCATCCTTGACGAGTTCGTAGACGAGACGTTCCGGTCGGCTGATTTTTGCGTCGTAGTAAATGCCGCCGGCGACAATCGCCGGCGTCACATGCGGCATTTCCCGTCTGGCCTTGTTTTTCAGGATCAGCCGGTGGCGTGGCATCACGCGATCGCGTGAGCCGAAAAAATCGTAAAGGGAAAGCCCGATCTTGATGAGCACGGCGCCGCGGCTGCGTGGGGCCGTCTTGGAGCCGGCCAATGTCCGCAGTGCGGCCCAGATGCCGCGTGTCCAGGAGAAGACCGGAATAAATGTCGGAAGCGGTTCGACGCAATGCGGCGCATTTTTCAAAAGCAGATTGCGCTCCAGAGTGGATTGGGCAACCAGGCCGAACTCACCGGTTTCCAGATATTTCAATCCGCCGTGGATGAGGCGGGATGGCGCTGCGCTGGTCCCGGAACCGAAGTCCGATTTGTCGACGATCATGCAGTTGATGCCCTGAGCCGCGAGATCGCGAAACAGACCGGCGCCATTGATGCCTGCTCCAAGGATCACGACGTCGACATCGTGCTCGCGAATATCCAGGCTGCGTCCAAGCGTATTGGGGGTCATGGTACTGCCGTCCTAAACTGCGGCCGCTGCCGCACTATCCTGCGCAAGGCCGGCGATCTTCGGCCAAAGCGGCGTCATTGTTTCTGCAATTTCGAGGAAAAGCCGGTAGCGCTTCTCATACTCGGCGCTGCGGGCGCCGTCCGGCTCGCAGGTCTTGCCCTGCTTGTCCGTTTTTGGAGCTCTCTGTGGGTCCGGATAGAGACCTGCGGCTGCGCCGGCACAGATGGCGGCGCCCCAGGCCGCGGCTTCATCGGTGCCGGTCACGGTCACCGGCATCGCAAGCACATCGGCAAACATCTGCGCGACTGCGGGGTTGCGTGACACGCCGCCGGCAAGCCGTGCTTCCTTGAAGGCGAAACCGTCGCGCAGCGCGTCGACATGGATGCGATGGTTGAATGCGATGCCTTCCATGACGGCCCGCAGCATGTCGCCGCGGTCATGCCAGCCGCCGAGCCCGAAGAAGCTTGCGCTTGCCGATGCGCCGTAGGGCGACCCGAAAAGATAGGGATGGAAAAGCACGGGCGATGGCCGGTCAAAAGCCGCGTCGATCTCGGATGCCAGCAAAGCGTGAATGGACGTGCCCTTGGCTTCGCAGTCTGTCCATTCGCGGCTGCAGAGTTTTTCGATGAACCACTCGTAGTTCGCGCTCGATGCAGGCGAAATCGACATGCTGTTCCAGACGCCCGGTGCAATTCCATTACGGCAGAACCAGCGTCGATCGACGCGCGGTTCAAAGGACAGCGTCTCGTTGATCGAATAGGTGCCGGCAATGACGGCAACGACGCCGTCGGCATAACCACCCGCGCCGAGCGCCGAGGCGGTGACATCGTGCAATCCGGCCGCGACGGGCGTGCCTTCCAAGAGGCCGGTCAAGCGCGCTGCATCGGCCGTAATTCGTCCAACGATCTCGTCCGAGCGCGAGGCCGGCGGCAGAGCACCGGCAAGCGCCTGCAGGCCGAACAAGCGCAGGGCGTCCACGCTATAGTCTTGTGTCCCGACATCGGTGAATGAGGTGCTTGCTTCGGTGCGATCGGTGCCAACGGTGCCGGTGAGGCAAAATCGGAGCCAGTCCTTGCAGCTCATGATATGGCCGATACGTGCAAACCGTTCCGGCTCATGGTCCCGGATCCAGGCGAGCAGCGCCGAGGGGGCGGAGACGTGCGGCACCTGACCTGTGAGAGCAATCGCCTCGTCGGAGACCTCGTTCTTCGTCCATCGATCGATGATATCGCCCGCGCGGCTATCCAGCGACACGATGCCGTTGCCAAGCGGCTCACGCGTCTGATCCAGCACATAAATGCCATCGCCATGCGCCGTCGCCGCCACGGCCTGGATATCGCTTGCCGGACGGCCGCTGAGGGCGACCGCCTCACGGATCGCCTCAGCCGTTGCGGTCCACAACTCGCGCATGTCCCGCTCCACGAAACGCGGCCTCGGAATGAGCTGGCTGACGCGCCGCCGAGCGACTGCGATCGGCGTGCCGTCGATATCGAAAATGACAGCCTTCGTGACGGTCAGTCCACTATCGATCCCGAGAAGGCTCGGCATGCACATTCACCTTTCTGTCGTGACCGGGCGGTCCGGTCACATGCGCTCGTGGCCGGTCCTGGCAACGACGACGTTGATATCCCTGGACCGCATCCGATCGATGTGAACAGGGAGGGTCTTGTCGTCGACGATGACGACGTCGAATTCTTCGAGCGACGCGAAGCTGTGAAGCGCGCGCCGCTCGAATTTGGTGTGGTCGGCAAGCAGGATGCGTTTGACGGAACAGTCGAACATGGCGCGTTTGGTGTCGACGGTTTCGGGTGACTGATGCAGCACGATGCCGTCGTTGATGGCGGACATGGAAATGAATGCGATATCCGCCCGCAAGCCCTTGATCTCGGTGATCGTCATGCGTCCCATAAAGGCATTGCACCAGTTGTAGTAYTGGCCGCCGAGCGCCAGCAGGGTAACGTCGTGCATGCCGGTCAGCGCATTCATCAGCGTCAGCGAATTGGTGATCGCGGTGATCGGCACCCTAGAGGAGAGATGCGATGCCATCTGCAGGACGGTGGTTGAGTCGTCGAAGAAGATGGCCTGTCCCGGTTCGACGAACTGCATGGCAGCTTCGGCGATCACTTTCTTTTCCGCCGACTGCCGGCTCGAACGGTAGACATCGCTGGATTCAATAAGGTTGGTGGCTGCCGCCGTAACGATGCCGCGTGTTTTTCGGAAGATCCCGCGGCTCACGAGTTCATCCACATCGCGATGCGCCGTCATCAGGCTGATGCCGAAGCGATCCGTCAGATCTTCGATGCGCATCGAACCTTCGCTCATCACGGCCTCCGCGATCATGCGCCGGCGCGCGACCTGACGCGTCTGACGGCTGTCGCTGGTCAGCTGGTCCAACAGCTCATCGCCCTGATTGGTCTTCTGTGTCACGGGTCACCCTTGTCGCTGAATTCCATATCCCAGCTTCGTATAGTGATTGCCATGCCAAGGCAAAGAAGGCGAAAGCGGCTTGATGTAGTTGAAAGGGTCGAAGGAGGGCGCCCGGATGGGCGCCCTCCTTCCTGATTATTGGGCCAGAACGAACGGTCCGGTGTACTTGTCGATATTGTCCTTGGTGATCAGCAGGCAATCGAACAGCTGCTTYTCACTCTTGGCGCCGGTGCTGCCCGTCTTGATGAAGTTGTCAGCCTGTTTGACGGCCTCTTCGGAGAAGACGGCGACGGGCTGAAGGACGGTGTATTGCAATTCGCCGGCCTTGATCGCAGCGACCGCATCCGGCGAACCGTCGAAGCCACCGACCTTGACATTGGCGAGCTTGCCAGCTTCCTTCAGGGCCGAAATGGCACCGAGCGCCATTTCGTCATTGCCGGAGATCACGCCGATGATGTCGGGATTGGCCTGCAATATGGACTGCATCTTGTTGTGACCCTGGGTGCGGTCCCAATTGGCGACTTCCTGGGCGACCTTCTTGAGGTCGGGATACTGGGTCAGGACGGTTTCGTAGCCGTTCGAGCGGGTGGCAGCGTTGTTGTCGGACGGCGCGCCAAGGAGTTCGGCATAGTTGCCCTTGTCGCCGACTGCTTCGACCCATTGCTGCGCGCCGATCGCAGCACCCTGGGCATTGTTCGAAACGAGCTGTGCCTTGGCAAGGCCTTCCTGGTTGATCTCGGCATTGACGAGAATGACCGGGATGCCTGCAGCAACCGCCTTCTTCACTGCTCCGACCGAGCCGTCGGCATTGGCGGGGTCGAGGATGATGGCGACCGACTTGTTGGTGATGGCGGTGTCGATCAGGTTGCTTTCCGTGTTGGTGTCGCCCCTATGCGCGCTGACCGTGGCCGTGTAGCCCAGCTTTTCGGCTGTTGCCTTGGCGACGTTGCCTTCCGTCAGCCAGTAGGGGTTGGACGGATCATTGACGATGATTGTCATCTGGCCTGCCGCCCAGGCGGAGCTGACGAGAATCGGGGCGACAGCCGCGGCTGCCAAAAGAATGCGCATGCCTTTCTTAAACATAGTCTCTCTCCCATTTGTGAGTTCGGGTGCTGCCGGAAACCGGCGGTGCTTTCCGCGATCGGCCCTCTGGAAATCCAGTTGCCGTCGCGGATAAGTTCTGCTGACGTCAGGACGATTTTGTCCGGCGTCCGTATTGGATGCTGTTCATGAGGACGGCGAGAACGATGACCGCGCCGGTAAAGACGGTCTGCCAGTAGGCCGAGACGCCGATGATCACGAGCCCGTCCGACAGGAAGCCGATCACGAAGGCGCCGAGCATCGTGCCGCGAACGGTGCCGCGCCCGCCGGTCAGGGCCGCTCCGCCGATGACGACGGCTGCGATCGCCGTCAATTCGTAGGTCGTGCCGGCGGTCGGGCCGGCGGAGGTCAGCTGCGACGACAGGACCAGACCGGCAATTGCCGCGCAGACGCCAGAAAGCACATAGACGATGATCTTGACACGCTTGACCGGCACGCCCGAGAGATCGGCAGCGCGTTCGTTGCCGCCAGAGGCGTAAAGCCAGCGGCCGAACGCCGTTCGGCTGAGGATAATGCCGAAGATGATCGCAAGCACGGCGAGCACGATGACACCGATCGGAATGCCCGCGAGGCGGTTGAAGCCGAGCCAGTCGAAGCCGGTATTGCCGAGTTCGGGGCTGCCGTCGAGATCGTTGTAGGTCAGGCCATTGGTCATCAGCAGCGCGACACCGCGGGCGACATAAAGCACGCCGAGCGAGGCGACGAAGGCGGGTACTTTCAGATAGGCAATCAGCACGCCGTTGACCGCGCCGACGACGCCACCGAGTACGCAGGTGATAACCACGACGGCCCACACCGGCGGATAGAGAATGACGCCGAAGGCGTCCAGCGTCACACCCTTCATCATAAAGCCGGCAATGCAACCCGCGAGCCCGAGCGTCGAGCCGACCGAAAGATCGATGCCGCCATTCAGGATCACCAGAAGCATGCCGATCGCCAGGATGCCGAAGATCGCGACATGCGAGGCCATGGTCAGGAAGTTACTCAGGCTGAAGTAATAGGGCGACAGGAACGAGAAGACCGCAATGATGACGATCAGCGCGAAGAAGGCGCGGCCTTCCAGGATCAGGCGCACGAGGTTGATGTTGCGCTTTTGCCCATGCGACACTGACTGCTTTTCTGTGATGTTCGTGACTGACATGATCAGTGCTCCATAATTCCGGGCTAGTGCGCGACCACGGCTTCGCCGGAAGCGGCCATAATCTTTTCCTTGGTGACGTCAGCACCGAATTCAGCCGAGATGCGGCCGCGATGCATGACGATGATGCGGTGCGCGATGCTCAGGCACTCGTTGACCTCGGAAGTCGAATAGATGACGGCGAGACCCTGCCGGGCGCGTTCTGCAAGAAGCTTGAAGACTTCCGCCTTGGCGCCGATGTCGATGCCGCGGCTCGGCTCGTCGAGAAGAATGACCTTCGGGTCTGTCGCCAGCATCTTGCCGATGACCACCTTTTGTTGATTGCCACCCGACAGCGAACCGATGGCCGCCTCGCCACCATCGGTCTTGACGTGGACTTTGCGAATGGAGGCATCGACAAGCTCGCGTTCGCGACGGCCGGATGTGAACAGCCCTTTGGTAAAGGCGCCGATGCTGGCGAGCGAGAGGTTGGAGCCGACGGTCATCGTCTGGACGAGGCCGTCGCGCTGGCGATCCTCCGGCACCAGCACAAGGCCGCTTGCGATGCGTCCGGCGATGCTCAGATGCCCGACATCTTGGCCTTCAAGCCTGACGGTGCCGCCACTGGCGCGCAACCGTCCGGCCACACATTCCAGAAGCTCGGTGCGGCCGGCGCCCATCAGGCCGTAGATGCAGACGACCTCCCCGGCGCGCACATCCAGCGACAAGCGGTCGACGGAATTCAAGGCTGATCCGGCGGGACCCGGGACGGTGAGGTTGTCGATCGAAAGTGCAGGCTTACCGAAGGCATAACCTTCAGGCGGGCTGCCGAGATCGAAGTTGTCGCCCACCATGTTTCGCACGATCCATTCGAGATCGATGTCCTTGCGTTGCGCATAGGCGGTCATGGTACCGTCGCGTAGCACGACGGCGTGGTTGGTGATCTGCAGCGCCTCCTCGAGATGATGCGAGATATAGACGATCGACACGCCGCGATTGGTCAGGTCGTGGATAACCCTGAAAAGCACCTCCACCTCCGTGGCGCTCAGCGCCGACGTCGGCTCGTCCATGATCAGGATACGCGAATTGACGGATAGCGCCCGGGCAATTTCGACGATCTGCTGCTGGCCGAGACGAAGATCCTCCACCTTGGTCAGCGGATCGATCTCCTCTTCCAATGCCTCCATCAAAAGGCGCGTCTGGCGTTCCTCTTCCGCGAAGTCGACCACGCCGCTCTTGATGATCTCACGGCCCATGAAGATGTTGTCGCGCACGCTGAGATTGGGCGCTAGGCTGAGTTCCTGGTGAATGATTGAGATGCCGCAGTCGCGCGCGTGGGTCGAAGAGTTGAAGCTGATCGGCGCACCATCGAGAATGATCTCGCCCGACGTAGGCTGGACGACGCCCGAAAGGATTTTCATCAGCGTCGATTTGCCCGCGCCGTTCTCGCCGAACAGCGTGGTGACCTGACCGCGGCGGATATCGAAATTGACACCCTTGAGGGCATGCACGCTACCGTAGGTTTTGGCGATGTTGCGGGCGGCCAGGACCACCTCGCCAAGGCCTTTTGATGTGGGGATCGGCTGGCTCATTTGACGTCGACCTTGACTGGGGTAACGAGCCAGTTTTTGGGGTTGATGAGTCTGAAGACGCCGACGACAGTTGCCGTCTTGCCATTGAGCTGGTCCGGATCAAGGCCGGCGAATACGGCCTTCTTCATCTCGTTGTTGATGGCCGACCCGGCGTCC
This sequence comes from Rhizobium sp. 05N49, assembly GCF_056396805.1. Classification (NCBI taxonomy): domain Bacteria; kingdom Pseudomonadati; phylum Pseudomonadota; class Alphaproteobacteria; order Hyphomicrobiales; family Rhizobiaceae; genus Rhizobium; species Rhizobium sp. 05N49. The sequence continues at coordinate 121,523 of NZ_JBFTME010000004.1, forward strand.
TGATACTGGATCTGATTGGTGAATTGGCCGAAGTGAATTGTGCCCGTGGCATCGCGGAGGTCCGTGCCATTGACCGCAGGGCCGGTCTGGACACGGACCACCGTCTCGGGGGGAAGTCCGTCGATCTTCATTTCGTTGGTATTGGATTTGCGTTCACCGAAGGTGCCGGTCAGTGTCACCGGGATGACCGGGCCTGTGCTCGTGGCAACGCCGTATTTCTCGCCGGCCGCCTTCTTGTCGGCAGCGATCGCCGTCGCCAGGTCAATCGCAGCCACCGCTCGCTTTTCGACATCCGCTTGGATTTTCGGGAACTGCTCCGCCCCAAAGGCTTCCGGAGAAAATGCCTGCTGCCTGACGTCGTCTTCCGAGCCGATCTTCACAACCGTGGTATCGAGCGCGATGGCGCCGATGACCACGATAGCCGCAACGGCGGTGACGATCATCTTCAAGTTGCTTTTGCCTGGCGCGGAGGCTGCGTGGGCGGGCTGAGTATTCATTGCTGGCGACCTTTGCGGCTGGTCGGATTTACGGCGAAGGCGGGAGGAAGTTGGCAAAGCCTATGGCTGCGTCATCGAAGACGGCATGCTCCGAGAAGCACGCGAATAGTCGGGACCCTGTCTCGCCGGTCGCTGCCTGTGGCGTGATGATAGCCGGAAAAATTGTGCATCCGTACCTCCTACGTGTCGGGACAGGCGCTTGTCTCCTTCAATCGCCCGGACCGCAGATCCCTCAGCAGCAATGCCTGCATGATAGGTAAATGGTAATTCTGTCAAAAATCATGTTATCAAATTGTTCGTCTGTCAACAGGAGTTTTGTGAACTGACGCTGATAACATAACATTCAAAGCGTGATCGGCGTCCGGAAAAAGAGTCTTTCCCCCGGGGTTCGTGTCGACTGCGAAGGCGCTCATCCAGCGGGCTATGTTATTCTAGATATTTGATATTAGAAGATAAATTATTCTGACGCCCGTGCCCGCACCGTGACGCCAGTGTCGCTGATAGTCGAGGCGGCTCTCGCTGCTCATCGAACAGATTGCTATTATTTTATCTGAAAAAAATTTCATTACGAGAAAAAACTTACTGTACCAATGATATCTTTGTGTTATCTTCTTGATGAAGCGCGCGGGCGCTCCGAAAAGTATCGAATATCAAAGGCGGGACTGCGCGCCGGCCGGCTTGCTCGTGAATTCGAAATGTGGTCGCCTACAACCTTTGCTGGTTGTGCCGGCCAGGAGGATGAGAGATGAATTCGACGCGTGTTTTACTCCTCGCAATGTTCGACGTGTTTGCCGGATAATCCGTGATGGACGTTAGCCGCCAAGTCATCATTGGTATCGATGCGGGAACTTCGGTCATCAAGGCGGTTGCCTTCGACCTTTCCGGCCGCCAGATCGCCGCAGCATCGGTTCGCAACAAATATTCAAGCGGCAGTGATGGTTCGGCCACGCAGTCGCTCGCGCAGACATGGCAGGATTGTGTCGGCGCGCTTCGCGGCCTTGGCGAGAAGGTTGAGGGTCTTGCGTCGCGCACCGCGGCGATCGCGGTGACGGGGCAGGGGGACGGAACATGGCTGGTCGGTTCCGGAAATCAGCCTGTCGCCGATGCCTGGCTCTGGCTCGACGCGCGTGCCGCGCCGACTGTGGTATCCCTTGCCGGCCGGGAAACGGACAGGGCGCGTTTCGAGCAGACGGGCACGGGACTGAATACCTGCCAGCAGGGCGCGCAGCTCGCGCATATGGATCGGGTGGCGCCAGAGCTTCTGGACGGAGCGGAAACGGCGCTGCACTGCAAGGACTGGCTCTACCTCAATTTTACCGGTGTGCGGGCGACCGACCCTTCCGAGGCAAGCTTTACCTTTGGTAATTTCAGAACCCGGCAGTATTCGCCCGTTGCCATTAACGCCCTCGGGTTGACGCATCGCCGCACGCTTCTGCCAGAGATTGTCGATGGAACCGAGATCAGCCATCCGCTGACGGCGGAAGCGGCGCGGGCCTGCGGCCTGCTGGCCGGCACGCCTGTCAGTCTTGGTTACGTCGACATGGTGATGACCGCGCTCGGTGCCGGTGTTCGCAGCGGCGGGCGTAATGCAGCCTGTTCGACGATTGGTTCGACCGGCGTGCATCTGCGCGCGAAGCCAGTGGCTGACGTCCATCTCAACCGAGAGGGCACGGGCTACGTCATTGCCCTGCCGATCCCTGATACCGTTACCCAGGTGCAGACCAATATGGGTGCGACGATCAATATCGACTGGCTGCTTGAGATGGCTGCCTATCTGATGGCGGAGGCCGGAAAACCTGCCACTCACACCGAGCTCGTCGCCAGGATCGACCGCTGGTTTTTCGAAAGCCAGCCCGGATCGGTCGTCTATCACCCCTATATTTCCGAGGCCGGGGAGCGTGGACCTTTCGTCAATGCCCAGGCCAGGGCAGGCTTTTCCGGTCTTTCGGTCCGTCATGGGTTTCCGGACCTCGTTCGCGCGGTTGTCGAAGGTCTGGCATTGGCGACGCGCGATTGTTATGCGGCCATGGGCGAGATGCCGGACGAACTGCGCGTCACCGGCGGCGCTGTTCGTTCGAGCGCGCTGCGCCGTTCGCTCACCGCCTCGCTCAAGGCACCGATCCGCCTGTCGCGTCGCGAAGAGACCGGAGCTGCAGGTGCTGCGATGATGGCTGCTGTGGCAATCGGCGCCTACAGGACCATGGACGATTGCATCGCCGATTGGGTCACGCCACTGCTCGGCGAAGCCGAAGTGCCGGTCAGTGAGGAAGCTGCACGCTTCGATCTCCTTTTTTCCGCCTATGCCGATATCCGAAAGGCCATGCCCGCTGCCTGGGAGGCATTGGCCAGAGCCGCGGCGGCGCCGTCCGCAAAATGAATCGCTGATGCAAAAGGCATCCGAGGGAGCATGACATGACTGAACCCGAAATCCTGGATCTTTTCGTCATCGGCGGCGGCATCAACGGCGCGGGAATTGCCCGCGATGCTGCCGGGCGCGGCTTGAAAGTCGCCTTATGTGAAAAGGACGACCTGGCTCAGGGCACCTCCTCCCGCTCTGGCAAGCTCGTGCATGGCGGCCTTCGTTATCTGGAATACTACGAATTCCGACTGGTACGGGAGGCGCTGATCGAGCGCGAGGTGCTGCTCAACGCGGCTCCGCACATCATCTGGCCGATGCGTTTCGTGCTGCCGCACAGTCCCGAGGATCGCCCCGCCTGGCTCGTCCGGCTCGGCCTTTTCCTCTACGATCATCTCGGCGGCCGCAAGAAGCTGCCCGGTACCCGCACGCTCAATCTGCTGCGCGATCCCGAAGGCACGCCCATACTCGATCAATATACGCGCGGCTTCGAATATTCGGATTGCTGGGTGGACGATGCCCGCCTCGTCACGTTGAATGCGGTGAGCGCTGCCGAGAGGGGCGCCCTGGTGCTGACCCGCTCGCCGGCTGTGTCGGCACGCCGGGAAAACGGCCAATGGACGATCACGACGAAAAGCAGCACCAGCGGCGAGATGCGGACGTTCCGCGCCAGATGTCTCGTCAATTGCGCCGGCCCGTGGGTCACCGACATCATCAACCGCGTCGCCGGCTCCAATTCCAGCCGCAATGTGCGTCTCGTCAAGGGCAGCCACATCATCGTGCCGAAATTCTGGGCCGGTTCCAATGCCTACCTGGTTCAGAATCACGACAAACGCGTCATTTTCATCAACCCTTACGAAGGCGACAAGGCGCTGATCGGAACGACCGATATCGCCTATGAGGGCCGAGCCGAGGATGTGGCAGCCGATGAGGCGGAAATCGACTATCTGCTGAAGGCGGTAAACCGCTATTTCAAGGAGAAGCTGCGCCGCCGGGACGTATTGCACAGCTTCTCGGGCGTGCGCCCGTTGTTTGACGACGGCAAGGGCAATCCATCAGCGGTGACCCGCGACTATGTGTTCGATCTTGATGAGACCGGGGGAGCGCCGCTTCTCAATGTCTTCGGCGGCAAGATCACGACTTTCCGGGAGCTTGCCGAACGCGGCATGCAGCGACTCAGGCACATCTTCCCGAACATGGGCGGCGACTGGACGGAAAAGGCACCGCTGCCGGGCGGGAACATGCCCAACGCCGACTACGAGACCTTCGCCAACAGCCTGCGTGACAGCTATCCGTGGATGCCGCGCAAGCTCGTCCATCACTATGGCCGTCTCTATGGCACGCGCACGAAGAACCTGATTGCGGGGGCAACGGACCTGCAAGGACTTGGCCGCCATTTCGGCGGGCAGCTCTATGAGGCGGAGGCCCGTTATCTCGCCGCCAACGAATGGGCGGAGACCGCCGAGGACGTCCTCTATCGCCGCACCAAGCACTACCTGCATCTGAGCGAGGCAGAACGGGCAGCCTTTGCCGACTGGTTTGCTTCATCCCATCTTGCCGCCGCCTGAGGAGGTCTTGATGCCGCTTTCGCTTTCGCTGAATACCAACCCGCTTGTGAACCGTTTTGCCGACCCCGACGACTTGATCGAGGCGGTGGCGCGAGACTTGCGCATCCGCGATCTCCAGCTGACGCACGAATTCATCAATCCAAGCTGGCAAGCCCCTGTCATCCGCCGCCTGACTCGCCAGATGAAAGCCGCGTTGGCACGTACTGGCGTTCGCGTTACCTCGGGCATGACCGGACCGTATGGACGGCTGAACCATTTCGGGCATCCGGATGCCGAGGTCCGCCGCTATTACGTGGACTGGTTCAAGACCTTTGCCGACATTACTGCCGATCTCGGCGGACATTCCGTCGGAACGCAATTTGCGATCTTCACCTACAAGGATTTCGACGACGCAAACCGGCGCGAGGAGTTGACAAAGATTGCCATCGACTGCTGGTGCGAAGTCGCAGAGCATGCCAGAGCCGCCGGTCTTTCCTACATCTTCTGGGAGCCGATGAGCATCGGCCGTGAATTCGGTGACACGATCCAATCCTGCCTTTCGCTGCAGGCGCGATTGAGCGCTGCCGATATGGCGGTGCCGATGTGGATGATGGCCGATATCGACCATGGCGACGTCACTTCCGACAATCCCGACGACTATGACCCCTATGCCTGGGCGCGGGCCGTGCCGAAGCTGTCGCCGATCATCCACATCAAGCAGAGCCTGATGGACAAGGGCGGCCACCGGCCGTTCACGGCGGAATTCAATGCCAAAGGGCGGATTCAACCCGCCCCGCTGCTGAAGGCTTTCGCGGCAGGCGGTGCCCATGACAACGAGATCTGTCTCGAGCTTTCCTTCAAGGAACGCGAGCCGAATGATCGCGAGGTTATCGCGCAGATTGCCGAAAGCGTCGCCTTCTGGGCGCCGCATATCGACACCGGCGCCGTGGACTTGAAGATATGAGCCGGCGATTTACAAGGGCTGCTTGTTGTCAGGCGGTATAGCCGTCGAAGAAATGGGAAGGGTGCGGCGATGACGGATGCCGATGATACACTTGCCGTGCGGGCCGCCTGGCTTCATTACGCCGGCGGATTGACACAGTCCGACGTTGCTCGGCGCCTCGGCATACCCTCGGTCAAGGCGCATCGGCTCATCGCGCGGGCCGTTGCCGATGGTGTCGTCAAGGTCACGATCGACGGCGATATCGTCGAATGCGTCGAACTGGAGGCGCGACTCGCCGAACGCTTCGGGCTGCAATATTGCGAGGTAGCACCTGATCTTGGCGAAGAGGGCTTGCCGCTGCGCGCGCTCGGTCACGCGGGAGCCGGCTATCTGAAGCGCGAGATCGAACACGGTGATCACGCAGTCATTGGCCTTGGCCACGGCCGCACGCTTTCGGCTGCCGTTCAGTATATGCCGCGGACAAATGCCAAGGACATACGCTTCGTTTCCCTGCTTGGCGGTCTCACGCGAAATTACGGTGCCAATCCCTACGACGTCATGCACCGTATCGCGGAAAAGACCGGCACGCATGCCTATGTCATGCCGGTTCCCTTCTTCGCCAATACCACCGAGGACCGAGAGGTGCTGAGGGCACAGCGTGGCGTCAAGGAAGTATTCGATCTCGCCAATGACGCCGACCTGAAGCTCGTCGGCCTGGGTACGGTGGACGCCGAGGCCCAGCTGGTGCTCTCTGGCCTGGTCGAGCCGGGCGAGATCGAAGATATCGCTGCCGCGGGCGGCGTCGGTGAAATACTCGGTCACTTTTTCAACGCGGACGGCCAAATCCTCGATACAGCACTGACCGGGCGTACCCTTTCGGCATCTTTTCCGTCAACGACGAAGGAGCGCCTCGTGGCCCTGGCAGGAGGACAGGCCAAGGTGGCGGCGATACGGGCGATCCTGCGCAGCCGACGCCTGCATGGGTTGATTACGGACGAACGGACCGCGCGAGCCCTTCTTGCCTGACGTTTGGTAACGAACATTTGTCACATAATAACATTGTTAATTGTTGATTTTCACAATTTTTGTGTTACTTTGTTGGTAATCAGGATTGAGAACAATGAAACGGGAAGAACGCCAGCAGCTGATCGTCAATCTGCTTGTCGAGGGCAAGACCGTCGAAGTGGATGATCTTGCTGAACGTTTTTCCGTTTCGAAGATGACCATTCACCGCGATCTCGACGACCTCGAGCAGGCGGGTGTCCTGCGTAAGGTACGCGGTGGCGCGACGATCGATGCCGGAACGCAATTCGAGAGCGATTTTCGCATTCGCGAGCGTCAGGGCGGGGAAGCCAAGGTTGCGATGGCGCAAGAAGCGCTGGCCATTGTCGAACCGGGCATGACGGTCATGGTCAATGACGGATCGATGGCTGCGGTTCTCGGCGAGATGCTGTTGCGTAAGCGACCGCTGACGGTGATCACCAACAATGCGGCGATCATGGAACGGCTGAAGGGCGAGAACGGTATCACCCTGATTGCACTCGGCGGCATCTATTCCGCGAAGTTCAACGCCTATCTCGGCGTCGTTACGGAGGAATCGCTGTCACGTCTGAGGGCTGATATCGCATTCATTTCGACGCCCGCGGTCAGCGGCAGGCTCGCCTATCACATGGACGACAATGTCGTTCGCGCCAAGCGGGCGATGATCGCGTCTTCGACCAGGAGCTGCCTCTTGGTCAACCACCAGCGGATCGGCCACACGGCGCTGCATGTCATGGCGGATCTGACTGATTTCGACACTATTATCACCGACAGCGCGCCATCGGCCGCTGTTCTCGACGAATTCGATCGGGTGGGTATCAAGCTCACCATCGCACCAGCGCAGGATCAGGCATGACGGAGAAACCACGCTTCTGGATTGGCACCAGCTGGAAGATGAACAAGACGCTCGCCGAGGCCGAGCATTTTGCCCGCGGCCTCGAGGCGGCCGATGCTATGCGCGATCCTATCATCCAGCGCTTTGTGATCCCGCCGTTTACCGCTGTGCGGGAGGTCAAGCGCATGCTTGCGAAGACCTCCGTCAAGGTCGGTGCGCAGAACATGCATTGGGCGGACCAGGGCGCCTGGACGGGCGAAATCTCCCCCTTGATGCTGAAGGATTGCGATCTCGATATCGTCGAGCTCGGGCATTCGGAGCGGCGGGAGTTTTTCGGAGAGACGAACGAGACTGTCGGGCTGAAGACCGAGGCGGCGGTTCGCCACGGCCTGATCCCGCTGATCTGTATCGGCGAAACACTTGCCGACCGGGAGAGCGGAAAAGCCGCGGAAATTCTCGCAGTCCAGGTTCGCGGGGCCTTGTCGAAGCTGTCCGGCGAACAGAAATCGGCGGAAATCCTGCTTGCCTACGAGCCTGTCTGGGCGATCGGCGAAAGAGGCATCCCGGCAACGGCCGACTATGCCGATGCCCGCCAGGCCGAGATCATTGCGGTTGCTGAAGCCGTACTTGGGCGAAAAATCCCCTGCCTCTACGGCGGGTCGGTCAATCCGCAGAACTGCGAGGAACTGATTTCGAGCCCGCATATCGACGGACTCTTCATCGGCCGTTCCGCCTGGAACGTCGAGGGCTATCTCGACATCCTCGCGAAATGTGCCACCAAACTCCAAGGAGAAAAAAGATGAAGCTTGCAATTGCTGGAGACAGTGCCGGCGAAGGTCTCGCCAAGGTGCTTGCCGAACACCTCAAGGATCGGTTCGATGTCCATGAAGTGTCGCGCATCAACGACGGGCTCGATCCGTTCTATGCCAACCTTTCGGATCGCGTTGCCTCGGGCGTGATCGACGGCACCTATGACAAGGCAATCCTGATCTGCGGCACCGGCATCGGCGTCTGCATTTCGGCCAACAAGGTGCCTGGCATCCGCGCTGCATTGACGCACGACACTTATTCGGCCGAGCGTGCTGCCCTTTCCAACAACGCGCAGATCATCACGATGGGCGCGCGTGTCATTGGGCCTGAGCTCGCGAAGTCGATCGCCGACGCGTTCCTCGCCCAGACATTCGACCAGAACGGCCGTTCGGCCGGCAATGTCTCCGCGATCGATGAGCTCGACGCAAAATACAGCGCGCGTTGAAAGCGTGGGGCAAGCGACCGGCTTCCCGCCGGTCGCTGTGAGCCCTCTCCTGTTGGATCTCCACCTCAGGCGAACCCTTCGCCGAGCTCCGCGGTGTCGCCCGACCCAAAGTCGCTCGGCGATAAGCGCGGCTAAACCGGTTTCTCATGAATGATGGCATGTCTAAACGCGTCGCAGATGACGCGATGACCGGCATCATTGGGGTGCGTTAGATCGGGCGACGCCAGTGCGCCATCGCCGCATGCTTTCATCCGTTCGTAGACAGGCGCATAGAAGATGCGAAAAGCCTGCGCCAGCTCGCGCACGGCGCGGACATAGACTTCAAAGCCCTGGCGTGTCTGGCCGGTAAAGCCAGCACTTCCAACTGAGAAACCGCTGTCGGGAATATAGGGCGGACTACCGATCGCAAGTCTTTCCGCATGGCCCGCTTCGATCAGTCTCTCCAGCATATTCGCATAGTCACGACTGAAGCTCTTGGCGTTCATGCTGTCAGGCGCAGCCATGTAGCGGGCGTCGTTATAGCCGTAGAGGATGAGGATCGCGTCGCGATGCGGGGCATCGAGCAGGGCGCCGGCATACCTGCTGACGCCGTTGTCTGCTCGGGCTCTACCGTCGGCAAGCGGTGATGCCTGCAGCACCGTCCCTGGGATCGCATGATTGCGGAGCGTCAATGCGCTTAGCTCGGCCGCAAACAGCGCCGGCCAGGCCAGATGCCGATGGCTGGCATTGAACCCGGCGCTGATGCTGTCGCCGAATACGCGGATTCCGGAAAACCCGAGCGATTTCAAATGCTCTGCAAACGTCATCGATCGACTCACATTTTCGCGCTTGACAGCAATCGGTCAAATCCTGTTTATGCGTATTAGCTGCTAATACGCATTAGCAGTCAAGAGGAGATATGGAGGATGCAGCGTGGCAGGCACTAAGCGCTTGACTCAGCATGATATTGCGAGATTGGCGGGTGTTAGCCAGGCAACCGTTTCGCTTGTGCTGAACGGTGCGCCGACAGCCCTGGCTCGTATTCCCCAGGAGACCCGTGAGCGCGTCCAGCAAGTCATTCGCACGACAGGCTATGTGGCCGATCCGATCGCCCGGCGGATGGCCAAGGGTCTCAATCGCATTCTCGGCGTCTTCACCTACGAGCCGGCCTTTCCGAGCGAGCAGGCGGACTTTTTTGCGCCCTTCCTGCTCGGTATCGAGGAAGAGGCGCAGGCGCAGAATTATGACCTGCTGCTATTGACCGGCGCCGGCGTCGGCCGTGAGCGCAAGATGTTTGYCGATGGCAATCGGCTGCGGATCGCTGACGGCTGCCTTGTCCTCGGTCGTGAATTTGATCGGGCCGAACTGAAACGGCTTGTAACCGGTGATTATCCCTTCGTGGCGATCGGCCGACGTGAGGACGCAGGCGGACCCGTTCCTTACGTCGGCGGCGATTATGCCAGCGCCACGAGGGCGCTGGTCGAAAAGGCACGCTCTCTCGGCCATGGCCGGCTGGCCTTCATTGGTCCGAGCGGATCGGCTGAGTCCGTCGTCGACCGCTGGCGCGGTTTTTCAGACGCGACCACCGGAAATGCGGAAGTGGTTTTGCATGTGGACGAGGTCGGCCGGGGTCCTGCCGAAACACTTGATGCGATCGTAGAGAGCGGCGCGAGCGCGGTCTTTTTCGTCGAGTTGGCCGATGCGGTACGTGTCGAAGCAGCCGCCCGCGAACGCGGTCTGTCCATTCCGGACGACTTCTCGGTCGTGGTGCTCGGCAGTCATGTGCGCGCCGAGCGCAGCCATGTGCAGTTCACCTCCTTCAACATTCCTCGCGAGGAAATGGGGCGTCAGGCGACCGCGATGCTGGTGCGCCGCATCGAGGATGCCGCGCCCGTCGAACAAATTCTTCTGAACTGCGAACCGGTCGAGGGGCAAACCCTCGGACCAGCCAAGAAACGGACCTGAGAGCGTGACAGACATGGCGGCAAAAGAGATGCGAGCGGATATTCTGGTGGTGGGCGGCGGCCTCGGCGGCGTGGCGGCGGCAGTTGGCGCCTGCCGGGCCGGCAAGAGCGTCATCATGACCGAGGAATTCGATTGGATCGGTGGCCAGCTGACCAGTCAGGCTGTGCCATCAGACGAACATACCTGGGTCGAACAATTCGGTATAACCCGCTCCTACCGCAAGCTGCGCAACGGCGTGCGGCAATATTATCGCGACAATTATCCGCTGACCGAGGGCGCCCGCGCCTGGGGTGATCTCAATCCCGGCGGCGGCTGGGTGAGCCGCATCTGTGCTGAGCCACGCGTCAGCCTTGCAGTCATGGAAGCGATGCTGATGCCCTATCGCGGCGCCGGTCGTCTCCGGGTGCTGCAGCCCTACCGTCCCGTCGCTGCCGATGTCGAGGGTGACAGCGTGCGCTCGATTACCGTGCGCCACCGCGATAGCGAACGCGAGATCGTCATCTCGGCCGACTATATCCTTGATGCTACCGAGCTCGGCGACCTGTTGCCGATGACCGGTACAGACTATGTCAAAGGTTTCGAGGCGCAATCCGACACCGGCGAGCCAAGTGCGCCGTCGCAAAGGCAGCCGGACAACGTCCAGGCCGTGTCGATCTGCTTTGCAGTCGATTGCGTCGACGGCGACCAGACGATCGACAAGCCGGAGAATTACGACTACTGGCGCAAGTACCAGCCGCATTTCTGGGGCGGCCCGCTGCTTGGCTTTACCGCGCCGCATCCGCGTACGCTGGAATTCACTACCCGCGGTTTCACGCCCAATGTCGACGACAATCCGCTGCTGGTTGATGCCGATCAGCGCAAGGGCGGCGGCGATGAAAATCTCTGGCTCTTTCGCCGCATTGCTGCACGGCGCAATTTTGAGCCCGGTTTCTACCAGTCCGACATCTGCTTCGTGAACTGGCCGATGATCGATTACATGGACGGCACGATCATCGACGTGTCTGAAGAGGATAAGGCACGGCATCTGAAATCGGCGGCCGATCTTTCCTATTCGGTCTTCTATTGGCTGCAGACGGAGGCGCCGCGTATCGATGGCGGCCAGGGCTATCAGGGCCTGCGGCTGCGTGGGGACATCACCGGCACCGAACATGGCCTTGCGATGGCCCCCTATATCCGCGAGAGCCGCCGCATCAAACCGATCACCCGTATCACCGAGCAGGACCTCTCCTATGCGGTGCGTGGTGACAAGGGCGCGGTCAATTATCGCGACAGCGTCGGCATCGGCATGTACCGCATCGACCTGCACCCCTCGACCGGCGGCGACAACTATATCGACGTGCCGTCCTGCCCCTTCGAGATTCCGCTCGGCGCCCTGCTGCCACAGCGCATGACGAACCTGATCGCGGCCGGCAAGAATATCGGCACAACCCATATCACCAACGGCTGTTATCGCTTGCACCCCGTCGAATGGAACATCGGCGAAGCGGCCGGCATGCTCGCAGCTCATTGCCTCGACAAGGGGCTGAAGCCTCACCAGGTCCAGGAAAATGACGCACATCTCCACGACTTCCAGAGGGAAATCGTCCGGGAAGGTATCGAAATCCGCTGGCCGGTCGTCGCAGCCTACTGAGCAGCCATCAGTGCAACCCATCTTTGGAGGAGGAACGGGAATGAACAAGAACAGGACATTGAAATCCGCGCTGGCGGCGCTTGCGCTCACTGTGCCGCTCGCCTGCAGCGGCATCGCCAGGGCCGACGACGCAGTCAACCTGCGCATGACCATCTGGAGCGCGGCGGAAGCACATCTGAAGCTTTTCAACGAGATCGCTGCCGGCTTCAAGAAGGACCACCCCAACGTCACGGTGACCTTCGAGTCACTGCCATTCGACACTTATACGACGGCGCTGACCACCCAGATCGCCGGCGGCAATGCGCCTGACATGGCCTGGATCTTCGAGACGGCCGCCTATGACTTCGTCAATTCCGGTGCGCTTTATCCGCTCAACGATACACTGAAGGCGACGGCTGGATACAATCTCGACGAAGTGAGCACGAGCGCCACGGAGCGCTGGCAGAAAGATGGCACGCTCTATGCCTACCCATTCTCTACTTCGCCCTTTGCGGTCTTCGTCAACAACGACCTGATCAAGGCGGCCGGTGCCAAAACACCCGCCGAGCTGATCGCCGCCGGCGAATGGACCTGGGACAACGCGATCGCGACAGCTTCGGCAGTCGGCCAGAAGGGCAAGGGCGGCCTGATCGTGCGCGACTTCAACTACCAGACCTGGCAGAACCTTGCCTCGGTCTGGAACGGCTTTGGTGCGGCCCCCTGGAGTGCCGACGGCAAGACCTGCATGATGACCGAGAAGCCTATGGTCGATGCACTCACCTTCGTCCATGACGCGATCTTCAACAAGAAAGCGATCCCCGGCCCCGGTGAAAACGTTGATTTCTTCGCCGGCAATGCGGCGATGACCATCACCCAGATCAGCCGCGCCTCGCTGCTTCCGAAGGACAAGCCCTTCTCCTGGGACCTCGTGCCGCTGCCGAAGGGTCCCGCCGGTGATTATGCGCTGATCGGCCAGGCTGGCATTGGCGTCATGCAATCGGGCAAGAACGCCAAGACGGCCGCCGAATTCGTCGCCTATATGACGAACCCGGAAAACTCGGCCAAGCTCAGCCGGTTCTTCCCCTCGGCCCGCAAGTCGCTGCTGAACGCTGAGGTGCTGAAGAAGACCAATCCTCTGCTCAGCCAGGAGCAGATCGATAAGGTCGTCATTGCCGGCATTGCGACCGGCAAGGTCATCCCCGGCCATACGGGCTTTGCCCAGATCCAGCAGACCGTGCGCTCCGGCCTCGACGCTGTCTGGCGCCCGGATGCCGATGTTCCCGGCACGCTCCAGACGATCTGCGGCCAGATCGGCCCGCTGCTCAAGCGCTAGGGAGACAAGGAATGGCTGTCGCACAGGACAACGCAACACTGGAGGGCCGCTCCTCGTCGCCGTTCTGGACGGTTGCGCGGCGCGACAGCCTCGCCGGCTTCCTCTTCATCGCGCCGCAACTGATCGGGATCACCATCTTCGTGCTGATCCCGCTCGGTCTGGTCTTCTGGTATTCGCTGCACGAGTGGAACGTGCTCGCCAATACCTTCACTTATACAGGCACGCAGAACTACCAGATGCTGATGGAAGACCCGAACCTGCTGCAGGTGCTCGGTTCGACCGCCATCTTCTCTGCAGGGCTTGTGGTTCTCAACCTGTCGCTGGCCTTGCTGCTGGCGGTACTGTTGAACCAGAAGCTTGCGGGCATTACGATCTTCCGGACGCTGTTCTTTTCGCCTGTTGTCGTGTCGCTGGTGGCTTGGACAATCGTCTGGGGATTTCTCCTGCAGAAGAATGGCGGCATCAACGGCATGCTGCTGCTGTTTGGCCTCGAGGGTCCGAACTGGCTGCGCGGGGAGACCACCGCGATGATCTCGGTCATCGTCGTCCAGGTCTTCAAGAATGTCGGCCTCAACATGATCCTGTTCCTGGCCGCACTGCAGGGCGTGCCGAACGAGCTCTACGAGGCAGCCCGCATCGATGGTGCTCCGCGCTTCAAGCAGTTCCGCCGCATTACCCTGCCGTTGATCAGCCCCACCATCCTGCTGACCTCGATCATCACCATCGTCGGATCGCTGCAGGTCTTTGCCCAGATCGCGGTCCTGACGCAGGGCGGGCCGGGCCTTTCGACGACCGTGCTCGTCTATTACCTCTACCAGCAGGCCTTCCAGTTCCATTTCTTCGGTTACGGGTCGACGCTGTCGATCCTGCTCTTCCTGATCGTCGCCGTTCTGACCTTCGCCCAGTGGCAATTGCGCAAGAGGATCGTGTTCTATGAAAGCTGAGATCTCCCCGCGCATGAAGGTCATTCTATACGGGCTGATGTGCGTGCTTCTCATCCCGTTCGTTTTCCCGACCTGGTGGATGGTCACGTCTTCGGTGAAGCCGATCAGCGATATCTTTGCCTTTCCGCCGCAATTTTTTCCGCAGAGCTATGACTGGACGACCTATAGCAAGGTCTTCGAGCTGCAGCCTTTCGTGAAGCAATACTGGAACTCAGCCTATATTGCTGCGGTCGTGACTGTTGGCACGATGATCGTTTCGTCGATGGCCGGCTATGCCTTCGCGCGCATCAAATTCCCCTTCGCCAACACGATCTTCATGGTCGTGCTGCTCGGCCTTTTGATCCCGTCGGAAGTAACGATCGTGCCGCTCTTCCAGATGTTTCTGAAGGCCGGCATGGTCAATACGCATTGGCCGCTGGTACTGGTGCCGATCTTCGGCGCGCCGAGCGTCTTTGCCACCTTCGTCATGCGGCAGTTTTTCGTAACCTTGCCGGTCGAGCTGGAGGAGGCAGCGCGCGTCGATGGCCTTGGGCGTTTCAAGATCTTCCGCAAGATCGCCCTCCCGCTTGCAAGGCCGGCGCTCGCCTCTGTTGCGATCTTCACCTTCCTGCATTCCTGGAATCTCTATCTCGAACCGATCGTGTTCCTGTCGAGCGCGGACAAATTCACGCTGCCTCAGGCGCTCACCCAATATACCGACGCCTATGGCGGGCCGATGTGGAATATCCAGCTCGCTGCGGCAACGCTCACGGCATTGCCCGTGCTCATCGTCTTCATCATCGCGCAGAAGCAATTCGTCGAAGGGCTCGCGCATACCGGCCTCAAGGGCTGAAGAACCGGATTTCTCCTATGGCTGACGTTACCCTTTCCCGTGTCCGCAAGAGCTATGGCGCTCTCGACATCATTCATGGTGCCGACCTCGGCATCCGCGACGGAGAATTCGTCGTGCTGGTCGGGCCATCCGGCTGCGGCAAGTCCACGCTGCTTCGGATGATCGCCGGGCTCGAGACGATTACCGGCGGCGATATCAGGATCGGCGGGCGGGTGGTCAACGATCTCGACCCCAAGGATCGGGACATTGCCATGGTCTTCCAGAACTACGCCCTCTATCCGCATATGACGGTCGCGACCAATATGGGCTTCTCGCTGGAACATCGCGGCACCGGCAAGGCGCAGATCGCCGAGCGGGTGAAATGGGCGGCCGATATACTCGGCCTGTCTCATCTTCTCGATCGCTATCCGCGCCAACTCTCCGGCGGCCAGCGCCAGCGCGTCGCCATGGGCCGGGCGATTGTTCGCAATCCGCAGGTCTTCCTGTTCGACGAACCATTGTCGAACCTCGACGCCAAACTGCGCGTCGTCATGCGCGGTGAAATCAAAAGCCTGCACCAGAGGCTGAAGACGACCACCATTTATGTCACCCATGACCAGGTCGAAGCGATGACCATGGCCGACAAGATCGTCGTGCTCAATGCGGGAAGGGTGGAACAGATCGGCGCTCCGCTCGACCTTTACGATCGGCCCTCCAACCAGTTCGTAGCCGGGTTCATCGGATCACCGTCCATGAACTTCCTCACGGGCACAATCACCGACAAGGGGTTCGCGGCACCCGGCATTGTCTTGCCACTTCCGCAAACTGCCCCTGCATTGAGCGACCGCAGGCTTGTCTATGGCATCCGGCCCGAGCATTTCTCGCTCGGTGACGCTGGCGTCCCGGCTGAGATCGTTCTGGTCGAGCCGATGGGGTCGGAAACCCAGGTGACGATGAAACTCGGTGAAACGCAGGTCACCGGTGTCTTTCGTGAGCGCGTATCGATGTCTCCAGGCACGACAATCCGCGTGCGCCCGGAGCTTTCCAATATCCATCTCTTTGCTGCCGATGGCGGCGAACGTCTGAACTGAGGCTGTTCCATGCCGACCTATCCGGAAACCAGGTTCACAAAGGCGCTGCGCGAGGGGGAATTCCCTGTCATCGTCTCGCTCGCCCGTCACGATCTCGACCTCGCGAAGGCTGCCATCGAGGCAGGTGCGTTCGCGATCAAAGTCCATCTCAACGCCTATCACCGCGCGACCGGCACGACCTTCGGCAGCTTTGCCGAGGAGCGGCGGTTTTTCGAGGACCTTGCAACGCTGGGCGTGCCGCTTCTTGTCATGGCAGGACAAGAAAAGGTTCCGAGCCCGCAGGAGATGGAGGCGCTCGCCGATCTCGGCTTCGAGGGTTTCAATATCTATGTCAGCGATATGCAACCGCATCTGCTGCAATCGAAGCTACGGCCCATTCCGGCGCTTGGCGAGGCGAGCACTGACGAGGATTTGCAAGGCATTCTCGACATTCCCGGTGCGATGATGGAAGCCTCGGTCGCTTCCTTTGCCGACTACGGAAAGCCGCTCGACGAGAGCGATCTTGATCGCTACCGGACCATCGCGGGCAAGGCGGGCATTCCGGTCATCGCGCCAAGCCAGAAGATGTTTGTGCCCGACGATATGCCGAAGCTGAGGGACGCGGGCATTGCTGCCCCTCTGCTCGGCGTTATCGTCACCGGCACGACGCCGGAGAGCATGAGAGCGGCGGTACAGCCGATCGTCGCGGCAATACGGCGATGAGGCTGAGCGCCGGTGGCCGCGGTTTTACTCCGCGGCCAGTCTCGCCTGGTCATTAGCCTCGACAATCGACCGCAGCACGGAGAGTTCCTCGTCCGTCAGGTTCGTGAGCGGCGCGCGCACGGTGCCCGGATCGCGGCCGATGACTTTCAGCCCCGCCTTGATGATGGAGACGGCATAGCCCTTCTTGCGGTTGCGAAGCGCAACGAAGGGGAAGAAGAAATCCTTCAGGATCTGGTCGACGGTCTTCTGGTCGCCCGCCCTGAGCGCTTTGTAGAACCGTTGCGAAAGAGCCGGAACGAAGTTGAAGACAGCCGAGGAATAGGTGGTCACACCAGCGGCGAAATAGGCCTGAGCATAGACTTCGTGGGTCGGCATGCCACCGACATAGACCAGCCGGTCGCCAATCTTGGTGGTGATCTCGATGACCCGGTCGACATCACCGACGCCGTCCTTGAAACCGATGAGATTGGGGCACGCATCACAAAGCTGAGCGATGCTGTCGGCCGACAGGATCGCGTTGTCTCTGTTATAGACGATCACGCCGATGCCGACCGCCTGGCAGACGGCCCTCACATGGGCGACAAGTCCGGCCTGCTCGGCAAACATCAGGTAGGGCGGAAGAAGGAGCAGACCATCGGCACCGGCTTTTTCGGCAGCGCGCGCAATATCGATTGCAAGTGAGGTGCCATAACCGGTACCGGAAATGATGGGCGTTTTGCCTGCGGCAGCCTTGGCGGCGCGGATGACCGCAGGGATTTCGGCCGGATTGAGGGAGAAGAATTCGCCCGTACCGCCCGCGGCAAAAAGTGCGCTTGCGTCAAAACCGGCAAGCCAGCTCACGTGCTCGCGGTATGCGGCTTCGTTGAACCTGTTCTCGCTGTCGAAATGTGTCACCGGGAAGGAGAGGAGGCCGTCGCCCACGGCTTTCTTGATGGCGTTGGGATCCATGTTGAATTCCTTGAATAATTGCTGATTGAAGGTGAGCGCGTCGCTCACATATGACCGGCTTCCATCGCCTCGAGCACTGCGGCGATGTAACCGTAGCAGAAGCTGAAGGCGACGCCCGTCGCGTCGCGACCGCTGATGCGCGGCACGTGGTCCGGCATGACCATGTATTTGTAGCCGACCTCGCGGTAGACCTTGAGCGACCGCACCATGTCCATGTCGCCTTCATCGGGAAAGGTTTCCATGAAGGAGAGCTTGCCGCCGCTGATGTTGCGGAAGTGCAGGTTGAAGATCTTTCCGCGCGTGCCGAACCAGCGGATGATATCGTCGATTTCCTCACGCGGATTGTCGAGCATCTCGCCGATCGAACCCTGGCAGAAATTCAGGCCATGATAGGGGCTCTCGCGCATCTGCACGAATCTCTTCAAGCCGTCGACTGTACCAAGGACACGAGTGACGCCGCGGTAGCCCGGTGGCGTATAGGGATCGTGCGGGTGGCAGGCAAGGCGCACCCTGTTGCTCTCCGCAACGGGAACCACCCGCTCGAGAAAATAGTCGATACGCTCCCAGTTCTCATCTTCCGAGAGGACGCCGGCAAGACCGGGTGCCGCCTGCTGATCGGCCTTGTCCCAGCGAAAAGCCTCGTTGAGCGAACCGCCACGGCCCTTTTCGAGCTCCGTTCGCGGAATGCCTATCAGGTTGAGATTGTATTTCGTGGCTGGGATCCCGGCCTTTGCGCAGTTCTCGATCATCCGGCAGACGGCGTCGATCTGCCGGTCGCGTTCGGGACCGGCCAGCAGGATGTCGGGATAGGACGCGTTTTCGATCGGCCTGGAGGGTAGGGGGAGCTGGACCATGTCCAGCACGAGACCGAAGCTCTCCACGTGATCGCGGTGGCGCTCCAGATCATCAAGTGTCCAGCTGGACGGCGCCCCGGGCGGGTCAGCGGAAATGTGTTTTACGCCCAGTTGGGCAAAAACACGAAAATCATCGTCGTCCCGTGCGGCGACCTGGGTTCCCAAATACACAACTAACCTCCCGACCATTCAAATCATGTCATATGACATAATATGAATTTTTAAGGTTGTCGAGCCTCATTGCTGCTCTGCAAGCATTCGGTATCGTCGCTGGCTTGCCATCATGTGCGCGCGCATGGCCTGCCTGGCACGATCCGGATCCTGCTCCGCAATGGCGGCCAGGATCTCACCATGCTCTGCATGAACCTTTTCGAGATAGGTGCGGTCATTGGCTTCGGGTAAGGTCGGAAACTGTCCGCGCGGGATTGCGCGCGGTCCGAAATGGCGCAGGGCATCGATATAGAATCTGTTGTTCGAAGCATTGGCTATGGCGGTGTGGAATTCATAATCGGCCTCGACCGTGGGCTCACCGCTCTCGATGAGTTGGGCCATTTTTCGGTTGGCTAGTCGAATCGCAGCTTCCTGTTCGGCTGTCCTGCGATAGGCTGCGATAGCGGCGGCTTCGCCTTCGACTGCCATGCGAAACTCCAGCAATTCCAGTGTTTCCGGAATGCTTTTGACCTCGACCGGCGTCAGGACAAGCCTGGCATGCACGTTGGGATCCGACACGAAGACGCCCTTGCCCTGGACGGGCCGGACAAATCCGGCCGCGCGCAGGTCGGCAATCGCTTCCCGCACCACTGTGCGACTCACGCCGAAGGCCGCCTCAAGCTGGGGCTCGGTTGGAAGCTGATCTCCCTCACGGAGCTTTCCCGTCTCAATCTGCATTCGCAACTGGTCGATCATCTGCTGCGCCAAGCGCTGCCTGCCACGCGTGCCCGCCACCATTTTCATTGTTCCCCATTTTCGCGTCCTCTTCCGCATGGCACTTGCAAACGTCTTGGAAAAATCATAGTACGACATACGGACGACATATTATGTCTTGTATAGTAACTCAGGGAGGAGTTGCAATGAAGCATTTTTCCAGAAGCCTGTTTGTTGGTGTCGCTCTCTGCGCGCTGACCTTGGCAGCACCCGCGCTTCGGGCGGCGACGCCTGCCGATCAGCTGGTGATCGGCACCTCGCTCGCCCAGGTTCTTTCGCTGGATCCGCAGCAGGCGACGGAAGCCAAGGCCAACGAGATCATGTCGAACCTCTATGATCGCCTGGTTGCGTCGACGCCTGACGGCAAGATCGTGCCGCAGCTTGCTGAAAGCTGGCAGGTTGATGACAAGGGGATCACCTTCAAGCTGCGCGACGCGACTTTTGCCTCGGGAAACCCGGTCACGTCCAAGGACGTCGTCTATTCACTCGGCCGCTTGCTGAAGCTCGATCAGGCCGCAGCCGCCAACCTGAAGCGCGTCGGCTATACGAAGGATAATATCGATCAACTGGTTAAGGCTGTCGACGACAAGACGGTGCGCGTCGATCTTTCGGACCAAGTGACGTCGGAGCTTCTGCTTTACCGTCTGGCCATGGTCATTGCGAGCGTCGTCGACAGCGTTGAAGTCCAGAAGCATGTCGCCAACGATGACTATGGCAACGCCTGGCTTAGAACCCATTCGGCGGGCTCCGGACCGTTCACGTTGAACCGCTGGGCGCCCAATGAACTTGTCATTCTCGACGCCAACAAGAACTATGTTGCGGGTGCTCCGAAGATGCGCCGCGTCATCGTCCGCCATGTTCCCGAAAGCCAGGTGGAGCGCCTGATGCTGGAACGCGGCGATATCGACATAGCAAGCGCAATGACCGCGTCGGATCTAGCCACCTTCGACAACAAGAAGGGTTTCGAGATCCAGCGTGTGCCCACAGGTGGCTTTTACGTGCTGTCGATGAATGCCGGCAACAAATACCTGTCCAACCCGAAAGTGCGCGAAGCGATCGCCTATGGTATCGATTATAAGGGGATCGAGAAGACCATCATGGGTCCTTACGGGCGTGCCCGTACCGTGCCGGTTCCCGAAAACTTCGAATATGCAATCCCGAGCCCCGACTGGCACCTCGATGTCGCCAAGGCAAAGGAGCTTCTTGCGGAAGCGGGCTTCAAGGACGGCTTTACGCTCAGCCTGAAAACCATCGCACAGACGCCCCGCATCGATCTTGCCACCGCGATCCAGGCTTCGCTCGGCCAGATAGGCATCAAGGTCGACATCCAGCAGGGCAACGGATCGGACATTATCGCGGCCCACCGTGCGCGAAATTTCGATCTGCTCATTCCACAGACTGGTGCCTACATGCCGAACGTGCTCGGAGCGATGGAGCAGTTCGCGTCCAATCCCGACAATTCTCTCGAAGCAAACAATGCCGGCAACTTCGTCTGGCGCTCGGCATGGGACATTCCGGAACTGACCGCGCTGACGGCGAAGGCTTCACTTGAGGCGGACCCGAAGAAACGCGGCGAAATCTATGTCGATATGCAGAAGATGTTCGTGGATCAGAAGCCGGCCGTCCTGCCGATGTTCGAGCGCTTCGAGCCGATCGTGCTGAACGACAAGGTTCAGGGTTATGTCGGCCATCCGARTCAGACGACGCGCCTTGAGGGCGTCACGAAAGCTGAGACCGATTAAGCAAGGTCGCCGATCATGAAGGAACTCTCCGTGAAGGAACTGGCGCGCCGGGTGGGACACCTGGCCGTCAGCCTGTTCATCCTGCTGTGCGTCACTTTCGTGATCGGCCGTATTCTTCCGGCCGATCCGGTCGGAGCGATCGTCGGCGAGCTGGCAGACCCTGCCGCCTATGCCGCCATGCGTCAGAAGCTTGGTCTTGACCTGCCGATCTACCAGCAGTTCCTGATCTACCTGAATGGCCTGGCGCATGGCGATTTCGGAACGGCGGTGCTGACGGGCAATCCGGTCTCCTCGGATCTTGCTCAGGCATTTCCCGCGACATTCGAACTCGCCACCCTGGCGATCCTGATCTCGACCTTTGTCGGCGTCCCGCTTGGGCTGACTGCGGCGCTTTTTCGAGACACGTTCATCGACAAGATCGCCCGGATCGTGGCGCTTGTCGGTCATTCGATCCCGGTCTTCTGGTTCGGCATTGTCGGCCTGGTCATCTTTTACGCCGGGCTGAACTGGGTTGGAGGTCCTGGACGTGTCGATGTCTTCTACGAGGGCATGGTCATGCCACAGACCGGGCTACTGCTTGTTGACAGTCTGCTGCAGGGAGAAACAGAGATCTTCTGGAATGCGCTTGGGCATATCATCCTGCCTGCCGTGATCCTTGCCTATGCCGCCATGGCCTATATCACCCGTATGACCCGCAGCTTCACGCTCGAGCAATTGAGCCAGGATTACGTGATCGCCGCGCGCGCAAAGGGTGTCGGCCCGGCCCGCACCGTCATCGGCCACGTCCTGCCGAATATCGCGGTACAGCTCATCACCATCCTCGCTATTTCCTATGGCGGGCTGCTGGAAGGTGCCGTCGTGACCGAGATCGTCTTTTCCTGGCCGGGTATCGGCCAATACATGACGAATGCGCTGATGATCGGCGACATGAATGCCGTCGTTGCCGCTACCATCATCATCGGTTTCATCTTCATGTTCCTCAATTTCCTGGCGGACATCGCCTACGCGATATTCGATCCGCGAACGCGGGAGGCTGCGCAATGAGCGATGCAATCCAAACCGACCTCACTGTGCGCCCACCGAGCCTGCCGGCACGGATCTCCGGCTCAACGATGAGGATCGTCTCAAGACTTGGGCAGGAACCGCTCGGCATGGCCGGCTTTATTATTCTGGCGGTGCTCTGCGTCGTCGCGATCCTTGCGCCTTGGCTCGCGCCTTATGATCCCAACATCCAGGTCCTGTCCGACGCGCTGCAGCCGCCAAGTGCCGCGCATTGGGCGGGCACCGACGAGTTCGGCCGGGATATTCTGAGCCGCCKGATCTACGGAACGCGGATCACCGTCCAGACCGTGCTTTCGATTTCTCTCATCGTTGGCCCGATCGGCCTGCTGATCGGTGTCGTCGCCGGATTCTTTGGCGGTCGCACCGATGCACTCCTGATGCGGGCAACGGATATCGTCCTGTCCTTTCCCTCGCTGATCCTGGCGCTGGCATTCGCCGCCGCCCTCGGAGCCGGCCTGACGACGGCAATCATCGCCATTTCACTCACCGCATGGCCACCCATTGCGCGTCTGGCACGCGCCGAGGCGCTCGTCGTCAGAAATGCCGACTATGTGGCCGCCGCCCGTCTCTACGGCGCCTCGCCCTTGCGCATCCTCTTTGTCTACATCGCTCCCATGTGCATTCCGTCGGTGATCGTACGTCTGACCCTCAACATGGCAGGCATCATTCTGACCGCCGCCTCGCTGGGCTTCCTCGGATTGGGCGCGCAGCCACCGGCGCCCGAATGGGGGGCGATGATCTCGAGCGGGCGAAAGTTCATGCTCGATTATTGGTGGGTTGCCGTGATGCCGGGTGTCGCCATCCTCGTTACCAGCCTTGCCTTCAACGTGGCAGGTGACGCGCTTCGCGACATTCTGGATCCCCGTCATGCGAGGTCCTGATATGAAGCCAGTTCTCTCCATCGAAGACCTCAATGTCAGCTTCGGCAGGAACGCGGTGCCTGCCGTCTCCCATGTCAGCTTCGATATCGGGCGCGAACGCGTCGGCATCGTCGGCGAGTCCGGGTCGGGAAAATCGACGACCGGTCGGGCGATCATGCGCCTCCTGTCGGCGGGTGCCACCGTCTCCGCAAAGCGCCTCGACCTTGACGGCAGTCCGCTTCTGTCGCTCTCCGAGAGGCAGATGGGAAAGATACGCGGCAAGGATATCGCGCTCATCATGCAGGACCCTCGCTATTCGCTCAATCCCGTGCTGACAGTCGGCAAGCAGATCGCTGAAGCGGCCCGCCTGCATCTCAATCTGCGTGGCGCAGCAGCGACTGCTGCGGCCAAAGCGATGCTCGAGCGCGTTCGCATCCGCGACGCGGAGCGCGTCATGGCGCAGTATCCGCATCAGATATCCGGCGGCATGGGCCAGCGTGTGATGATTGCAATGATGCTTCTCGCCAAGCCGAAGCTCGTCATCGCCGACGAGCCAACTTCGGCGCTCGATGTCAGCGTGCGCAAGGACGTGCTGACGCTGCTTGACGAACTCGTCCGGGAGAATGATTCCGGCCTGCTGCTGATCAGTCACGATATCCGCATGGTCTCCGCCTTCTGTGAGCGGATCATCGTCATGTATGCGGGGCGCATCGTTGAAACGCTGACACGGCTGGAAGATGCCAGCCATCCCTATACGAGGGGACTGATCGCCGCGATGCCGGATCCGCGACACCCCGTCCGGCGGCTTGCAGTTCTCGACCGCTCGAAGATCGACCTGGAGAGAGCATGATGATCGAAGTCCGCGACCTCAACGTCACGTTCACATCCGGCAAACGGCAAAACCATGTCGTCAAGGACATCAGCTTCCGCGTCGCGCGTGGGGAAACTCTGGGTATCGTCGGTGAGTCCGGCTGCGGCAAGTCCACCGTCTTGCGATGCCTGTCGGGCATGGAAAAAGGCTGGTCGGGAGAAATCGCGCTCGCTGGTCGCATGGTCGGCAAGTCGAGAAGCCTCGACGACCTCAAATGCGCTCAGATGGTGTTCCAGGATCCTTACGGTTCGCTGCATCCGCGCCACCGGATCGGCACGGCCCTCGCCGAACCTTTGCGGGCTATGGGCAGGCAGGAGATTTGGCAAACCGTGGAACGTTCTCTGCGCCAGGTCGGGCTGCCGGCCGCATTTGCAAACCGGTTTCCCCACGAACTTTCCGGCGGCCAGCGCCAGCGCGTGGCCATTGCAAGAGCGCTGATCCTGTCGCCGCCGATCCTGCTCCTCGACGAACCGACTTCAGCGCTCGATGTGTCGATACAGGCCGAAATCCTGAACCTGCTGGCGGACCAGCGCGACGAGATGGGACTGACCTACGTGCTCGTCAGCCACGATCTGGCGGTGATCGCCCATATGTGCGATCGCGTGCTGATCATGAAGGATGGCCGGTTCATCGATGAGCTCTCGAAAGACGATTTGCAGGACGGGAAAACGCATGACGAATATGCGCGTGAGCTATTCGAAGCGACTTTCATCTGACACTCGTATTTTGGGATGACGCGACCGAGGTAATGTCGCACCTCGCAGATCTTGGCGAGCTCAGTAACTGATCAGCGAATAGGGCGCATCATTCGATCCGAAGTGAGGCTGGACACCGAGCAGCGGGGCTGCCCGACCAATGATTTCCTTCACCATCGGCGCGGCTGTGGAGGCTGCCGTCCGTCCGCCATGCTCACCGGTTTTCGGGGCGTCGATGATCGCAAGGACCATATATTTCGGCTTGTCCATTGGAAAAGCCGCAACAAAGGCGTTGAAGTTCAGGTCGCTTGCGTAACGCCCATTGACGACCTTGTCGGCTGTCCCGGTTTTGCCGCCGACATTGAAGCCCTCGACCTGGGCGGCACGGCCTGAACCCTTCAGCCCATTCCAGCTGAAGAGATAGCGCATATCGGCACTTGTGCTTTGCTTGACCACGGTTTTCGCCAGCGTTGCAGCTTGTTCGGGCGACCGTGGCAGGAAAGTTGGCGGAATGAGATTGCCGCCATTGATGAGAGATGCGGCGGCGGACGCCGTCTGCAGCGGGGTCGTGGCGACGCCGTGACCGAAGGAGATCGTGACCGAATTGATCTTCTTCCATGTGCGTGGCTGCGTGGGCGTTGCGACGCCCGGCATCTCCGTCTCCACCTTCGACAAAAGTCCGAGCTTGGTCAGGAACTGTTGATGTCCCTCAATGCCGACCATGTCCGCGACCGCCGCGGTGCCGATATTGGACGAATACTGAAAGACCTCCGGGATCGATAGTGGCCTGTGCTTGCCTTTGAAGTCCTTGATCGTGAAGCCGCCCATCCGGATCGGACGCGATGCATCGACGACGGAGTTGAGAGTGATCTTTTCCGCATCGAGGCCCATCGCCAAGGTGAAGCTCTTGAAGGTCGAGCCCATCTCGAATGTCGCATTGCTGATCCGGTTGAACCAGCCTTTCTCGTAATCCTTGTCCACGTTGCCGTCCGCCAATGTGCGTGATGGCTCGTTCGGATCATAATCCGGCACCGAGGCCATCGCCAGGACCTCGCCCGTCTCGACGTCGAGAACGAGTGCGCCGGCGGCTTCCGCCTGATAGGCGTTCATCGCTTTGGCGGCGACTTCCCGGGCGAGGTTCTGGACGCGGATGTCGATCGATAGGCTGACGGGTTCAAGCGGAACTCCGGATGTCAGCCCCACAGCCCTCAGATCGGCCAGGCCTTGCTGGTCGAGATACCGCTCCATGCCGGCCAGTCCTTGATTGTCGACATTGACGTGACCAAGGATATGCGACGCAGCGCGCCCGCCAGGATAGAAGCGACGTTTTTCAGGTCTAAACCCTATTCCAGGAAGGCCGAGGGCAAGGATATCAGCTTGCTGCCTCGGCGTGAGCTGGCGCCGCAGCCACTGGAAGCCGCTGTCCATCTTGAGCTTCTTGTGGGTCTCCCTCCAATCCAGGCTCGGAATGACGACGGCGAGTTTCTCCACCACTTCGTCGGCGTCGATGATGCGACGGGGGTCCGCATAGAGGGAAACCATGTTCAGGTCGGTAGCCAGAAGCTGGCCATTGCGATCGACGATGTCGGGCCGGGAGGCAACGCCGTTTGGATTGCCAAGCGAGCTGGTGGTGGGCTCCTCGGCAAGTCCGTATTGGACAAGACGGCCGCCGATCAGAATAAACCCGCAGACGAAGGCGCCGATCAGAATGCCTAACCGTTGCCGCGTCTTGCCACTCCGCATCTTTCTCGTGCCCGGGATCCTGTCGTCAACGCCGATCCTCTGACGTTCGACGAGGATATGGGATCGACTTTTAATCTTCAGAATTCGGGAGATGATGGTCATTGAGCTGATCCAGAACAGGCGGCGGAAGTCGAAGAAGCACTTCCGAAAACGCGGTGCGTTTTCCGGCCTGTTTCTCCTGGGGCAACTGCTGACTAGATTTGCGTGGAATTATTTAACAGTTCGTTAACCGTCGCTTCCAGAAATGCCACGGGCATAGCCGACGGCGACGTCAAGCCGTTGTATCGATCAATCGCTGCGCGGTGAATTTGTCGGTCACCAGCATGTCGATGACGCCAACACGCAGCGCGCCCGAGATCGCCGCCGTCTTCTTCGCACCGCCGGCCAGCGCGATGACGCGATCCACCCGCGCAAGATCCTCGAGCGGAAGGCCGATGACCCGGTCATCCAGCGGCGTCTTCACCGGTTTGCCGTCCTTGTCGAAAAAGCGCAGTGAAATGTCACCAACGGCGCCGGCCTCGGCGAGATCGGCAAGCTCCCGCGACGAAAAGATGTTGCCCGAACGAGCAAGCAATTCGGACGGCTCCACGGCGCCGATGCCGACAATGGCGAGCGTGATACTGCCGAACAAATCCATGGTCTCGCGGACGAAGGGATCTGACTGCATCAGGAGTCTGGCTTCCCTCGATGTCGTCACGCCCTGTACGGGAAGCAGCTTGGGTTCGGCTCCGGTGAGGCGTGCAAGGCGCGTCGTAAGCTGCGTGGCATGTGTCTGCACCGAAGGGTCGCCCATGCCTCCGAGGGTTTGCACGACGTATTTTACCTGGGCGCTTTTCTGCGGATGGATGTTTTCGACCATCTTGAAGATGGTCTGGCTCCAGCTCGACACCCCGACGATTTCGCCAGGTGCAAGTGTGATCTCCAGAAGATGGGCTGCGGCTTCACCGATCCGGGCCATGATGGCGCCGTCCCGGTCCTCGCTGCACTCGACGACAATTGCTTCGGGAAGGTCGAACTTTTGGCGCAGGGCTCCCTCGAGCTCACTGTAAGTGCCGACCGGCGGGATGACGCTGGTGCGAACAATGTCCTCGGCCTCGGCCCTCTTCAGCATTCGCGAGACCGTCGCCTGGGAAAGCCGCAGATGCTGCGCGATCTCCGCCTGCCGCCGCCCTTCGATGTGGTACATCTGGGCAACCCTGGAGATCAGGCGGAGTTCGTTGAGACGGGACATGGGCGATACCGGCTTGAATTTTTATTCACATTTAACCGGTGTCGGTCGCGACGTCGAGCGGGCCAGCGCATCATTCCATGTATTGAGAAGTCCGGTGCGATCGATCTCTTCGGGGCGGATCACTGTGGTGCTTCTCGGGAGTGCTTCGATCGCGTCGAGATCCTTCCACAGGCCGAGCGAAAGCCCGGCGAGATAGGCGGCACCGAGAGCGGAAGCCTCCGGCGCCTCGCACTGGATGACGGCATGTTCGATCAGGTTCGACACGCATTGCATCAGGAAGCGGTTCTGGCTCGGGCCGCCGTCGACATAGAGAGCGCCGAGCTTGCCGCCGCTCTGGGCGCGCATGGCGGCGATCACGTCATGCACCTGGCAGGCGATCGAATCCGTCACTGAGCGGGCCATCTGGGCGCGGGTCGTGGAAAAGTTGATCTGGGCGAAGAGCGCACGGGCGTCGGAATTCCAGTAGGGGGCGCCGAGGCCGACGAAGGCCGGCACGAATCCCGGTCCGCCCGGCTCAGCCGTCGCCGCAAGGTCGACGAGGGCTGCGACATCGGGAAGGCCCAGAATGTCGGCCATCCACGGAAGGCTTGCTGCCGAAACGAGAATGTTGCCCTCGAAGGCGAAGGTCGGCACGCCGGCGATCCGCCAGGCGACCGTCGTGGTTATCCCGTTTTGCGGCGCGATGAAGCGCGGCAATGTCGTCATGACGGAGGAGCCGGTTCCGAACGTCACCTTGCCATCGCCCGGCTTAAAGGCACCATGACCGAAGAGCGCCGCATGGCTGTCGCCGATAGCAGATCGGATCGGCGTGCCGTCCGGGATGCCGGGAAGGCCGCGCGTCGTGCCGAAATCGGCAGAACTGTCGAGCACTTCCGGCAACAGGGCGATATCGACGCCGAAAATCTGGCCGAGTTCCTCACTCCAGACCTGCCAATTGAGGTCGAACAGCTGGCTGCGGGCGGCATTGGAGGCATCGCAGACGTGGCGGCGCCCACCCGTCAGGCAATGGATCAGCCAACTGTCGACCGTGCCGAGGCGCACTCGGCGCCCGGCTGGTACGCGATCGAGCAGCCAGCGGAATTTCGATCCGGGAAACATTGGGTCGAGTGGAAGGCCGGTCAGCGTTTCCACGCGGTCGAGATGACCTTCGGCGATCAGGCGCTCGCAGTCCGGCGCTGTGCGGCGGCACTGCCAGCTCACTACCGGACCCAGCGCCTCGCCGCTCTCTGCATCCCACATCGTGACGGATTCACGCTGATTGGAAACTGCCACCGCCTCGACAGTAACGTCGGAAACTGTCTTCAGGCAGGCCTCGATCGCTTCGCAAACCGAGGCAAAGATGCGGCGGGGATCTTGCTCGACCCAGCCCGGCTGCGGATAGGAGATGCCGACGGCGGCCGAGCCTCTGGCAAGCACCGCTCCGGTTTCGGAAACCAACACTGCCTTCGAATTGGTTGTGCCCTGGTCGATCGCCAGAATAGCCCGCATCATCTTCTCCTCAAACGAACGGCCGGGGCAGATGCGCGCCCCGGTGCAATAGACCTGCTATCAGATTATTTGCGCTTGATCAGCGCCTGGGCCGCATCGGCGATCGCCGCTGGCGCCATGCCGAATTCGTCGAGGAGGAATTCGGCCGAACCTGTCGGCGCATAGATGCCGGGAACACCAAGACGCTTCATCGGTACGGGCGCGTTGTCGACGACCACTTCGGCGATGGCGGAACCGAGGCCGCCGAAGATCGAATGCTCTTCCGCCGTCACGATCGCGCCAGTCTCGTTGGCCGCCGCAATGATGGCGGCCTCGTCGATCGGGCGAACGGTCGCCATGTTGAGCACGCGCGCCTTGATGCCGCGCCCGGCCAGGATTTCGGCGGCCTTCATCATGCGGTGGGTCAGCGTGCCGTTGGCAATCAGCGTGACATCAGAGCCTTCGCGCAGCAGGTTCGCCTTGCCGACTTCGAACCTGTGACCTTGAGGCAGCAGATCCGGAACGCCGACGCGCGAGAGGCGCAGGAAGCAGGGACCATTATAGCTTGCGGCCCACTCGACCGCGGCGGCAGTCTCGATGCGGTCGCAAGGGGCGATCACGGGCAGATTCGGCAGCACGCGTGTCCAGGCGAAATCCTCGATCGAATGATGGGTCGGGCCGAGTTCGCCGTAAGCCATGCCCGAGGAAATGCCGACGAGCTTGACGTTGGCATTGGAGTAGGAAATGTCGGCCTTGATCTGCTCGAGCGATCGGCCGGTCAGGAACGGAGAGGCGCCGCAGACATAGGGCAAGCGTCCGCCATTGGCGAGACCGGCGCCGACGCCAACCATGTTCTGTTCGGCGATGCCGACATTGACGAGGCGATCAGGGAATTTCGACTTGAAGCCGCCAAGTTTGGAGGAGCCGACCGAGTCGTTGCAGACGGCGACGATGGTTTCATTCTCGGCGGCCAGGCGCTCGAGCGTCGCCGCAAAGGCATCGCGGCAGTCATAGAGCTTCGGTGGGTTTACGGGCGCGTTCATTAGAGTGCCTCCGACAGTTCTGCCAATGCGGTTTCATACTGTTCCTTGCTCGGAACCTTGTGATGCCAGTCGACGCGATCCTGCATGAAAGAGATGCCATGGCCCTTGTTGGTGTGCGCCACGATGCAATGGGGACGGTCGGAGCGATGCTCGAGGGCGGGCACGATCGCGTGCATGTCGTTGCCGTTGATTTCGCTGACTTCCCAGCCGAAGGCCTCGAGCTTCGGGCGAAGCGGTGCGACATCGTTGGTGTCCGAGAGCGAAGCGCCCTGCTGGAACCTGTTGTGGTCGATGATCAAGGTCAGGTTGTCCAGGCGGAACTGGTATGCTGCCATGATGGCTTCCCAGTTCGAGCCTTCCTGCATCTCGCCGTCACCGGTGATGACATAGGTGTGGTATTTCGCACCTGAGAGTTTTGCCGCCTTGGCCATGCCGACAGCAACCGGCAGCCCGTGTCCGAGCGGGCCGGTATTCGTTTCGACGCCCGGCACCTTATTACAGTTCGGGTGGCCGTTCAGACGGGAATGCGGCTTCAGAAAAGTCGAGATTTCCTCTTCCGGAATGAAACCGCGCTTGGCGAGCGTGACATAGAGCGCGCAGGCCGTATGGCCCTTCGACAGCACGAACCTGTCGCGATCGGGATGTCTGGGCTGATCGGGCCAGACGCGCAGCACCCGAAAATACAGCGCTGTGAGGAGATCGATCACCGACATCTCGCCACCGATATGGCCGGCGCCCGCCTCGTATACGGCTTGGAGGTCGCGCAGACGTATCTGGCGAGCAACACGTTCAAGTTCGGAAGGCTCCATCGTTTCCTCTCGTGCATAAATATTCACTATGTTATATTTTTGCATATGAGCGAGCTTAGTCAAGCCCCTTGTTGATTGTCCAGCCTCCAGTATCCGCAGAAAAGCTGGTTGACAGCATCTAAGCAAGTTGTTAATGAATTTTCCAGCAGGCATGAATAAATATTCTTGCTTGAGGAAATAGTGGCCGCCGGCCTTGATCTTTAGGGAGGAACGATGGTGGCGATCGACGTGAATGAACAGAGCCGGCCGTCCGGTACGTGGGTCAGCAAGCTCACGGGAGCAACCGGTCCGCTCATCGGACTGCTTTTGCTCTGCCTGTTCCTGACCTTCAGCACTGATACATTTCTCTCCGTCCGCAATGGTCTGAACATTCTCGACCAGATCACCGTGCTCGGGATCATGGCAGTCGGCATGACCTTCGTGATCCTGATCGGCGGCATCGACCTTTCGGTAGGCTCGGTCCTAGCTCTCGCGATGATGGTGATGGGCTGGACGGCGAATGTCGCCGGTCTGCCGCTCGGCCTCGGCATCGTGGCGGCGCTTATTGCCTCGATGATCAGCGGCCTTATCGTCGGCATCATGGTCACCTGGTTCAGGGTCCCCGCCTTTATCGCGACGCTCGCGATGATGTCGGCTGCGCGCGGCGTGGCAAACATGATCACCGACGGCCAGCAGATCGTGGGCTTTCCCGACTGGTTCATGATGCTGGCCATTGACCGCCATTTCGGCATCCTGACTGCAACCGTCTTCCTGATGCTGGCAGTCGTCGCAGCTGCCTGGATTTTCCTGCACTTCCGCGCAGAAGGCCGCATGCTCTATGCGGTCGGCGGCAATCCCGAAGTTGCCCGTCTTGCCGGCATCAATGTCCAGCTTGTGACTATTCTTGTGTACGTGGCGAGTGCCGTACTTGCAGGTCTTGCCGGTATCGTTCTTGCCGCCCGTCTCGACTCTGCCCAGCCGTCCAGCGGCTTCGGCTACGAACTCGACACGATCGCAGCGGTCGTTATCGGCGGAACATCACTGTCGGGCGGTGCCGGCGGCATCGGTGGCACGCTGATCGGCGTCCTGATCATCGGTGTGCTGCGCAACGGCCTCAACCTGCTCAACGTCTCACCCTTCCTGCAGCAGGTCATCATCGGTGTCGTGATCGTTCTCGCGGTCGGCGCCGAGACAATCCGCAAGCGGCGCGCTGCCTGAACATCAGGCCCGCAGGTGATGCGGGCCGCGTGAAATTCCTCTCCGAAAGGTTTGGAGCGGATCTATTGCCCGAGGGGGAGGATACCCAAGGGTTCACTAACAACGGAGGAACTGACATGAAATTTGCGCGCACTCTGCTCGCGTCTGCTGCCCTGCTTGGTCTCAGCCTCGGATCCGTTCACGCGGCCGAAGTCAAGAAGCTTGGCCTTGCCGTCGCAAACCTGCAGGCAAACTTCTTCAACCAGATCAAGCAGTCGGTTGAAGACGAAGCCAAGAAGCGGGGCATCGAGGTCGTTACCGTCGACGCCAAGGGCGACGGCCCGACGCAGGTCAACCAGATCCAGGACCTTCTGACCCAGAACATCGACGCTCTCATCTATATCCCGGCTGGTGCAGCCGCGGCTACCGTTCCGGTGAAGCTTGCAAAGCAGGCCGGCATCCCGGTCGTCAACGTCGACCGCAATGCCGAAGGTGCTCCGGGCGACACGTTCCTGGCGACGGACTCCGTTGCCTCCGCCAAGGCGGTTTGCGACTACATCCTCAAGGAAGCCGGCGGCAAGGGCAAGATGGTCATCATCCACGGCCAGAAGGGCACCACGCCCGAGCTTGATCGTTCCAAGGGTTGCGCGGAATCACTGAAGGCCAATCCGGACGTCAAGGTTGTTGCCGAACAGTATTCCAACAACTGGTTCCAGGACGAAGGCTTCCAGATCATGCAGAACATGCTGCAGGCCAATCCGGATGTCACGATCGTCTTCGCTCAGGCAGACGCGCTGGCGCTTGGTGCCGCCCAGGCAATCAAGGTTGCAAACCCTTCGCAGAAGATCGTCGTTGGCGGTTTCGATGGTGATACTGCCGCCCTCGAAGCTCTCAGCAAGGGTGTCTTCGATGTGACGGCCACGCAGCAGACCCAGAAGATGGGCCGTGAAGCCGTCGCTAACGCCATCAAGCTTGTCGCTGGCGAAAAGGTTCCGCCGGTTCAGCTTCTCGATGCGACGCTGACGACCAAGGAAAATGTAGCAGGCTTCATCGCCAACCATCCTTAATCAGCCGAAATCTCGAGGAGGTGTGTTGTGACCGAGCCGGTTCTTTCCCTGAGGGGCATATCCAAGCGCTACGGACCGCTCCAGGTTCTGAAAAATGTGGACCTGGACGTCTATCCCGGCGAGGTGGTGGCACTTCTCGGTGAAAACGGCGCCGGCAAGTCGACGCTGTCAGGCATCATTGCCGGATCACGCACACCTTCCGAGGGCTCGATGACATGGCTGGGGCAGCCTTATGCCCCGGCCGCTCCGCGCGAGG
This sequence comes from Rhizobium sp. 05N49, assembly GCF_056396805.1. NCBI lineage: Bacteria > Pseudomonadati > Pseudomonadota > Alphaproteobacteria > Hyphomicrobiales > Rhizobiaceae > Rhizobium > Rhizobium sp. 05N49. Next base: position 155,179 of record NZ_JBFTME010000004.1, read on the forward strand.
CGATCGACAAGGGCGTCGTGCTGATCCATCAGGAATTGCAGCTTCTGCCGCATCTTTCCATCGCCGAAAATGTCTTTATCGGCCGATGGCCCATGAAGAATGGCGTCGTCGACCGCACCCAGATGGTCCGCCGTGCTCAGGAGCAACTCGCGCGGCTGAACCTGCACATTCCCGCGACCCGAAAGGTTGCCGGTCTTTCGACCGCCAATCAGCAGCTGATCGAGATTGCCAAGGCGCTGGCGCTCAACGCAAAACTCCTGATCCTCGACGAGCCGACCGCAGCCCTTGGCGGCGCGGAGACGGAGGCCTTGTTCGAGCAGGTCCGCAAGCTCCGCTCCGAGGGTGTCGGGATCATCTACATATCCCACCGCATGGAAGAGATCAAAAAGATCACCGACCGTATCGTCGTGCTTCGCGATGGAGAGCGCGTCCATGAATTTGCCGACAGCGCGACGCCGGTGCGCACGATCGTCGAGAGCATGGTCGGCCGCTCGCTCGATCGCATGTTTCCGACCCTTCCCGAGCCGACGAGCAGGCCCGTGCTTGAGGTATCCGGCCTGACGTCGCCGGACGATTCCTTCCGCGATGTGAGTTTCGACGTTCATGCCGGCGAGATCCTCGGCATCGCCGGCCTCGTCGGCGCCGGTCGCACCGAGCTCGTGCGGGCGATTTCCGGTGCCGATCCAATCAGCGCCGGCTCGATCAGGCTGGAAGGCGAAGCGCTGAAGCTGCGCAGCCCTGCGGATGCGATCGCCAAGGGCATTGTGATGGTGCCCGAGGACCGCAAGGACCAGGGCCTCGTGGTTGCACATAAGATCAGCGAGAACATCATTTACGCCAATCTCGACAAGCTTGGCGGGCGCTGGCTCACCTCGGGCGTGAAACGCGTTTTCGCCGAAAAGGCGGTGACGAAATTCGGCGTGAAGGGACGCGCGGAGCAATTCGCTTCCGATCTCTCGGGCGGCAACCAGCAGAAGGTCGTCATCGCCAAATGGCTGATGCGTGATCCCAAGGTCGTGGTGCTGGACGAGCCGACACGGGGCATCGATGTCGGCGCCCGCGCCGGCATCTACGACATCATCGTCAACCTCGCCAAACAGGGTGTTGCTGTCATCGTCGTGAGCTCCGACCTCGAGGAGGTTCTCGGCGTGTCGAACCGCATTCTCGTGCTGGCGCAGGGCAAACAGGCAGGCATTCTGAAGCGTGACGAGGCAAACGACGTCTCGGTCATGGAACTGGCGACAATCTAGGCAAAGACAGAAAGGAAGAGCGGTGTCCGACATCTCTCTGAACGCACCAAAACTATTCGATCTCAGCGGCCAGGTCGCCATCGTGACGGGCGCCGGCAGCGGCATCGGGCAAAGGATCGCGATTGGTCTTGCCCAGTGCGGCGCCGATGTGGCGCTTCTCGATCGCCGCACCGATGACGGCCTTGCCACCACTGCCAGCCATATCCGGGCTGCCGGCCGCCGCTCGATCGAGATTGCCGCCGATGTCACCAGCAAGTCGTCTCTGGCGGATGCGGTCGCCCGCACTGAAGCCGATCTCGGGGCTCTCTCGCTTGCCGTCAATGCGGCCGGAATCGCCAACGCCAATCCCGCCGAGGAGATGGAAGAGGACCAGTATCAGACGCTGATGGACATCAACCTGAAGGGCATCTTCCTGTCTTGCCAGGCCGAAGCGCGGGCCATGTTGAAGAATGGCCGCGGGTCGATCGTCAACATCGCCTCCATGTCGGGCGTTATAGTCAATCGCGGTTTGAGCCAGGCCCATTACAATGCCTCGAAAGCGGGCGTGATCCATATGTCGAAGTCGTTCGCCATGGAGTGGGTCGGGCGCGGCATCCGCGTCAACACGATTTCGCCGGGCTATACGGCAACGCCGATGAACACCCGGCCGGAGATGGTACATCAGACCAAGCTCTTCGAAGAGCAGACGCCGATGCAGCGCATGGCCGGTGTCGATGAGATGGTCGGTCCGGCGGTCTTCCTGCTTTCGAATGCCGCAAGTTTCGTGACGGGCGTCGATCTGCTCGTCGACGGCGGCTTCTGCTGCTGGTGATACGATGCGCAAGCTGATCGCAGGCAACTGGAAAATGAACGGTCTCATCTCCTCCCAAGCTGAGATCGAGGCGCTGAAGGGACTAACGGGCGGTGCGACGTGCGATATCGTCGTCTGCCCGCCCCTCACGCTGATCGATCGCGCGGTGGAGCGGGTCAGGGATTCGAACCTGGCCGTCGGCGCACAGGATTGCCATGCGCAGCAGTCAGGTGCGCATACGGGCGATGTCTCTGCTGAAATGCTTGCCGATGTCGGCGCGCGCTATGTCATCCTCGGGCATTCCGAGCGCCGTGTGTCTCACGGCGAAGATGATGAAATTGTCCTTGCAAAGGCGATTGCCGCTCGTCGGGCGGGCCTGATCGCGATCGTGTGCGTCGGTGAAACGCGGCACGAGCGCGATGAAGGGCGAGCGATCGAAGTTGTTGGCGGGCAGCTCAGAGAATCCGTCCCCGAGGGAGCAACGAGCGCCAATCTCGTCATCGCCTACGAACCCGTATGGGCGATAGGAACCGGGCTGGTGCCGACCAACGAACAGATTGAGGAGGTCCATGCCGCGATCCGGCAGATGCTCGAAGAGCGGCTGGGCGATGACGGCCATTCGGTCAGGATCCTCTATGGCGGTTCGGTCAAGGCATCCAATGCCGAGGCGATTTTCGGGCTTCGCAATGTGGATGGAGCGCTGGTCGGCGGTGCTTCGCTGAAGGCATCGGAATTTGCCGGGATCATTTCTGCAGCCGTTTGAAGTCTGGTGAGGAGCCAAGTGTCGCCGGTTTGCAAAACGGCTCTCCGCGAGGCTCCAACGAAAGGATAAAGAGAATGCAACGCTTCGAAAACAAGACCGTGGTTATTACGGGTGCAAGCCGCGGTATCGGTGCGGCGATTGCCAAACGCTTCGCGCGCGAGGGCGCCAATCTCGTGGTTTCCGCCAATGAGGAGAGCGTGCATGCTGTCGCCGGGCAGATCAAGGCCGACGGCGGAAAGGCGATCTCCTTTGTTGGCGACGTCACTGACAAGACAAGCGTCAAAGCTCTCTATGACGCCGCTGAGGAGGCCTTCGGTGCCGTCGACGTCTCAATCCAGAATGCCGGTGTCATCACCATCGCCCGCATCGAGGACATGACCGAGGGCGAGTGGGACAAGGTCATGGCAGTCAATACCAAGGGCGTGTTCCTCTGTGCCCAGGAAGCGATCGCTCGCATGCGCAAACATGGTCGCGGCGGACGTATCATCAACACGGCGTCCGGACAGGCGCGCGACGGCTTCATCTATACGCCGCATTATGCTGCCTCGAAGATGGGCGTCGTCGGCATCACCCAAAGCCTTGCGAAGGAAGTCGCGACCGATGGTATCACCGTCAACGCCTTCTGCCCGGGCATAATCGAAACCGACATGTGGGCCTATAACGACCAGGCATGGGGCAAACTGCTCGGCAACTACGCACCCGGCGAGCTCATGAAAGAATGGGTCGAAGGCATCCCGATGAAGCGCGCCGGATCGGGCGAAGACGTCGCCGGCCTTGTCACTTTTCTTGCAAGCGATGACGCGGCCTATATCACCGGCCAGACCATCAATGTCGATGGTGGGCTGATCATGTCCTAGCGCTGTTCGACAATAGGAAACGGTGCTTTCATCACGGAGAAGCAATTCTCGCGACGTGATCTGTACCCAACCTCTTGCAGAACAAGCCATTCGTCATTTACATAAGCAGTGTTCTCAGGGCGGGGTGCAATTCCCCACCGGCGGTATCGAGGCAACTCGGAGCCCGCGAGCGCCTTCGTGAAAGCGAAGGGTCAGCAGATCCGGTGAGATGCCGGAGCCGACGGTCACAGTCCGGATGGAAGAGAGCAACGCAGAGGACGCCGCTCGGCATGCGGCGTTTCATATGCTTGTTCGCCCAAGGGATAATGGTGGCTTTTGACAGGCCATGAATGCCGCTCACGCGGCTAACCCTTGAAAGGCAGAGAAATGGCAATTTCCAAGATAGAAGATGCGATCGCCGCGATTGCGCGGGGCGAGATCGTGGTTGTCGTCGACGACCGCGATCGGGAAAACGAGGGCGACCTCGTCATTGCATCCGAAGCGATCACCCCGCAGGCAATCGCCTTCATGATGAATTATGCCCGTGGCCTCATCTGCGTGGCCATGGAAGGTGAGCGGTTGGACGAACTGCAGATCCCGCAGATGGTCCCCAACAATACCGAACTCCTGAAGACGGCGTTCACCGTCTCGGTTGACTATATCCCTGAAACGACAACCGGTATTTCAGCCGCTGACCGCGCCGCAACCGTTCGCGCGCTCATCGGCGAGGATTCCCGCCCTGAGGATTTTGCGCGGCCCGGTCATATCTTCCCGCTGCGTGCGCATCCGAACGGCGTGCTTTCGCGTCCGGGCCATACGGAGGCGGCTGTCGACCTTGCAAGGCTTGCCGGCCTGTCGCCCTCGGGTGTCATCTGTGAAGTGGCCAATGATGATGGCACGATGGCGCGTCTGCCGGAGCTTGAGCAGTTTGCCGAGCGGCACGGCCTTCACCTGATCACCATCGAGGATCTCATTGCCTATCGGGGCGCGAGCGCGGCTGGTAGGGCTGCCTAGCTGCCGGTTGAGCAGTAAGCAGAGCGAGCTCAGTCGGCTCAAGGAAGGCCCGAACATTCGGGCCTTCGATATTTTCCAACCCGTCAGACGACGAGTGCCAGCACCGGCCCCTGATCGTCCGCCTTGCCTTCCGGTTCCTGGTCAGCCGTGGCTTCCGGGGTGTCCGAGGCCAGCAGATTGAGCTCCCGACGTTCTTTCTCCGATACGATCGCGAGATCGATGACCTTCTGCAGATTGGCGGCGTGGCGGAAGGTGGGATCGTCCTGCTTGCCGGTCCTGACCGCTTCTGCAAAACGCTGATAATTGGTCAGCACTGCCGGCACCTCGATATCACGCCAGGTGGCGCTTTCAATGTCGTCGCCGAAGCAGCCGCGAAGATCCGAACCATCCGGGCGGTGGATGACTTCGAGGCTGCCTTTTTCGCCATAGATGCGCAGCTTCAGCTCGTTCAGATGGCCGGTCGCCCAGCGGGTCGCATGAATGACGCCGAGCGCGCCATTGGTGAAATCGACCGACATGGTGAAGCTGTCATTGGCATCGAGCATGTACTCGCCAATCTGCCCGCCGGGTGCCTTGTTGAAGGTCTTCAGCCGCGCAAAGACGTGATCGATGTCAGTCGCCGCACCATAGGCGGCAAAATCCAGGATATGGATGCCGACATCCCCGAGCACGCCGTTCGATCCGTGGCCGGTAGACAAACGCCAGAGCCAGCGCGATTCCGTGCGCCAGTCGCCCCAGGCGCGCGATACCAGCCAGCTCTGCAGATAGGACGCTTCCACATGACGAATAGTGCCGAGTTCGCCGGCCAGTACCATCTCGCGGGCGCGCTGCAGCGGTGCGACATTGCGATAGGTAAGGTTCACCATGTTGATGACGCCGGCCGCTTCCGCGGCTTCCGTCATTTCCAAGGCATGCGCATAGTTTTCCGCCAGCGGCTTCTCGCAAAAGACGTGCTTGCCGGCGGCGATCAGCGCGAGGCTTGTCGCGTGGTGGATGCGGTCAGGCGTTACATTTGTGGCTGCATCGAATTCGCCCCAAGCGATCGCCTCGTCGAGCGTGCTGAAGCGTTTTTCGATGTTGAAATGATCGGCGAACTCATCGAGCCGGCCCCGATCCGTATCGACGGCGCCGACCACCTCGACACCGTCGATGGCGAGGAAGTTGGCAACCTGGTTTTTGGCCATCGTGCCCGTACCAAGAACGAGTAGACGCATTTCTATTCTCCTCAGCGGTAACCGGCTTCGCCGGCCTGATGCAGTCTCGGGCCGCGTTCGACGATCGGCTCCAGTGCTTTTTCTACCGGCACATTCGGAGCATCGGTGATGCTCTTCAGATCGCCTTGCGGGTTATAGGCCCACTTCACGCCATTGATCAGCACCTTCTGCACGGTTGCATCGTGATAGGTCGGGTAGGTTTCGTGACCGGGACGGAAATAGAAGATGTTGCCGGCACCACGCCGCCACGTCAGGCCCGAACGGAAGACTTCGCCGCCCTGGAACCAGGAGATGAAGACCGTCTCCAACGGCTCCGGCACGGAAAACTGCTCGCCGTACATTTCCTCGTTTTCCAGTTCGAAATGCTCGCCGATACCGGCTGCGATCGGATGGCGCTGATTGATCGTCCACAGTCGCTCGCGCTCGCCCGCCTCGCGCCATTTGAGTGCGCAGGGAGTGCCCATCAGCCGCTTGAAGATCTTCGAGAAATGGCCGGAATGCAGCACCAAGAGGCCCATGCCTTCCCAGACCCGCTTGGCGACGCGCTCCACGACGACGTCGGACACAGCACCATGACCCTTGTGACCCCACCAGGTCAGGACATCGGTCTCGGCAAGCCGGGCTTCGGTGAGACCATGCTCGGGCTCCTGCAGTGTCGCCGTCGTCGCCGAAATCGCCGGATCCGTGTTCAGCGCCTTGGCGATGGTCGTGTGCATGCCTTCAGGGTAGATGCCCCGGACGATCTCATTGGTTGTCTCATGGATGTTCTCTCCCCATACGACGGTGCGAATGGCCATGACTATGCTCCTTTACAGCAAGTAGCGGACCGGAACCGATGGGAGGCGGTCAGATCCTGTTGGTTTGATGGGTTGTTCAGGCAGCGCCCTTGAAAGGAACCCTTTCGAGGGCGCGTCCGGATTGGTCGAAGCGGTGAATGCGGCCGTTGAGCGGCGATACGCCCAATTGTTGGCCGGGCTGATGGCTGGACACGCCGGTCTCTCGAACGATGAGCGGCTCCGCGGAGCCGATGTCGAGGTAGACGAAACTGTCCGATCCGAGGATTTCGGAATGGATGACGGTACCGGTCCACGCTGGGGCCTGATCGGCGAATTCAATATGTTCGGCCCGGACCCCGATCGTGTGGGCATTATAGGGTGCTGCAAACGGACCGGAGAGAAAGTTCATTTTCGGCGAGCCGATGAAACCGGCAACGAAGATCGAATTCGGGGTCTCGTAGAGTTCGATCGGTGTTCCGACCTGTTCGACAACGCCATCGCGCAAGACACAGATCCGGTCGGCCAAGGTCATGGCCTCGACCTGATCATGGGTGACATAGATCATCGTCGTGTCATGCATGCCGCGATGAAGCTTGGCGATTTCCAGCCTTGTGGCGACGCGCAGAGCAGCATCGAGGTTCGACAATGGTTCGTCGAAGAGAAAGACCTTCGGGTCGCGAACGATGGCGCGGCCGATGGCGACGCGCTGGCGCTGGCCGCCGGAAAGCTGGCGCGGCAGGCGCTCCAGATAGGGCGAGAGCTGCAGCATGCCGGCCGCCTGTTCGACGCGCGCCTTGCATTCTTCCCTGGTCCGGCCGGAGAGCTTCATGCCGAAGGCCATGTTTTCGTAGACCGTCATATGCGGATAGAGCGCGTAGGACTGGAAGACCATCGCGATCCCGCGCTTGGAGGGAGACAGACGATTGACCGGCTCGCCGTCGAAGGAGAGCGTGCCTGACGTTATGTCCTCAAGTCCCGAGATCAGGCGCAGCAAGGTGGACTTGCCGCAGCCGGACGGGCCGACGAAGACCATGAATTCGCCCTTGCGAATGTCCATGCTGACGCCCTTGATGACTTCAAACGCGCCGAAGCTCTTGCGGATATTATCGAGTCTAATTTGTGCCATGTCGCGCTTTCCTCAGCCTTTGACGCCGCCGGCGGTCAGCCCGGAAATGATCCGGCGTTGAAAAATAAGAACAAGGATGACGACGGGCACGGTGACGATGACCGATGCCGCCATGATATTGCCCCAGGGGATTTCGAACTGACTGCCGCCAGAAAGCAGAGCGATCGCCACCGGCACTGTCCGCTGCGCATCCGATGAGGTGAAAGTCAGGGCGAACAGAAACTCGTTCCAGGCCGTGATGAAGGCGAGCAGGCCGGTGGTGACGAGCGCTGGCCACATCAGTGGCATGAACACCTGCGTGATGATGACCCAGGGGGAGGCGCCATCGACGATGGCCGCCTCTTCGATCTCGATCGGCAGATCCCGCATGAAGGTCGTCAGCACCCAGACCGTGAAAGGCAGCGTGAAGATCATGTAGGAGAAGATCAATGCGAAGGGCGTATTGAAGATGCCGATCCAGCGGATGAGCTCGAAAAGCCCCGCCAGGACAGCAATCTGCGGAAACATCGAGACGGACAGGATGGTCAGCATCAGGAGTGCCCGACCCCGGAAATGCACGCGGGCAAGTGCGTAGGATGCGGTCACCGCGAGCAGCAGAGAGGCGGCAACCACGAGGCAGGCAATGAGCAGCGAATTGCCGAGGCTGCGGATGAAGCTGCCCGTCGTCAGCACGCCGGCATAGTTTTCCAGCGAGATCGAACTTGGCCAGTAGGTGACCTCGAAGAGGGCGGTGCCTGCTTTGAAACTCGTCAGGATCGCATAGTAGAACGGGAAGACTGCGATGACGACGATGACGGCGACCAACAGATAGAACAGGGTATTCTTTGTGGCTGTGAGTAGCATCAGTGTTCGCGCCCCCCGAGTTTGACGCGGCCGAGCCATATGTAGAGCACGGTGACCGAGGCGATAATGAGAAACAGAACGGTGGAGGCGGTCGCGCCATAGGCGAACTTGTCGAAATCGAAGAGGTTCTCGCGCGCCATCACCGACATGGTCTTGGTCTGGGCGTTGTTCGGCGTCAGCACGTAGATGAGATCGAAGATGCGCATGGCGTCGAGCATGCGGAAGATTACTGCAACCATGATGGCCGGGCGTATCAGTGGCAGGGTCAGACGCCAGAACACTTTGACGGGATTGATGCCGTCGATCTTGGCAGCCTCGTAGATGTCGGCTGGAACCATTTGCAGGGCTGCGAGGATCAACAACGCCATAAACGGCGTCGTCTTCCAGACGTCGACGATCAGCACGGCAATCATCGCGGTATTGGGATCCGCCGTCCAAGCGATTTTCTGACTGATGAGCCCGAGGCCGAGAAACATGTCGTTGAGGATGCCGAACTGGTCGTTGAGCATCCAGGCCCACATCTTGGCGGAAACGATGGTCGGGATCGCCCAGGGGATGAGGATGGCGGCGCGCACGATGCCGCGGCCAACGAATTGTGCGTTCAACACAAGAGCGACGATGAGGCCGAGCGCGGTTTCGATGGTCACCGATAACAGTGTGAATTTTGCCGTGTTCCAGACCGCGCCCCACCACGCGGGATCGGCCAGCAGTCCTCTGTAGATCGTGCGGCCGCTTTTCAGGGTGACCCAGGAAAGATAGTTGTCGAAGCCGACGAACTTGGCATCACCGAGGTTCGTCAGCGACGCGTTGGTGAAGCTGAAATATATGGTGCGGAACAGTGGCCAGCCGGCAACGATGGCCAGGATCAACAGGGTCGGAGCCAGGAAGATCCAGGCGGACCGGACGCGTTCCGCGCTCAGATCCGAAGAGATCGCTTTTGCGCGCGCGCCCGTGCTCAGATTTTGGGAGACTGCAACTTCACTCATGGAATATCCGCTTCATGAGACAATCGACGACGGCGTTATCGGAAGCGGCAGCGGCGGGAGATCCGACACTGCCGCCTCGATCGGTTACCAGCCGCTGCCTTGCAGCGTCGTCAGATCGGCTTCGAGAAGCTCTAGGTTTTCTTCGGCTGTCCCGCTGCCGGAGAGCGTATTGTGGACGGCAGTCCAGAACTTGGCGGAAACCTCGTTATACTTGACCTTGGCAACAGCCGACGGCCGCGGCACGGCGTTCTCGAAGATCGGCTTCCAGTTCGGCATGAAAGGCTGCGCGGCGGCAATATCCTTGTCGTCATAGAGCGCCGACAGGGTCGGCAGGTTTGAAAGCTCGATAGCGCGCTGCTTCTGGCTATCCTTCGAGGTCAGGAACTTGACGAGTTCGATCGCCGCATCCGGGTTCTTCGAATATTTCGAGACGGCGAGGTTCCAGCCGCCGAGCGTCGAGGAGGGCTTGTCGCCTTCTGCGGCAACGGGAAGCGTCGTCACGTCGAACTTGCCTTTGACGGGGCTGTCGGCGCCGTTGCCCAGCGCATAGGCGTAGGGCCAGTTACGCATGAAGACGGAGTTGCCGGTCTGCCAGACGCCGCGGGATTCTTCTTCCTGATAGGCAAGCACGCCGCTCGGCGAAATCGTGCCGATCCAGCCCTTGGCGCGATTGAGTGCTGCCGCAGCCTTCTCGTTGTTGATTGAAATCGTGCCGTCGGTCTCGATGATCTGGCCGCCGCCCGAGGACTTGACCCATTCCAGCGCATCGCAGGTTAGGCCTTCATAGGCATTGCCCTGGAAGACATAACCCCACAGATCCTTCTGACCGGCGGCGCGTTCCTTTTCCTGGATTTCCTTGGCGGTTGCCTCCATCTCGTCCCAGGTCTTCGGCGGCTGCTTGCCGTATTTTTCAAGAAGATCCTTGCGGTAGAAGAGGGCCGGCGCGTCCGTGTAAAGCGGCATTGCGACCAGGCGGCCATTCACGGTCTGGGAGGCAACGATCGCCGGGAAAAAGTCGCCGACGACGTCCTTGGTGGCATCCTTCAGGTCGACGAACTGGTCTGCCAACTGCGGGGCCCAGATAACATCCGTCTGGTAGACGTCGACATCTGTGTTGCCGGCTGCAAGCCAGAGCCGATACTGCGAAAACTGTTCCGTGGATGAGGACGGCATGGTGACGATCTTGACCGTATTGCCGGTGGCCTTCCCGAAGGCATCGAGCTGCTTACGGAGCAGATCGAGGTTTTTGCCGGTAGAGCTCGCTGAAATGCTGATCTCGGCGGCATAAGACGGTACCGACGCGCCGATAAGCGCAGCCGCGACAGCGGCCGCTGTGAAACGAAACTTCATTTTCTCCTCCCAAAGACCAAATTGAAATCGATTTGGCTGTGAAAACCTGTCAGAAGGTTGATACCCTGTCAAGGCGGATTCTGGGCTGCTACCGGTACTTGTTTAGCAATACAAAATGTCGTTATAAATCAATGGTGAAGTCATGAGTCGTGATTTCCTGAGCCTGGTGGCGGTCATCTAGGCGGCGAATAAAATTGAAATCGATTTGAGAAAATATAGTCGACGGCATAGAATGTGGAATTTGCGAGGCCGATGGTATAGATGCCCGGCAGCGCAGGCGATGAAAGTCTTTTCGGTCAATGAAACTCAAAGAGTTCGCAAAACAACTTGGATTATCTCCGACGACTGTCAGCCGCGCGCTCAGTGGCTATCCCGAGGTAAGCGAGGTGACGCGCGCCCGCGTCGTTCAAGAGGCCGTGCGGCTGGGCTATAGGCCGAACGTCAATGCGGTCAGGCTGAAAACCGGCCGGGTCGGCGCTATTGGTGTTGTCATGGGGCGCGCCGGCGAGTTTCACTTCGCGGAATTCATGGCGGGCATGGCGGAGCGCCTTGTCACGGAAGACACCGATATTCTGGTCATTCCGATGGCCAATCCAGAATCCGATGCAGAGATGCAGCTTTACAGGCGGCTGGCGGAAAGCCAGAGGGTGGATGCAATGATCGTGCATTCGCCTCGACCCAACGATCAGCGCATCGCTTTGCTGCATGAGTTGGGAATGCCGTTTCTCGTTCATGGCCGGTCAGATATCGACGTGCCGCACCCCTGGCTCGATATCGACAATGAAGGGGCTGTGCGCCGTGCGACTTCGCATCTGATCGATCTCGGTCATACGAGGATTGCGATGATCAATGGCCGCCAGGGTGCGACCTATGCTCTGCATCGTGACATCGGTTACCGCAGCGCCTTGCAGAGCTACGGGATCGACGTCGATCCGCAATTGATCGCCAACGGCAATTTTACCGACGAACTCGGTTTTCGCTTTGCACGCTCATTTCTCGAGCAGCCTAAGCGGCCGACGGCATTCGTCGCCGGATCGATGATGACGGCGCTCGGCATTTACCGGGCCGCGCGTTCGCTGGGGCTGCAGATCGGCAGCGATGTCTCGGTCATCGCTCACGATGACGTCTTTCCCTATCTGACGGCCGACAACATGGCCCCGTCTTTGTCGGCTACCCGGTCGTCGATGCGTGCGGCTGGTACGCGTTGCGCTGATCTCGTTCTTCAGCTTCTGGCGGGGCGTTCGCCGACGGAGATTCATGAATTATGGCCGGTTGAACTCATCCTGCGCGAGTCCACCGGGCCGGTGCGAGCGCTTCAGACCTGAGCGACTGACGTTTGCGAAGCATCGCTGACGTCGTCTAGTCGTCAGTTGCCTCAGGGCGAGATGATCTGGGAGGTTGAGCGGACCGAAGCGAGCGTTGCCAGGATTGGAAGATCGGTGAAGGGATGGCCAAAGCTCGCTCCTCGCCGCCGCCATATTGTCAGCGTTTCACGAAGCTTTGGCTTCGAAAGCTGGCGCGAAATCGCCCAGCGATTTCGCCTTCAGAATCATGCCTTCGATATCCTGTTCAACGATCGCTTCAAGATCGGCAAAGCTGTCGATGACGTAGTAGATCGGTTGGAGGATATCGATCCGGTAGGGCGTTCTCAGCACGCTCATGAGATCGAATGGCCGAAATTCGCATGCCGTGCCTTCCATTGCCGCCTTGGCTTCGCTTGGCGATGAAACGATCCCTGCGCCGAAGCAGCGGCGGCCTTGCGGCGTATTGATCAGACCGAACTCGACGGTAAACCAGAAGATACGGAACAGATGCCAGGAATAGCCTTTGCCAAGGCGGACGGCGGCTTCGCCGAAATGTCGGACGAAATTGGCATAGCTCTGGTTGGTGAGCATCGGACAATGGCCGAAAACCTCGTGGAACAGATCCGGCTCCTCGATGTAGTCGATATGTTCGCGACGGCGCAGGAAGGTTGCGAGCGGGAATTTGCCTTGCGACAGAAGTTCATAAAAGCGCGAGGGCGGAATGAGCGCCGGTACACCTTCCACGCCGAAGCCGGTGGTCTCGTTCAGGCGCCTGTTCACATCAAGAAGCTGAGGCACCTTGTCGGGCTTGAGCCCCAGCATTTTAACGCCATCAAGATATTCGCGGCAGGCCGTATTGGCGAGCAGCTTGATCTGGCGCCGGTAGAGTTCGCCCCAAATTGCATCCTCTTCGGAGCTATAGTCATATAGACCATCGGTCCCGGGCAATTTTGCGGTGTAGCTGCTTTCCTTGGTCATGATCTGATCCTCCGGGGACGGCCTCCACGCCATTATCCCCCGGATTTGGAGGATTTTCTTTTCTTTCGTGGTGGCTGTCGTCATATTGGTGGCAAATATTCCCGAGCAGGCTGCCAAAAATGAAAGAATCTGGGAATTTTCGCCGTAAACTTCTACAACTCGTCCAGGCCGACGGCAGCCTCTCGCTGACAGACCTGGCGGAAAAGGCCGGCATGTCTCAGAGCTCGGCCTGGCGGAAGATCCAGGAGCTTGAGGCTGACGGTGTCATCCGCAAGCGCGTGACGCTGCTCGATCCCGGAAAACTCGATCTCAAGCTCTGCGTCATCGCGCATGTAACACTGGAGGATCATCACGAAGAGGCGGTCGCATCCTTCGCCTCGGTGGTTCTGGAGCGGCCAGAAATCATGGAGTGCTACGCCTTGTCAGGCGCCTTCGACTACATGCTGAAGATAAGGGCGAGAGACGTGGAAGGCTACGAAGCCTTCATGACCCGCTACCTCATGCGCAACCCGCATGTGCGCACGGTTGTATCGAGCTTCGTGCTGCGCGAGCTGAAATTCTCGACCGAGCTGCCGCTCTGACGCTTGGTGCCGGATCACTGCGTGCTATCGCGATGTCAATGACCCGGAATGTGTATCGGAAAGCCTTCGAATGTTTTCAGCGTGTCGAGCACGATCGAGGTCTTCACGTGCTGCACCGACTCGTGGGGTAACAGAACGTCGTTGACGAATTTCGAGAGGTCGGCGAGCCCGCGGGTCGCTACCTTCAGGTGATAGTCCATTTCACCGGTCAGCGCATAGGCTTCGAGAACTTCCGGCAATCCGTTGATCAGCTGCGAAAACCTGCGGGCATTGTCCCTGTTGTGGGTCGCAAGCGTCACGGAGATGACCACCAGCATATCCAGACCCAGCTTCTGTTGATCGAGATAGGCCCGGTAGCTGCGAATATATCCCTCGGACTCCAGTCTGGTGCGCCGGCGCGAGCATTGCGAGGGGGAAAGCGCGATCCGCTCGCCCAACTCATTGTTCGTCAACCGGCCATCTTTTTGAAGCTCCTGGAGCAGGCGTAAATCCAATCTGTCGAGCTGTTCATCCATTGCGCAAAACCTCAAGAATCCTCACGAAATGTGCATAATCTTTTCCTCATGCGTGAAGAATGCAAGAACTTTGCATGCGTTTTGCGCCACACTTTGCATATCGAAGTCCAGTTCCCAGGAGGAGAAAATGGGCCCTTTTCCGCATGACGCGCCGCCCTCGGAAATCACTGCCGACAACCCGGCCGGCACCGATGGATTCGAGTTCGTCGAATTCGCCCATCCTGAGCCCGAGAAGCTGCGCGAACTCTTTGCGCGCATGGGCTACGTCCCAGTCGCAAAGCACAAAACGAAAGACATCACCGTCTGGCGTCAGGGCGACATCAACTATGTCCTGAATGCAGAACCCGGCAGCCATGCCGCTCGTTTCGTCTCAGAGCATGGTCCCTGCGCTCCGTCGATGGCATGGCGCGTGGTCGACGCCAGACACGCATTCGATCACGCCGTGTCAAAAGGCGCCGTGCCCTATGAAGGGGACGACAAGGCGCTCGACGTCCCGGCGATCGTCGGTATTGGCGGCTCGCTGCTCTACTTCGTCGAGACCTATGGCGCAAAGGGATCGGCCTACGATGCCGAGTTCGATTGGCTTGGCGAGCGTAATCCGCATCCCCAGGGGATCGGTTTCTACTATCTCGACCATCTCACCCACAACGTCTTTCGCGGCAACATGGACAAGTGGTGGGATTTTTATCGAAACTTGTTCAATTTCAAACAGATCCACTTCTTCGATATCGATGGGCGTATCACCGGTCTGGTGAGCCGGGCGATCACGTCGCCCTGCGGCAAGATCCGCATTCCGCTGAATGAATCGAAGGACGACACGAGCCAGATCGAGGAATATCTAAAGAAGTACAGAGGCGAGGGAATCCAGCACATCGCCGTTGGAACGGAAGATATCTACGAGGCTACCGACGGGCTTGCCAACAATGGTCTACGCTTCATGCCAGGGCCTCCGGAGACCTATTACGATATGTCTTATGAACGCGTGAACGGGCATAGCGAACCCGTCGAACGCATGAAGCGGCATGGCATCCTCATCGACGGCGAGGGCGTGCTGAATGGCGGCATGACAAAAATCCTTCTCCAGATCTTCTCCAAGACCGTCATCGGCCCGATCTTCTTCGAATTCATCCAGCGCAAGGGCGACGAGGGCTTCGGCGAGGGCAATTTCCGTGCTCTGTTCGAGTCGATCGAGGCCGATCAGATCAAGCGTGGTGTCATCGGGACTGCGGCGGAGTAAACTCTTGGGGCTGTCCCGCGCGTCTGAGGAGATGCGCGGCGCTGCAAGAGTTTTCGGGGGAGGAGTTGAGCAATGGACCAGACATCGATCCAGGCTTCCGAGGGTGAAGCAGTGATTGCGAACAAGCTGAAATATATGCCGGGGTTCGGCAACGATTTCGAAACGGAATCGCTTCCCGGCGCCTTGCCGCAAGGCCAGAACAGCCCCCAGAAATGCAATTACGGTCTCTATGCCGAGCAGCTTTCCGGCTCGCCGTTTACCGCACCGCGCGGGACGAATGAAAGGTCCTGGCTTTATCGCATTCGCCCGAGTGTACGCCACACAGGCCGCTTTTCGAATGTTTCCTACCCGCTCTGGAAAACCGCACCTTGCCTGGACGAACATTCGCTTCCCCTCGGGCAGCTTCGCTGGAACCCCATTCCCGCGCCGACCGAAAAACTGACGTTTCTTCAGGGCGTTCGGACAATGACGACGGCGGGCGACGTCACGACCCAGGTGGGCATGGCGGCCCATGCCTATGTCTTCAATG
The DNA here is from genome assembly GCF_056396805.1 of Rhizobium sp. 05N49. Taxonomy (NCBI): domain Bacteria; kingdom Pseudomonadati; phylum Pseudomonadota; class Alphaproteobacteria; order Hyphomicrobiales; family Rhizobiaceae; genus Rhizobium; species Rhizobium sp. 05N49. The sequence continues at coordinate 171,271 of NZ_JBFTME010000004.1, forward strand.
AGGACATGGTGGATGACTACTTCTTCAACGCCGATGGTGAGCTGCTGATCGTGCCGCAGCTCGGTGCCATCAGGGTGTTCACCGAAATGGGCATCATGGATGTCGAACCCCTGGAAATATGCCTCATCCCGCGCGGCATGATGTTCAAGGTTCTGAAAGGTGGCGAACAGCCAGTCTGGCGCGGATATATATGCGAGAATTACGGCGCGAAATTCACCCTGCCGGACCGAGGTCCCATCGGCGCCAATTGCCTGGCGAACCCGCGCGATTTCAAGACACCCGTCGCCGCTTTCGAGGACAAGGAAAAACCTTGCCGCGTCCATGTGAAGTGGTGCGGAAAATTCTACGTCACTGATATCTGCCACTCGCCCCTCGATGTAGTGGCCTGGCACGGCAACTACGCCCCCTTCAAATACGATCTGCGGACGTTTTCGCCTGTTGGCGCGATCAGCTTCGATCACCCTGATCCGTCGATTTTTTCGGTGCTGACCGCCCCGACTGAAGATGCAGGCACGGCGAATGTGGATTTCGTGATCTTTCCACCGCGCTGGCTGGTAGCCGAGCACACTTTCCGTCCGCCCTGGTATCACCGCAACATCATGAGCGAGTTCATGGGCCTGATCCATGGCCAGTATGACGCCAAGGAGGAGGGTTTCGTCCCCGGCGGCATGAGCCTGCACAACATGATGCTCGCCCACGGGCCAGACGCACTTGCCTTTGAAAAGGCATCCAACTCCGAGCTCAAGCCGGTGAAGCTGGATCACACTATGGCTTTCATGTTCGAGACCCGGTACCCGCAGCAATTGACGAAATATGCAGCCGAGCTTGAAACACTGCAGGACAATTACCTGGAGTGCTGGGACGGCCTGGAACGCAAGTTCGATGGAACCCCCGGTATCAAGTGATGCATCAGGTAAATAGGACAGACACCCTCCGGTACGGGAACGGGATATGAAGCTCGCGACGTTAAAAGACTCCACGAGAGATGGCCGGCTTGTCGTCGTCTCCCGCGACCTTACCCGCTGCTCCGAAGTCAGTCACATTGCCCGCACCCTGCAGGCAGCTCTTGATAATTGGGAGCAGGTGGCTCCGAGGCTCGAACAAATTGCTGAGGGCATCGAGGCAGGAGCACAGCCCACGATCCGGTTTCACGAGCACGATGCCGCATCGCCTTTGCCGCGGGCCTACCAGTGGGCCGACGGTTCGGCCTATCTCAACCATGTCGAACTGGTGCGCAAGGCGCGTGGGGCCGACATGCCGGCGAGCTTCTGGACCGATCCGCTGATGTATCAAGGTGGTTCGGACGGCTTCCTTGCGCCGCGAGATCCGATCGTGGTGGCTGACGAGAGCTACGGGATCGACATGGAGGGCGAGGTTGCCGTCATTACCGGCGACGTCGCCATGGGGTCCGGCCCGCAAGTTGCGCGCAATGCCATCCGCCTGGTAGTGCTCGTCAACGATGTGTCGCTGCGCGGCCTCATACCGGACGAACTCGCCAAGGGATTTGGTTTCTTCCAGTCCAAACCGGCATCGGCATTTTCTCCGGTCGCGGTGACACCGGATGAGCTCGGGGAGGCCTGGGATGGCGGCAAGTTGTGTCTGCCGCTGCTTGTGAGCCTGAACGGCAAGGCATTCGGCAAGGCGAATGCCGGCATCGACATGGCGTTTGATTTTGGCCAGCTCGTCGCGCATGCCGCCAAAACCCGCAATCTGGTGGCCGGAACGATCATCGGCTCGGGAACGGTCTCCAACAAGCTGGATGGCGGAGCGGGCAGGGCGGTCGGCGACGGAGGGGACGGCTACTCCTGCATTGCCGAGATACGGACGATTGAGACGATCGAAACCGGGGCGCCGAAGACCCCGTTCATGAAGTTCGGGGATCAGGTCCGCATCGAGATGAAGGATCATGCCGGCCATTCGATCTTCGGGGCGATCGAGCAGACCGTCGAGAAATATCGATAATTCCTTCAGCCGGAATCGTCCTTTGAGGAGCAAGCTGCAGTGAACAACGTCGTTCTTTATGACTACTGGAGGTCATCGGCGAGCTATCGCGTCCGCATTGCGCTCAATCTCCTGGAGATCGATTACGAAACAGTGCCGATCAACCTGCTGGAGGGAGCGCACAGGAAGCCGGAATATCTGGCGCTCAACCCGCAGGGGCTCGTCCCGACATTGGCGATCGATGGGACAACTCTCACTCAGTCACTGGCAATCATCGAATATCTTTCCGAGCTTCGGCCGGAATGCGGGTTGCTGCCGGCAGATAGTTCCGATCGCCAGAAAGTGCGCGCCTTCGCATACGCGGTCGCCATGGACATCCATCCGATATGCAACACGCATGTCGTGGCGCATCTGATGACCGTAACGGACAAGAGCGACGCCCGCGAGGAATGGATGAAGCATTTCATCTCGGACGGACTTCGCAAGCTGGAGGTGATGATCGATCCGGCTGGCGACCGGTTCAGCTTTGGACATACGCCGACGATGGCGGACCTCTGTCTGGTTCCACAGGTCTACAATGCACGCCGCTGGGGAGTGGATATGTCCGACTTCAAGCGGATCGTCGAGATCGATGGCAAATGCGCCAAATTGCCAGCCTTCCAGGCAGCCCATCCTGACCGCGCGAAACCCTGACGCAAAGACGGGTTTGCGGGAGTGCGTGAGCACGAGCGATGAGCCCGCATCCCATCTCGCTGTGCTCCTCGAGCCGACCGTGGGTTAAGCTTACGAGCGTCCGCTCGGATAACCGCGACCGATCCTCTCTCACACGCAGAAGAGGGGCGGACGATATCGCCGGCGTGGTGATATACTCGCTTGCGGAGGAGGTCTCGTGCTGGCCATCGAGGGGTTTGCGCGGTGACACAGGGCTTGGCCACGGCATTCCGCCGCGGCCCTGGAAGGGAAGGAGACAACGCATGAACAATGTAGCGATCCACCCAATCGTGGATTCAGGATACCGGGCGACCGATGCGTCATTTGTCGGCGGCACGCTCGTATGCAATTGCGCGAGCAATCCGGTGAAAGTCCGCGTCAAGGGCGATATTGCCCATAACCATGCCTGTGGCTGCACGAAGTGCTGGAAGCCGAAGGGTGCGGTCTTTTCAGTGGTTGCCGTGGCGCCGACTGCCAACGTCGAGGTTCTGGAGAACGGAAACAAGCTGGCGGTCGTCGATCCGTCTGCGCTCATCCAGCGCCATGCCTGCAAGGATTGCGGGGTCCACATGTACGGGCCTGTCGAGCGCGACCATGCTTTTCAGGGCCTTTCCTTCGTTCATCCAGAACGGTTCCAGGAGAAAGGCTGGGCGGCACCCGGCTTTGCCGCCTTCGTATCGTCGATTATCGAAAGCGGATACGATCCCGGCAAAATGGGCGACGTACGTTCGCGCCTCAAGGGGGTTGGGCTTGAGCCTTACGATTGCCTTTCGCCCGGCCTGATGGACCTGATCGCTACCTGGACAGCGAAAAAAGCGGGGGTTCTCGCGGCCTGATGTGGCGCAGTTCCGCCGGATGCCGTCGCGATCCTCGCGGCGGTGTTCCGGCGCGAGATAGATTTCATGATATTGCACCGGGCAATTCGGCGAGTGCTCGGTATTTCACCCGTCGGCGTTCTTCGCGTGGATATGCTCCCCGCTATCATAAGCCGCGCATCCCCTGAGGAAAATGTCTGCGCACATTCTCGCCCTCGAAGCGATCTCCTCGATATTCGGCGGCGGCAGCTGGCGCAGCATGGTAGCGCGTTGGGGCTCCATGATCATCATGCCGCGCAGCATGCCGCAAGCGGCGTGCGGGTCCTCGAGTTTGATCAGCCCGTGTTCCACCTGACGGCGCAGCCAGTTTTCCATCGACGCGTTGGTGCGCATGATCGCCTTGTCGTAGAAAGAGCTGGCGAGCTCGGGAAAGCGGTCGGATTCGCCGATGACGAGGCGTGTAATCGTGATCGTGTCCTGCGAAAGCGTCAGCATGCCATAGGCCATCAGCATGCGTTCCAGCCCCTGGCGGAGTTCGGCCGTTGCTAACGTGCCGGGATCGAGCGCCATGAGAAAGCGTTCCGTGCGATTCGAGACCATTTCCGAAAACAGATCTGCCTTGGTGGGGAACAGGCGATAGAGCGTCTTCGTCGAAACGCCGGCTTCCTGGGCGATTGCGGCGATGCTGACTGCGGCATAGCCATTCTCGTGAAACTGCTTGTTGGCGGCTTCGATGAGCACGCCGCGCGTATCCTCGTCACAACGCACCTGCGGCCTGCCCCGTGGCTTCTTCTCGATATCGTGATTTTGGACCATCGTGATTTTCCAAATTCTTGTTGACTTCTCCTTTTTAACCCATATTTTGGAAAATATCAAGTTTCCTAAATTGGACTTGAGCCGAATTTCAAGGCCGCAGCCGAGACGACGGCGACCTTCCACAAGGAGAGTGACGATGTCCGCCAAGAAGCTGTATGCCCTGAATAACAACGCCGCCACGGCCGATGGGCCGGTCACCGAAACGACAGCGGAAGCCATGCCCGCGAGCCTTGATGCCGGCAAGACGCCGCGTGTCGCTGAGCCCGTCACTCCGGCTGCGGAAGCACCGGGTCGTAAACGTGTTGGCCGTTCCCTGCTGCTCGGTGTGGCCGCCATCGCCATCATCGCTGCGGCTGCCTATTATGGTCACGATTATTGGACGGTCGGGCGCTTCGAAGTCTCCACCGATGATGCCTATGTCAAGGCAGACAGCACGACGGTCGCTCCTAAGGTCTCAGGTTATCTTTCAAAGGTCCTCGTCAGCGACAATGAAACAGTGAAGGCCGGCCAGCCGCTTGCCCGCATCGATGACCGCGATTTTCGTACTGCGCTTGACCAGGCGAAAGCCGATGTCGCTGCTGCCGAAGCCACCGTCAATGCCAAACAGGCTTCGCTCGACATCCAGCAGTCGACCATTGCCGCCGCTCGTGCCACGCTGGATGTCGACAAGGCCAACGAGACCTTCGCCGAGCAGAACAACAAGCGCTACACCAACCTTGCCACCAACGGTTATGCCCCGGTCCAGACGGCCCAGCAGGCAGCGTCCGCGATTGCGGCTGCCCAGGCAACGATCGTTCGGGATACGGCGGCTCTCGACGCCGCGACCAAGCAGGTCGAGCTTCTGAATGCCGAACTTGCCCAGGCCAAGGCAACGCTTGCCCATGATCAGGCTGTCGCACAGCAGGCCGAGCTCAACCTCTCCTATGCGACGATCGTCGCTCCGATCGACGGCACGGTTGGCAACCGTACGCTGCGCGTCGGTCAATATGTTCAGGCCGGCACGCAGCTGATGGCTGTGGTGCCGACGACGGCTGCTTACATCGTCGCCAATTACAAGGAGACACAGCTGACCGATGTCCATGCCGGCCAGCCCGTCGCTATCGAGGTCGACATGTTCCCGGGCCGCACCTATCACGGCCATGTCGACAGCCTGTCGCCGGCAAGCGGCCAGGAATTTGCGCTGCTGCCGCCCGACAACGCCACCGGCAACTTCACCAAGGTCGTTCAGCGTATCCCGGTGAAGATCGTGCTTGATGGCGATGCTGCCGAAAAGGGCGATCTGCGCCCCGGCATGTCCGTCCAGCCGAGCATCGACACCAAGGTCGATGCTAGCGGCAACTAAGCGAAGGGGCAGGAGATCGTGTCATGTCCAGTATCGCAACAACATCAGGTGCCATCCCGCAGCCGGGTGCCAGCACCAAGGCCAGCACAAGGGATTGGATCGCCGTTCTCGCCGGCATGATCGGCGCCTTCATGGCGATTCTCAATATCCAGATCACCAATGCCTCGCTTCTCGATATCGAGGGCGGCATCGGCACAGGTGTCGATAACGGCGCCTGGATCTCCACCTCCTATCTGATCGGCGAGATCGTCGTCATCCCGCTGACGGCTTATTTCAGCAACGTTTTCTCGTTCCGCCGCTATATCCTCGTCAATTCCATCCTCTTTCCGCTCTTTTCGATGGCCTGTGCCTTCGCCCATGATCTCGGCACGATGATCCTGCTGCGCGGCCTGCAGGGCTTTGCCGGCGGCGTGCTTATCCCCATGGCCTTCACCATGGTGCTGACCAAGCTGCCGAAGAACCAGCAGCCGCTTGGCCTTGCCGTCTTTGCCTTGTCGGTCACCTTCGCCCCGGCCATCGGCCCGACGATCGGGGGCTACCTGACGGAGAATTACGGCTGGCAGACGATCTTCTTCATCAACACCATCCCGAGCCTCCTCATGGCGGCGGCTCTCGCTCTGACGCTTGAAAAGCAGCCGATGCAGCTTCACCTCCTGAAGGAGGGCGACTGGGCCGGCATCGTCACCATGGCAATAGGCCTTTCGGCTCTGCAGACCGTGCTGGAAGAGGGCAACAAGGACGACTGGTTCTCCTCGCCCTTCATCGTCAAACTCGGTATCGTGGCCTTCGTCTTTCTGGCCGCCTTCATCTGGATCGAGCTCACGGTCAAGAAGCCGCTGGTAAAGCTGCGCCTGCTTACCCAGCGCAATTTCGGTATCGGCGTGCTGGTCAATGTGCTGGTTGGCGTTGCACTCTTCGGCACCGTCTACATCCTGCCGCAATATCTTGGCCAGGTTCAGCGGTATAATGCCGAGCAGATTGGCAACGTACTCGCCTGGACCGGTCTGCCGCAGCTCCTGCTCATCCCGCTGGTGCCTGTGTTGATGAAGCGGTTCGACGCGCGCTACATAGGCTTCCTCGGCATCTCGATCTTCGCGATCAGCTGCTTCATGAACATCACACTTTCGGCCAACAATGCCGGCGACCAGTTCTGGATCCCGAATATAGTGCGTGCCATAGGCCAGGCGCTCGTTCTGACGCCGATCACCGCCATCACCACGGCCGGCATCGCACCGGCAGACGCTGCCGCCGCCTCTGGTCTCACCAACATGCTGCGCAATCTCGGCGGTGCGGTCGGCACGGCTTCGCTCGGCACCATTCTGACGAAGCGCGAGCAGTTCCACTCGAATATCATCGGCCAGTCGATCACTTTGACCCGTGACGAGGTGCGCGACCGCCTGACCCAGCTCTCAGGCTACTTCACCCAGCACGGTGTCACCGATCCGGCCGTCGCATCGCAGAAGGCGATCGTCGCCCTTGGCCAGATCGTCAAACGCCAGGCACTGATCATGGGTTTCAGCGATACGTTCGCCGTCATCGGTGTGGTGCTCGCGCTGGCAGCAGTTGCTCTGCTCTTCACGAAAAAACCGCAGGCCGGCGGAGGCGCCGGCGCCCATTGAGATGACGATCTCAATCCTGCCAGCCCAATCATCTGCTGCAGTTTGCACCCGGTCGGAGACGACCGGGTGCACTCAGCTAAGTACCTCGGCATCAGTTTTGCGCCTTTCCGGCAGGGCATCAGCAGATGGCACGGAGCCTTTCAGCAACGGCAGCAATTGGTTCCCCTGCCGCTTGATCTCCGAGAGATAAGGCGTGTCTGACAGCACGAAATGAGTGATGCCGAGCGCCTGGTACTTCCGCAGCGAGCGTGCGACATCCTCGGCGGACCCCACGAGCCAGGTCGTGCCTGCGCCGCCGCCGCCGAATTTTCCGGGCGCGGTGTATAGATTGTCGTCGAGCACTTCACCGCGCTGATGAAGATCGAGCAGCCGCTGCTGCCCTACGGCGACAGCCCGTTGGTGATCGTGCCAGCCGACCCCGCTATTGTCAGCCATCTCCGCGACCTTCGCTTCGGCATCGGCCCAGGCCTCTTCGGTGGTGTCGCGGACCAAGGTTGTAATCCTCAGCCCGAATTGGAGCGGCGGCAGGTCGCGGTCGAGATCGCGGCTCAGCCGCTTCAAACGGTCGATCCGTTCGCGCACGCCATCGAGCGGTTCGCCCCAGAAGAGCTGGACGTCGGCTTCGGTGGCCGATACGCGCTCGGCCGCCTCCGATGCGCCGCCGAAATAAAGCTTCGGATGGCGACGCTCACCGCGGGCCTCGATGCGCGGCACCACGGTGGATTCGGTGACCCCGAAGTGCTCGCCTGCATAGGTGACGTTTTCCTCCGTCCATAGTTTTCGCACCAGCCGCATGAATTCCTTTGTGCGCGCATAGCGATGCGCCTGATCGCCTTCGCTGTCGCCATAGGCCGCCAGATTGTCCTTGCCGGAAACAATGTTGACGCGCACGCGCCCACCGGTGAGGTGATCGAGCGAGGCTGCTGCCGAAGCGAAATTCGCAGGCCTCCAGTAGCCGGGACGGATCGCAATCAGCGGCTCGAAGGTCGTCGTCCGCGCCGCAAGTGCGGTTGCAACGGTGAAGGTGTCCGGACGGCCCCAGCCTGTGCCGATGAGTGCACCCTTCCAGCCGTGCTCTTCGAGAGCCCTGGCATGGCTCGTCAGCGTTTCCAGGCTGTTGTGGCTTTCAACGGCGGAATCGCCGCGGTGGCCGGGTTTGATGGCATTGGGGATATACCAAAGGAATTCCGGATTGCTGGTCATGCAATATACCTGCGGTTCTCTATTATCGAATTATCTGGAACGGGGCGGCTGGCGTTTTCCGCGAGCCACTCCGTATCTCCTTGGCGATGGATTACCCCGCTGCCCTGCTTTCTTCGCTTTCTTTCACCCTCAGAGCCAAGCCGTTCGGCGGGCAGTGAAGACCGAGATTCTCGCGCAGTGTCGCGCCCTCATATTCTTCACGGAACAGGCCCCGCTTGCGCAGGATCGGCACGACCTGATCGACAAAGTCAGTCAGTCCGGTCGGCAGGATCGGCGGCATGATGTTGAAGGCGTCGGCCGCGCCGTTGTCGAACCATTCCTGCATCGCGTCCGCCACCTGTTCCGGCGTGCCGACCACCGTGCGGTGGCCGCGTGCAGTGGCGACCGCCAGATAGAACTCGCGTAGGGTCATGTTGTTGCGGGAAACCAGATCGGTGACCAGCTTGAGGCGGCTCTTGTTGAGTTCGGTGCTGTCTGGAAGCGGCGGGGCCGGATCGTCCAGCGAATAACCGGAGAGATCGACGCCCTTATAGTGGCGTGACAGGATATTCCAGGCGACCGAGGGGTGGACGAGCGACTGGATATAGTCGTAATTCGCCTTGGCCTCAGCCTCCGTACCGCCGAGGACCGGGAAAATGCCAGGGCTGATCAGCAGCTCGTCCGGGCTGCGCCCGTAGCGGGCAAGACGTCCTTTGACGTCCGAGTAGAATTCCTGAGCGTCTTCCAGCGTCTGGTTGGCGGTAAAGATCATCTCGGCGGTGCGGGCGGCGAGTTCGCGCCCGGGCTCCGATGCACCGGCCTGGACGATGACTGGATAGCCCTGAACCGGGCGGCCGACATTCAACGGTCCGCTGACACTGAAGAACTGACCCTTGTGGTTCAGCTGATGCACCTTGTCAGGATCGAGGTAGACGCCGCTTTCCTTGTCGCGGATGAAGGCATCGTCCTCATAGGAATCCCATAAGCCCTTTACCAGATCGACGAATTCTTCGGCCCTTGCATATCTGTCGGCATGAGCCGGATGGCCGGGGATAGAGAAATTCTTGGAGACGTCAGCGCCCGTGGTGACGACATTCCAGGCCGCACGTCCCTTGGAGATATAATCCAGCGAGGCGAATTTGCGGGCGAGCAGATAGGGGTCTTCGTAGGTGGTGGAGGCGGTCGCGACGAAGCCGATATGGCTTGTGGCCTGCGAAAGCGCCGCCCATAGCGTGACCGGCTCGAAATGGGCGCCCTGCGCTGTGCGGCGCAGGGCTTCCGGATCCTTTGCGCGTTCCCAGCCGGCGGGGCTGTCGGCAACGAAAACGAGATCGAACTTGCCGCGTTCCGCCGTCTGAACCAGGTCGCGATAGTGATCGATATTCAAGCCGGCATCGGCCTGCGCGTCCGGGTGGCGCCAGGCGGCGATATGATGGCCCGTTGCCATGATGAACGCGCCAAGCCTTATCTGTCTTTTCTGACTTGCCATGATGACGATCTCCGTTGGTTTCAGGCGGCGCGGCGGCCGGGGGCATCAACCCCGAGCCGGCTCAGAAGCCGGGTTCGGATCTGTGCGAAGCGCGGGTCGCCGTGGTCGCGAGGCACGGCCAGGTCGATGCGCAGATCCTCCACCAAGCGGCCCTCGTCGAGCACCAGGATCCGGTCGGCGAGTGAGATCGCTTCATCGACATCATGGGTGACGAGCAGGACGGCGGGGCGGTGTTTTGCGCAAAGCTCCCGCAAGAGATCATGCATTTTCAGCCGGGTCAGCGCATCGAGCGCGCCGAAGGGTTCGTCAGCCAGCAGCAGGGCCGGCTCGCGCACCAGCGAGCGGGCAAGTGCCACTCTCTGCTGTTCGCCGCCGGACAGTTGGTTCGGCCAGGCAGTTTCGCGTCCTTCGAGACCAACTTCGGCGAGGGCCTTGCGTCCGGCTTCCTGTCCGGTTTCACCCGGCAGGCCGAGCGTGACGTTCTGAATGACCGTGCGCCAGGGCAGCAGGCGGGCATCCTGAAAGACCACCGAAAGCCTTTCCGGGGTCTCAAGCGTCCCCGTTCCCTCGACCTCATGATCGAGGCCGGCAAGGGCTCTGAGAAAAGTGCTCTTGCCTGATCCGCTTTTCCCGAGCAGGGCCACGAATTCGCCCTCACCGATATCGAGATCCACACTGTCGAGGATCGTCTTCGCCGCAAAACGTCGCACGAGATTTTCGACGCGGACCGCGGGTTTCAGTTGGCCAGAGTGCGGCGCCATGACAGGACCCTCCGTTCGAGCAGGCGGACGAGACCGTCCGAGACGAGGCCGAGCAGCACATAGACCACGAGGCCGACGAGAATGACGTCGGTCTGGCCATAGGTGCGGGCAAGATCGATCATGTAGCCGAGGCCGCTAGTGGAATTGATCTGCTCGACCACCACAAGCGACACCCAGCAGAGCGTGACGGCAAAGCGCAGGCCGAGGAGGAAGCCGGGCAGGGCGCCGGGCAGTACCACCTGGAAGATGAAGTCCTTCTGGCTCATGCGCAGCGTCTCGGCGAGCTCGACGTAGCGGCTGTCGATGCTGCGCAGTGCGTTGTGGGTGTGGATGTAGATGGGGATGATGACGGCAAGCACGATGGTCGTGACCTTCATGCTTTCGCCAATCCCGAACCACAGAATGAAAAGCGGGATCAGCGCCAGCGTCGGGATCGCGCGTTTGATCTGGATTGGCCCGTCAATCAGCGCCTCGCCGATGCGTGATAGGCCGGCGATAACCGCGAGAGCCGTGCCGATGACGAGGCCGATGCTGAGGCCCAGCAGTGCGCGGGTCGCAGACGTCACGAAATTGTCCTGCAGGCGACCCTCGGCGATCAGCCGACCAAAGGCCTCGATGACCGTCCAGGGGGCAGAGAGAATGCGCGGATCGATCCATCCGAATGTCGATCCGGCGATCCAGGCAAGCACCAGCAATGCCGGGCCGATCTGAAGTCCGAACGGTATCTCGCGTCCGGGACCGAGCCTACGGCGAGCGCGGGAGGCTGCGTGTTTTGCTGTGGTTGTTATGCCGGCGCTCTCGCGCGGCGCTCGCCGTGAGGTCTTGACGTTATCTGCATCCCAGGTGGTTGCCATGCTTGCGATCTCCTCTCTTCGCTATGGAACGGCGCGCGTGATCACTGGCTTCTTGTCAGGGCGCCAGCAGCGATTTTTTCGAAGCGGTTGTCGAAGATCTGTTCGACGTCGAAGGGCTTGTAGCCAAGCTCGTCAGCCAGGAGGTTGATGGTTTCCTGATGGCGCTTCTTCACGTCTGCCCAGCTATCCGGAATGACCTGGGTGCCTGAGAGCTTGACGAGAAATTCGGCATCCTCGCGGCTGAGACCCTGCTGGCCAATATAATATTCCTTGATCCAGATCTCGGGGTTCTGATCGACCCATTCGGTTGCCCGTGCCCAGAGGCGGACGTATTCGGCCAGGGCGGCCGCCTTTGCGGGATCGTCCAGCACCCATTGCGGTGCATAGAGGTGGGAGGGGTCGTCACGAAGTCCGTGCTCGATCAGGCTCGCGCCATCGGAGCCATACTGGCTGACGTAGCGGCGGATATTGACGCCGCCGAGCGGCGCAATATCGACCTGCTTGCTGGCGAGCGCCTTCGGATAGACGTCGCCGGTGCTCGGCAGCTCGACCAGTGTGGCGTCTTTCTTCGTCAGGCCCGCGGAATGAAGCGCACGAAGCACAAGTGTACCCTGGGCCTGGCCAGGACTGAAGGCGATGCGCTTCCCGCGGAAATCTGCGAGCGACTTGACATCGACGTCAGGCGCGATGCCGAAACGGTAGATTGGATTGGCAGTCGGGTCCTTCCGTTCGCGATAGGCGATGTTGCGGACCGGTAGGTTGTTCCAGGTTGCAAAGATCGACGGGATTTCGGCTACTGAGCCGACATCAAGTGCATGCGCGCGGAAGGCTTCGGATGTCTGTGGCCCACCGCTGAGATTTGCCCATTTGACCTCGAAGGTGAGTTCCTTGACGAGGCCGGAAACCTCGAGAGCCTTCTGTGTCACGGGATCGCCGATCGTCAGAACCGTCCCGGGCGGCACTTTGTCGAGCAGCGGTGCGCTTGCCTCTGCCGCTGCAACGTTGCTGAACATGCCGAGGGAGAGGAGGCCGAGCGCAACCGCTCCCAGAGTTTTTGCCAATGTCATCGTTGATGTTTCCCGTTTAAGGTTGCAATGTCAGGAGGCGATAACGGGAAGAGTGTCGAATTCTCTATTAAATCTATAGACTATTTATTTCTTTCGTTCGCCTGTTCGTGAAAAATCGTACCAATTGTGCCGGTGACGCGGACGCACGCATTATTTGCTGAAGACATGACGATTTCTGCGTGGGCGAGAAGACGCGGCCCGCCGTTGTGATGAGATCGAGGTCAGAACAGTGAAACCCATGCAATGCCGAGGCCGCCTCCTCGGGGATCATTGCAACCGGATCGCCTCTTAGCTTTCCAGAAACCTTGTCTTGCTTCGGGACGGCTTTGAAATTCTCGCACCGTGAGACTTGGTTACATTCCTTTACGTTCCGCTGTTAAAGTCACAGCCGAAATATCTGCTGAAGCGACTTAACAGTTGGGCTGATGATGCTTGGTGCCGAGATCCTTGCATTCCTGAAGGCGTGTCCAATGGCGGTGCTCGTGTTCGACACCGCTGGCCGCGTGGTCTTTGTCAATGACGAAGCAGGACATCTCCTCCATCTCGAAAGTCAGCCTGCCGGAGTCGATATTGCCGAGCTCATGCCCGAGTGGCCCTTGCTCTCAGGCGTCTCTACCGCCTTCGTTGACGATCGTGCCGGTCATCGTCGATCATGTCGGGTACAGGTCATAAACTGGTCCACGGGTGCAGAGACGGTCACAGCCGTTTTCCTCGAGCCTGTCGATGACGAGCGTCCCGCAGGTTATGCGGCGCGCGAGGCAAATCTGCGCCTGCGCTATGTCATAGAGATGCTGCCGGAGGCGGTCTGTGTGTTCGACGCCAACGATCGCTATGTTCTCTGGAACCAGAAATATGCCGAGCTTTATGCTGACATAGCCGAGCACCTCAGGCCTGGTGCTGCGTTCGAGGATATATTGAGGACCAGTCTCGCAGGGGACAGGATGCGCGAGCTCGTCGACGACAAGGAGGCCTGGTTCAGCGCCCGCATGCAGAAATTCCGTCAGCCGGGTTCGCAGGAGGAACAGCGGTTGCAGGACGGCCGCTGGCTGCGCCACGACGACCGGCGCACGCCCGACGGTGGCGCCATTGGTATGCGCATCGACATTACCGGCCTCAAGCAGCGAGAAGAATGGCTTCGCCAATTGTTCGATGCCAATCCTATGCCCATGCTTTTGTGCGATGGCGAGAGCCTCGCCATCCTCCAGGCCAACCAGGCGGCCGTCGATTTCTATGGCTTCCAACCAGCAACGCTATTGTCGAAGCGGGCCTGTGACATGCATGTCGACGGCGAACTCCAGGCATTTGAGAAGATCCTCCTTCATCTCGATGGTGACCGTGATGCACGGACGATCTGGCGGCAGGCGACGCTGGACGGATCGGAGCGCCATGTGCTGATCTATGTTCGCCAGCTCCACGAAGGGGCCGAGCGCCGGCTGCTGCTCACCGTGGCCGACGTCAGCGACAGAATTCTTGCCGAGGCTGAGGCCAACCGTTTGGCACATCACGATATTCTCACAGGCCTGCCGAACAGGATGCAGTTCTACAAAGCGCTCCAAAAAGCCCTTACATCGGAGGACAGGGAGAGGGTCATCATCTGCTGCCTGGATCTGGATGGGTTCAAGCCCGTCAATGATACGTTTGGCCATGCTGCCGGCGATGAAGTGCTAAAAAATGTCGCCAACCGGCTGCAGATGCATGCGCAGGGCCATCTGGTCGCCCGCCTCGGCGGTGATGAATTCGCCATCCTGATGAGGGGGCAAAGAGGTGAGGCGATTGATCTCGCCGAGCGCTGTATCGACGCCTTCGAACAGCCTTTTGCCATCAATGGTCTTGCTATCCGTCTCGGTGTCAGCATCGGCATTGCCGCGGTTGACGGAGTGGATGGAGAAGCGCTCATGCAGGAGGCGGACCGGGCGCTCTATCGTGCGAAGGCCGATGGCCGCAACACCTGGCGCATGACACCTCTCGATCTGCCTGTTCCGAAGCGGGCATAGGCCTGATCGGCCCGTCAGTTCTCCTGTATTGCAGCAAGCAGCCAATCACGAAGTGTTTTTGCCTCGCGCGAGAGGCCCTTTGCCTCGATGAGCCAGTAAGCCTTGTCCATATCGGTAGCCCGGTCGAAGAGGGAAACGAGCGAACCTGCCGCGATCTCTTCTGCGATCAGGGCGGTCGGGCAAAGGCCGACGCCCTGGCCGCTGATCAACGAGCCGATCATGAGATTGAAGTCGGCAAAAATAGGTCCGGCTTTCGGCGAGGAATGGATGCCGGCGCCTGACAGCCAGCGCGCCCAGGCATCGGTCGTCTCGTCATGCAGGATTTCGCAGGCAAGCAGGTCGGCTGGCTTTTGAAACGGGCCATGCCGGGCAAGGAATTTCGCCGAACAGGTTGGCCTGGTCTCAGCATCGAGGAGCTTGATGGCGCCGGGACCTGGCCGCACGCCGTGGCAGATGAGGAGATCGGCACCTGCAGCTTCAGGCGTCCTGGCATCCAGCGCGTAGACGATGTTGATCCGGATTTCGGGGAAGGCAGTTCTCAGCCTCGGCAGTTGCGGAATGAGCCATCGCACCGCCATGGAGGGAATGCATGCAACGCTGACCGGGCGGCTGTTGGCTTCCAGCCTCAACTGCCCGGCGGCGACTTCGATATGCGTTAAGGCATGCGTGACGGCCGAGCCGAATTCCCTGCCGGCGGCCGTCAACGTCACGCCACGGCTATGACGCAGAAACAGGGGAATGCGGAGCCAAGTCTCCATTGCCTTCACATGCTGGCTTATGCCGGCGGGTTTCAGGTTCAATTCGGCAGCTGCCCTGACGAAGCTTTCGTGGCGCGCGGCTGCTTCGAATGCCCGCAGTGATGCGAGAGGAAAGTTTCTCATGGCAGGATGACTAAGCAAAACTTGTCCCGAGAGCAAGGAACAGCTCAGTTGCCCGATGGCGTGGCCCAGCTAAGAGTGCTCGGCGATTATTGCGTGTCATCGGGGGCAACACCCGAAGGCCGCCAGCGGAGCGAAAATATCAGGATGTCGAAACAGTCGATCGTGCCAGTTCCTTCCGACGCAACCGAACGGCGGTCAGCACCGCCCGTGGTCGTCTACCCAGTCGAAACTCTGCCATCCGCCGATCTCGGTCTGCTCGAGGCGGCCCGCCAAACGCTGACGAAGGTCGGCGAGGTAATCGTGCCGCCGCGCGAGGCAGGCAGCTTTCACGTTCCGCAGGGTCATTTCTTTCGCATCGTCAGTATCGACGGCCCACAGGTCGGTGACCTCAATCTGTGGAACGCTGCGGACCTCTCCGAACGGTTTTTCAGCGGCAAGACACGGGCATTGCGCGCAACCCATGTCGGTGTCGGCGATCGTCTCTGGAGTACGCTGCCCTACCTGCGCCCCATGGCGACGATCACCTATGACAGCCTTGGCTGGTACGGGTGGGATGATGACGGAGCTGGCGTTCATGATGTCATCGGCACGCGCTGCGATCCCTATACCAACCGATTGCTGAAGGGTAGCGACTACCATTACTGCTGCCATTCGAACCTGACGCGGGCGCTTGCGGCCGAGAGCGGCATGCCGCTCGAGCAAGCGGAAATGCACGTGCATGACGTCCTCAACGTCTTCATGTGCACCGGCTTCACCAGGGATACGCACCAGTATTTCATGAAGGCAAGTCCGGTACGGCCGGGAGATTTCATCGAGTTCTTTGCCGAAATCGATCTTCTTGGTGCCCTGTCGGCATGCCCGGGCGGCGATTGCGGCGCAAGCCATTCGAGCGATGTGGCCGCCTGCTATCCGTTGAAGGTCGAAATGTGGAAGCCTGATCCCGCAGCACTTGCCGGTTGGACACCGCCGGTGAGAAATCCCTATCCGAGAACGCATCGATAACAAGCACGTCGAGAAACTCCTTCATGAAGGAGCGGTCAGACGATCAGGATTGCCCTGAAATCGTTGACATTGGTGCCGGTCGGACCGGTTTCGAAGAGGTCGCCGATCGCCTTGAAGCCGGAATAGCTGTCGTTGGCGTCGAGCACATGGCGCGGGTCGCGACCGGCGGCGCGTAGCCGCTTGACGGTCCCCCCGTCGGCAAAGGCGCCGGCATTGTTTTCCGAACCGTCGATACCGTCGGTGTCGGCGGCAAGCACGTGGACGGCGCTATAGCCATCGATGGCCAGAGCCAGAGCGAGCGCGAATTCGCCGTTGCGTCCGCCTTTGCCGCCCTTTGCGCGCAAAGTCACGGTCGTTTCGCCGCCCGAGAGGATGACGACGGGTTTCGTGAAAGGCCGGTCGCGACCCGCAACCTCGCGTGCGATTGCCGCATGTACCAGCGCCACGTCGCGCGATTCCCCTTCGACGGAATCCGACAGGATCGCCGGTGTGATGCCCTGCGAGCGGGCGAGTTCGGCGGCTGCTTCGAGCGACACGCCGGCCGACGCGATGATGTGGTGCTCGTGACCGGCAAAGACCGCATCGTCCGGCCGTGGCGCATCGGCCTTCGGAGAATTCAGATGATCCATGGCAGCCTGCGGCAGCTTGAGGCTGTATTGCTGGATAATTTGAAGCGCATCATGCCGGGTCGAGCCATCGGGAACAGTCGGTCCGGAGGCCACGTGAGCGGGGTTGTCGCCGGGAATGTCCGAGACGATCAGGCTGACGACGCGGGCCCTGGTCGCAGCCGCCAGCCGTCCGCCCTTGATCGTCGAGAGATGCTTGCGCACGACGTTCATGGCCGAGATCGGCGCGCCGGAAGCCAGAAGCAGCTCATTGAGTAGAATCTCGTCCTGTAGCGTAAGCCCTTCAGGCGGGGAAGGCAGCAGCGCCGAGCCGCCGCCACAGATCAGTGCGATGACAAGGTCATCCTCGCTCAATCCGGCGACGGTTTCGATCAACCGTCTGGAAGCGGCAAGGCCGGCAGCATCGGGCACGGGATGGGCGGCTTCGATGATCTCGATATTGTCCGTTTCGCAGCCATAGCCGTAGCGGGTGACGACCACGCCTTCGAGCGGCCCATCCCACACACTTTCCAATGCGCGCGCCATCTGCGCGGCACCCTTGCCTGCGCCTATCACGACCGTCTTGCCCTTTGGTTTTTTTGGCAGATGCGCAGTGATGCCGGTCAGCGGATCGGCAGCGCGCACGGCTGCGGAAAACAGGCTGGTCAGGAATTCGCGGGGGGAGAACTGGGTCATGATGATCTCTCTGGAGATACGGCAGGAGGGGGGTAAGCTTCCGCTTTGCTAGCGATGACAATCGACATATCGCTTGTCAATGGAAGAGCCGTCCCCATCCGTTCGGTGTGATTGATAATGGTCCCGATGCGGCTATCTATTGAAGAGAAAAGCAACAATCATTTGGAGAATTTGCAATGGTCAACGAACAGCAGTTGATCTCGAAGATTACCTGGCGCCTCATGCCATTCCTCGGAATCCTTTACCTCATTGCCTATATCGATCGTCAGAACGTCAGTTTCGCCAAGCTGGAAATGGTCGATGCGCTCGGCATGAGCGAATATGCCTATGGCCTCGGAGCTTCGCTCTTTTTCATCGGCTATTTCCTCTTCGAAGTGCCGAGCAACCTGTTCCTCGACAGGTTCGGCGCACGCGTCTGGTTCGCGCGCATCCTAGTCTCCTGGGGCATCGTCACCATACTGCTCTCCTATACGCAGAACGCGACGATGTTCTATATCCTGCGCTTCCTGCTCGGCGTCTGCGAGGCGGGCTTCTTTCCGGGCGTCCTCTACCTTCTGACGCTCTGGTTCCCCTCGGATTTTCGCGGCCGCATGGTTGGCCTCTTCATGATTTTCAGTGCGCTCGCCAACGCCATCGGCGCGCCAGTTGGAGGCATGCTGCTCGATCTCGATGGTTTCCTCGGCCATGCCGGCTGGCAATGGGTCTTTCTGGCGACAGGCATTCCGGCCGTCATTGCCGGTGTCATCACCTTCTTCTATCTCTATGACCGACCGGAAAATGCAAATTTCCTCAGCAAGGAGGAGAAGAGCTGGTTGGCAGATCGTCTTGCGTCCGAAAATTCCGGCATGGATCACAATGCCGAGAACGGCTTCAAGGCGCTCGTCGACCCCCGTGTCCTGCTGATGGCGCTTTGCTACATCGCCTTTCCGCTTGCCGCCTACGGCCTCAGCTACTGGCTGCCGACCATCGTGAAAGCCTTCGGCGTCAGCAACACCGTGAACGGCTTCCTCAACATCATTCCCTGGATCCTGGTGGCCATCGCCCTCTGGGCGGTGCCGGCTGCTGCGGACAAGGTGAAGACCAAGACGCCCTACATCGTCATTCCCGCCCTCATCGGTGCGGCCTGCCTGCTGCTCTCGGCGCTCGTTCCGAACAATACGCTGCAGTTCATTTTCCTCTGCATTGCCGCGGCGGGCATCTTCGCGCCACAGCCGGTCTTCTGGAGCCTGCCGTCCCGCTTCCTCAAGGGGGCGGGTGCTGCGGCCGGCCTCGCGGCCATCAATTCTGTCGGCAATCTCGGCGGCTTCGTCGCTCAGAACGTCGTGCCCTGGATCAAGGACGAAACCGGGAGCACGATTGCACCGATGTTCTTCCTCGCTATCTGCCTTGCCGCCGGTGCGCTGCTCGTCTTTGCTGTCGCCATGATCATCGCGCGCAAGGAACATGACGCCGTGCCGCGCGGCGTCTGAGACTTTGCAAATGTCGAAGCCTCGGCATCATAGATACCGGGGCTTCGTTCTGCCAACGCTGCCGGGCGGCCAAGTGCTAGGAGGAAATGTCCTCGAGCTTACGCCCACCGGTCTCGATCATCTGCGTTGCGGCAAGCGCGCCGATCACAGCGACGATCCCGAACATGATGAAGACCGACTTGATGCCCTGTGCGCCGACCATGTAGCCGACCGTCGTCGGGCCGACGGCCGAGGCGATGCGAAGCCATGATGTGGCAAGGCCCGTTCCGACCGCACGCATGCGCGTCGGGTAGATTTCCGGCGTGTAGAGATAAAGCACGGCGTTGACGGAGCCGACGACGCCATAGGCAAGTGTCGCCAGCAGAATGAGCGACCAAAGGCTGTTTGCACCACCGCCGGCGAGTGCGGCCAAGAGTACAGCGCCGATCAGGAAGGAGACGACGGCCCAGGTGCGCCGCCCGACACGGTCGATGCAGAAGGCGCAGACAAGCAGGATGACGACCTGCGCGACATTGGTCATCGAGGCTGCCCTCAGCGCGCTGCCGAGTTCCAGCGAATAGACGGTGTGATAGAGCGTCGGCATCCAGTTGTTCAGGCTGTTGGCCACGAAGAACGAGCTCGCCCAGAGGACCCAGGCGACGACGGTGCGCATGCGGAACGTCGGTGACAGCAGTTCCCGCCAGCGGCTGCGTGGTTGAGGTGCCGCCGTCTGACTTTGCCCTCCGAGCGCCAGCGTCGCTTCGTTATAGGCGCGGTCGTCGAAGGAATAGCCGGGATCCTTGCGCCGTGCGCTTTCCTCGGCCTGGCGGATCACTTTTTCAGCTTCGTCGAGGCGGCCCTGACCGATCAGCCAGCGCGGTGATTCCGGCAGCCGATAGAGCAGATAGGCAATCAGCAGACCGGGAATCCCGCCAAGCAGGAACAATGATTTCCAGCCGAAGATCGGCACGATCACTGTGCCGACCTGGCCTGTTACCATCAGGCCTATCGGAAAGATCAGCTCGTAGAGCATGAAGTTGCGACCGCGACCCTTGGCGCGCAGGAGCTCGCTGATATAGGTGGCGGCAACGGGCATTTCGCCGCCGACACCAATGCCCTGGATCAGACGGCAGATGAACAGCATATGGAAATTGCCGGCC
Source organism: Rhizobium sp. 05N49 (assembly GCF_056396805.1). Lineage (NCBI taxonomy): Bacteria > Pseudomonadati > Pseudomonadota > Alphaproteobacteria > Hyphomicrobiales > Rhizobiaceae > Rhizobium > Rhizobium sp. 05N49. The sequence continues at coordinate 191,654 of NZ_JBFTME010000004.1, forward strand.
ATAATGCAGGCGACACTCATGACCGACATCAGTGCGGTGGCGGAGGCGGCCATGTGGACGCGGCCGAGCGTTTCCGCAAGACGGCTGAAGATAAGGGCGCCGACGAGCTGGCCGATATAGCTTGCCGCGATCATCCAGCCGATCTGAGCCGGCGTCAGGGCCCAGAGCTTGATCAGGATCGGTAGAACGAAGGCCAGCGAAAGCGCATCGAAGGCGTCGAGGAACGTAGCGCTCCCCATGATGATACGCGCCCGGCGATGCCAGGGCGTAAAAGGGATCGCTTCGAAACGGGCCGTCAGAAACGCGGCGCGGCCTGCCGGTCGTGTCTGTTGCGGGCCGTCGTGCGAAACATCGCCTGCAGCCGACCCGGCAACCAGTATGCTATTGTTGTCGTGCATATCATCCTCCCAGATCGGCACGGTTTAACAGGCCGGCGGCATCCCCCCGCCGCCAGTTTCACCCTATTGGGCGACAGCTTCAATCATCTTGCCGATCGCCTTTGCGATGACGTCGCTACATTCGATTGGCGTCAGATGCCGGGCGCCTGGCAGGATCGTCAGGGAAGCCCCAGGGATTGCGTCCGCAAGCTGGCGTGCGCTCTCGATCGGGGTTGCATAGTCTTCTTCCCCGACAATGACCGAAACAGGGAAGTGAAAGCTGGAAAGCGCACTGCGTAGATCGGCATCGCCGAGCATGATGCAGGTCGCCTCATAGGCATCGAGATCGTTGCGGACAAAGATCTCCATCATCTCCTGGATCTTGCGTGGATTATCCGCCCTGAAACGGTCGCCAAACCAGCGGGTCGCCTGGAAGGCGGCCATCGAGGCGAGGCCTTCGGCCCGCGCTTTCTGAGCCCGTGCCCGCCATTCTTCAGGTGCCTTTTCTCCGTACCAGGCGGTGGTATCGATAAGGACCATTGCCGAAACGCGTTCAGGGTGGCGCGCGGCAAAAGCCTGCGTGATGCAGCCTCCCATCGAACAGCCGGCAACGATCACCTTATCCCAGCCGGCCTTGTCCAGAACCTCGGCGACGTCATCGGCGTAGCGTTCGATGGCGTAGGAAAGGGGCGCACGGCTGCTCCAGCCATGCCCTCGACAGTCGATGCAGATGATCGCCGCCTGACCCTGCAGGCCTGAGATGACGTCCGTCCAGATACTGCCGTCAAGGGCAAGCGAATGGATCAACAGCAGGCGCGGCTTTCCGGGCGTGCCATAATGCCGGAAGGCGATGGTCGCCTCATCCGAGACGGTCACGAACTCGTAGTGACCGTCCATCTCACGGGTTTCTTGCTGCAACATCTGCTGTTCCGATCAGCCGGCCATGGCCAGCTCGTTTTCGCCGGCAAGCGGCACGTTCCAGGCGTCATAGCCGTAGAGCCACGTCGTATCGTCGTTACCGCCCGACATCCATGTGTTGGCGCTGGAGATGGCCTGAATGCGAGACGTACGCGGCTTGCGGTTCGCCTCGTAGCGGCGGAAGGCGCCTTCGATATCGTCATTGTCGACGGCCTCAAGGCAGCGCGCCAGCACGGCGGCGTCCTCAATCGAGGTTGCCGCACCCTGGGCCATGTAGGGCGTCATCGGATGGCAGGCGTCACCGAGAAGTACAACGCGGCCATCGCTCCAGCGCGGCAGCGGCTCGCGTTCGAGAATTGCCCATTTGTGGCAATCCGGGCAGGCGTTGAGAACCATTTGTACTTCCGGATGGAAGCCTTCATAGGCGGCTCTCAATTCCTTGACGTCGCCCTTCGCCGACCAGGATTCAGCCGTCATCCAGTCGGCGGATTCGGGAACGCTTGTGACGAAATAGAGCGAGCTGCGGTCTGCGGCCGTGTAGTAAATGACGATGTGCCGGTCGAGGCCCCACCATTTCGTTCGCGAAGGCGCGATCGAGCCACCGTTCATCAGGCTGGCATCGAAGACTGCGCGGTAGGCAATACGCCCCTTGTGCAGCGGTGCGTCGGGACCGACGATGATTTCGCGCACCAGCGAGTGAACGCCATCAGCGGCAATGACCGCGTCTGCTTCGACCTTGGTGCCGTCGGCGAAGGACAGGCTGACGCCGTCGTTTTTCTGATCAAGACCGACGAGCTTCTTGCCGAGATGGACGATCTCGGGCGGAAGCACGGAGTAGAGTGCCTCGTGCAGATCGGCGCGATGCATGCAGAGAAACGGTGCGCCATAGAGGCTTTCCGGCATCGGCAGCTCGCGCTTGATCTCGCCGGTGTCCCACACGCGATTGAGATGGGAATAGGGTTCGAAGGCAGTCTTCTTGAGCCGGTCGAGTACGCCGATGCCGCGTAGCACATGCGACGAATTGGGCAGCATCTGGATGCCGGCGCCGACGCGCGCGAATTTCGGTGCCTGCTCGTAAACCTGGACGTCGATGCCGACTTTACGCAGCGTCGCCGCAGCGGCAAGCCCGCCCATGCCGGCGCCAATGATCGCGATCTTCGGTTTGCTCTTGGCCATGTCGTCTCCTCCTGATGTGTTCAAGTTGGGAGAAGCTTAGAAGCGTGACTTCTGCATGTAAAATATTTATATTGTTCAACACTTAAACTCAAAAAGTTCTAGGTGATCCGATGGAACTCCGGCATCTCAGATATTTCGTGGCGGTTGCCGAGGAGGGCAGTTTTAATCGCGCTGCCGAGCGTCTGCACATCCAGCAGCCACCATTGGGACAGCAGATCCGCGATCTGGAATATGAGCTGGGCGTCCAGTTGTTCGACAGGTCTCCGCGCAGGGTCGCACTGAACAGTTCCGGCGAGCTCTTCCTCGAAGAGGCACGCGATATCCTGAGACGGGCGCAATTGGCGGTCGACAATGTGCGGCGCTTCAGTAAGGGCGAAAGCGGCAGGCTTTCTGTCGGCTTTACGAGTTCGGCTTCTTTGCATGTGCTGGCACCGCAGTTCCTCCAGCAGTTTCGCCGGGCCTTTCCACTTGCCGAGATTGTTGTCGAAGAGAGCGAGACCTATGAGTTGATTCTGGCCCTTCAGCAGCAGCGCATCGATGTTGCGCTGCTGCACATCGATGCGAAGCGCTTTCCGGAGCTGACCGCACGGGCTCTATCCGAAGAGGATATGCTGGTCGCAGTCCCGCGCAGCCACCCCTATGCGAAGGCGGAAGATAAACCCATGACGCTCGATATGCTCCATGGTGTCGATATGGTCGTTTACCGGCGCACGGACGGGCCTGGGATATTCGAACGACTTACCGAAACTTTCCGTAGCGCCGGCGTTACACCACGGATCGTCGATGAGGTTTCTCGAATCATCGCCGCCATCAATCTGGTGGCCGGTGGCCGTGGCCTTACGGTGGTGCCGGCGTCAATGCGGGTGCTTCATCAGGAATCTGTGGTCTATCGGCCGCTATTGCCCGGCGAACTCCCACCCCTGCCGCTGTATGTCGCCCATCGGGCCGATGCGCGGCTTGCTCTCATCCGCAATTTCATCGATCTCACGGAAAAGATCGCATTCAGCTCATCCGGGACCGGTGAGGTCGCGCGAACCTAGCGGATTTCAGGCCGGTTCATCCTGCAGCGAGCGGCCGACGAGCGTCAGGAGCTCGTCCCTCACGCCGGGCGCTGCGGCGATGACCGGGCCGCCGGTTAAAAGCGTGCCCTCGCCGGGGAAGGCTTCGGTCCAGCCTCCGGCTTCACGGATCATCAATAGCCCTGCCATGCAGTCCCAGGCGTTGATATGGGGTTCATAATAGCCGGCCAGCCTGCCGCAGGCGACCTGTGCCAGCATGAGCGCACCGGAGCCATTGCGGATAAACATGCCGCCCGCCTCCAGCAGCAGGTGGATGAAGATCGACACCTGCTTCAGCGGAACGCGGAAATTGGCGCCGACACCAAGAAGCCCGGTACCAATGCTGGTGGTCTTGTCGACGTTAATCGCCTTGCCGTTCAGAAAGGCACCTTCTCCTTTCCTCGCCACGAAGAGATCGCCCGATGTCGGCTGGCAGATGAGGCCAAGCACGGTCTCATCGTCCTTCATGACGGCGATCGAGATGCACCACTGGTCGATACCGTGCACGAAACAGCTCGTGCCATCGATGGGATCGACAACCCAGAGATAGCCCGAGGGGCCTTCCGCCAAACCTTCTTCTTCCCCGAGCACGCCGTCATCGGGAAAGGTGGCGGTGATGCGGTCACGAATCATCGCCTCCACGGCCTTGTCGGCCTGGCTCACAACATCCTGGCCGTTCAACTTGTGGCCGGTTTCCAGCGAGGAGAGATCGGAAAAGTTGGAGAGCGCTTTTCCCGCCGCATCGAGGATTACATCCCTGGCAAGGACAAAGCGGGCGTCATCAGGAAATTCGCAAAGCATGAGATACTTTCAAAGGGAATCAGGGTCTGAAGCTCTGGCGGATGATGAGCTCTGGAATGACCCGTTCATAGCCCGGTGACAAGTCCGGATTTGCCAAGCGCCGTTCCATCAGTTCGACGGCGCGCATCGCCATGACGAGCGGGTCCTGCCGGAAGGTCGTCAGCTGATAGCTGAGCCAGGACGCCTCGGGAACGTCGTCGAAACCGATGATGGCAACATCTTCAGGAATCCGCAGCTTCATTTCCTGCCGCACATGGTCCATCAGCCCGAAGGCGATCTGGTCGTTGGCGCAATAGACAGCGTCGGGGCGTACTTCTTTTGAAAACAGCGCGCGGCCCGCAGTAGTGCCGCTCTCATAGTCCGAATCCGCGCCGCGGCCGATGAAGACCTCGGCGCCGAGCCCCTCTGCCGTCGACAGAAAGGCGCTTTCGCGCTCGATGATGCTGGGCGTACCGGTGTTGGAACCGGCGACCGCCAGCCGGCGCCGTCCGGCCTCGAAGAACATGGTCGCCGCCTTGCGGGAGGCCTCCGAATTGCCGGCGCGCACATGGTCTGCGTCCGGCTCGGAACGACCGATCACTATGAGTGGCTGCCCGTTGCGCTGGGCAAGCTCGAGGAAACTCGCCGGCGGCGAGCCCGACAGGATGATGATCGCCTCGGCGCGATGGCCGATCAGCATCTTCTGGGCGGCCAGCAGTTCGTCCTCGGTCTGGCCGGTGTTGATGAGGATCGGAATGCTGCCGCGCTGGATCAGGAACTTGGCAAGGGCGGCGGCGAGATGGGCGCGGAACCCGATCTCCGGTTTCGTGGCGACGATGCCGACGAGGCGGCTCTGATTGGCAAGCACGCCGCGCGCAAGATCGTTGACGTGGTAGCCGAGTTCCTCAGCCGCACGCAGCACCTTCTCCCGCGTCGCGGGCGCAACGCTTGCTCCCGGTGTGAAGGTGCGCGAAACGGCCGAGCGGGAAACGCCGGCAAGCTGCGCTACCTGTTCGGCGCTGACGAAGCGCATGCGCTCCTTCTTTGGCGCCTTGCCGTCGTTCACCGGACTATCAGTCATCGGCTTCCCTCAATCTCTCACGCACGACAAATTCCACCTTCTGGAATCAGCAGTCAGCATTGAAAACGGGTGTCGGGCGAGCCGCCTGCGTTCATTTCTCTGCCGTTGCATAGGTACAACCATGTCGCACAGCCATGCAATTGCCCAGGCCGACAACTAACGGCGGTTCTTTGCAGGCGAATGACAGATGAGGGTGTTCGGCTTGGCCGGAATGGGCGGCAACTGGTGTGTCGCCGGCAGCTTTGGTCAATGCTCGAAAAACATGGCCGGGATTGCAGTGCAATCCCGGCCGAAGGGGCGAGAGGCAGCGGCGATAACCGTGGATCAGGTCAACGCCGCTTTGGGCATCAGGCGATTCTCGAAGCCGTTAGTCGCAGACCCGCACGGTTTCAGTATGATAGCCGCCATCATAGCGGTTGCGGACGTCACGATCCTCGTACCAGCAGCGCGGAGGCGGCGGACCCGCATCATAATAACGGGGACCGTCGACATAGCGGGGGCCGCTGTTGACGATGGCGCCGCCGATCAGGCCGCCGACGACACCCGCTGCCAAGCCGCCGGCGATGGCGCGGCCAGTATTGTCGTGGTGATGATGGTCGCGGGCGGCAGCAGGCTGAATAGCCGAGCCCACAAGGGCCGTCGCAATCAACAGACTGCTAACAATTCTCTTCATAACATTCTCCTTAGTCGCAAATCGCCCCTATAGAACATAAAATGCTCCACGGCGGCGTTTGTTCGTTCAAATCTTGCACCTTTTGAGGCAAGCCGACCAATAAACGGCGCGCGGAGACCCAAATTCTGTGTTTTGCACTGAAATCCTCAGGGCGAAATCCGCCGGGTCAAACGCGCAATCGCAACTGGCGGCATCAGGTCGCCGATTCCGTTACCGTTTCTTCCAGCACGTCCTCGGGAATATCGTCGAAGGAGGCGTAGTTGAGGTTATAGAGCTTCGAGTAAAGCTTGCCGTTCTTCATGAGCTGCTGGTGATTGCCGCTTTCGACGATCTCGCCATTCTGAAGCACGATTATGCGATCGGCTTCGCGGATCGTTGCCAGCCGATGGGCGATGACGAGGCCGGTACGGTTTTCGAGCAGCTTCACCAGTGCCTTCTGGATCAGCATTTCGGTATAGCTGTCGATATTGGCTGTCGCCTCGTCGAGTACGAGGATCTTCGCGTCCGCCACCAGTGCGCGGGCAAAGGAGAGAAGCTGGCGCTGGCCGAGCGAAAGATTGCCGCCGCGCTCGCCGAGCATGCTGTCATAGCCCTGAGGCAGGCGCATGACGAAGTCGTGCGCGCCGACGGCCTTGGCGGCCTCGATTACCTGTTCGCGGGTGGCTTCCGTCTTGTGATAGCGGATATTCTCGAAAACGGTGCCGGTGAAGAGGAAGGGTTCCTGCAGCACCATGGCGATCTGCTGGCCAAGCGAATCCTGTGTCAGTTCGCGCACGTCATGGCCGCCGACAACGACCTGTCCCTGCTGCACCTCGTAGAAACGGTGGATCAACGACATGCAGCTCGACTTGCCCGAGCCGGTCGGGCCGACAAGGGCAACCGTCTCGCCGGGATTGACCCTGAAGCTCACATGCTTGAGCACCGGATGCTTCGGATTATAGCCGAAGACGACATCGCGGAATTCGACGGAGCCGTCCATGTCGGGCGAAAGTACCTTGGCATCGGGAGCATCCTTGATGTCGACCGGCACGTCGAGCACGTCGGTTAGCCGCTGGCCTGACGCCATTGCGCGCTGCATGACCGAATATTGCAAGGTCAGAGAACGGATCGGGTCGAAGAAACGCTGGATGTAGAAGAGAAAGGCGACAAGCACGCCGACGTCGAGCGCCTGGTTCAACACGCGCGCACCACCAACCACAATGACGAGCGCCATGGCGATACCGGTCAGCGTGTCGACGATCGGCACCATGATCTGCGCGTAGCGGGCTGCGGTCAGATGCGTCAGCAGGTTGGCATGCGCCTTGTCGTCGTAAAGCGTGAAGTTGACCTCCTGCCGGTCCATGCTCTGGACGGCGCGCACGCCATGGATCGCTTCGGCCAAAGCGCCGTTCGCCACCGAATTGGTTTCATGCGCCGCCATGAAGGATTTGCGGGCGAGCGGCAGCCAGAACAGGCGCACGACGAAGAGAACCGGCAGTACGGACAGCGTCAGCAGGCCGAGCTTGAAGTCGAGATAGAGCATCACGAAGACGATGCCGAAGAGCAGGAAGATATCGCCGACGGACAACACGCAGGTTTCCAGGAATTCCTGCATCGAGTTGACGTCGCCCTGCAGGCGCGACATCAGCCGGCCGACCTCGGTCTTGTCCATGAAGGAGAGGGAAACGCGCTGGAGATGGGAGAACATTGCCTTGCGGATATCGAAGAGCACGTTTTCCGCGACGCCGCCGACTAGCGTTTCCTGAAAATAGCTGGCCCCGTAGTTGATGAGGATCGCGATCAGGAACGCGCCGATCGCCAAGGTCAGTGCGGAACCATTGTCATCGGGCTGCATGCCATGGTCGATGGCGTAGCGGATGATCAGTGGAATGAGAAGCTGCATGCCGGTAAAGACCAGCACCGAAATCACCGACAGGACGACATCACGCCGGTAGGGATGCACGAAGGCCCAGATTCGCTTGACGATATTGGAATCGAAGACCTTGCCGAAGATTTCCTCTTCGACACGCTGCGAACCGACGACCGCCCTTGGCGGACGTCTGCCATCCTCGCGAACGTCCGGACGCTCGGTTTCCAGTTCCTCGGCCATCTTGTTTCCTCCTGCGCCGGTTTCTTACGCGCTCAAAGCGTCGTCGCCCGGTCGCACCTGCAAATCGTACAGTGCCTTGTATCGGCCGCCGAGCGCCAGGAGCTCGTCATGCGTGCCCTGCTCGACGATGCGGCCGTCCTCGATGAAGAAAATCTTGTCGGCATGCATCAGCGAGCTCAGGCGATGGGCAACGATGATCGTCACCCGATCGGCGGCGTAGCGGCGCATGGCGCTGCGAATGCGCTGCTCCGTTGCCGCATCGATTGCTGCGGTCGAATCGTCGAAGACCATCACGGCTGGCTTCAGCATCAGCGCACGGGCGATCGAAAGCCTCTGGCGCTGGCCGCCCGAAAGCGAGACGCCGCGTTCGCCGACGACCGTGCCGTAGCCGGTCGGCAGGCCGAGTACGTAATTGTGGAGCTGTGCACTTTCGCTGGCGCGCTCGATACGGCCTTCCTTGGCCCAGGGGTCGCCATAGGCGATGTTGTTTTCGATCGTCGTGGTGAAGAGGAAGGAATCCTGCTGCACGACGGCGACGGAGCGGCGCAGCGACTGCAGCTTCGCCTTGCGGATATCCTGCCCATCGATGGTGATCTTGCCGGCAGTCGCATCATAAAAGCGCGGGATCAGATGGGCGAGCGTCGACTTGCCGCTACCCGGCGGGCCGACAATGCCGATGGTCTCGCCACGCCTTGCTTCGAAGCTGACGTCATGGAGCACTTCATGCATCGGCGAGGCCGGATAGGCGAAGCTGACATTCTCGAAGCGCAGCGTGCCGTCCGTGACCGCCAATTCCTTGGCATCCGGCGCATCGCGCACGGCAATTTCGAGGTCCAGCAGTTCGAAGAGGCGCGTGCCACAAGTCGAGGCGCGGGCGAAGGCGTTGACCATCAGGCCGAGCTGGCGCACCGGCATCTGCAAGATGGTCATGAAAGTCAGAAACGAGGCCAGCGTACCAACGGTGATCTCACCGGAATGCACCTTGCCGCCACCGATCCACAGCACCAGTCCCATCGCCACAAAAAAGGAAAAGGTCATGGCACTGGTATTGATGACGCGGATACCGACGCGCTGGTGGGCAAGTTCCAGCGCATTCTTCGAGGCTGCTTCAAATTTCGAAAGCTCGTGATCCTGCGCTGCGAAGGCGCGAACGACACGAATGCCGCCGAGATTCTCTTCCATGATACGCGTCAGCACCGACAGCCGCTGCTGCAGGTCGAGCCAGGTGGCACGCAGGCGAAGCTGGGTGATTGAGGAGCGCCAGCCGACAAAAGGCACGAAAGAGAGCGCCAACAGCCCAAGCACGACGTCAGTCGACAGGAGCATATAGGCACCGATGCCGATCAGCATGGAGAGAAGGAAGACGCGCACGAGCGCCGTCGAGAAATACATACGAACGCCTTCCAGATCGAGCAGGCCGACAGTGATGAGGTCGCCCGAATGCACGGTGTCGTGGAAGGAAAAAGAGAGACGCTGGATCTTTTCGTAGCAGGCAAGGCGCAGCTCATAGCCCATATGGTGGCCGACCGCCTCGCTGTAATAGTTCTGGATCATCGTAAAGATGCCGCGGAGCACACTGGCGCCGAGCAGCAACAGCGCCGTCGTCAAAAGCGCATCCTGTGCCTGCTGCCCAAGCGTGCCGCCGTGAAGCGCCACCTGCGTATGGTCGACCGCCTGGCCGAGTAACCGGGGAATCAAGAGCTGGAAGGTTGAGGCGATCAGGGTCGCGCCGATGGCAAGACCTGCTTGCCAAGGATGGCGGAAGGCCATGACGGTGATGCGGAACAGTGTGTAGAGGCCCTTGCCCCACCCTGCCGCGGTTGCAAGCGCCATCGAAGCCGAAGGCTTCGTCGCGCGTATGGACGCATCGCTGCTCACGGTATTTTTCCAATAGATGTGTGCTCGGACCAAGCGAGCCCGGAAAGACGGCAAATCCATGAAGGGATTGATAGCGCACCCACATTTGCCGATTCCGACAGGGGGTTCAAGTAAAGAATTCACCAGTTGGTTATTTTTACGTGAGCCTTCCTCGCGTTGAACGGTAACGCTACCGCCACGCCCAGCTGACTACGTGCCTCAGGCCGATTCGTCTGCCGGAAAACGAAAGTCTCGGCGCTGTGCATCGCCAGTGGAAATCCATGTCGCGCGCATGTATGGTCCGCTCGCCAAGCAGCACGAAGAGGGCGTTCGATGTCATCCACGGTCCGGATCGCAAATCAGTTTCTCACTGTCGACGTTTCCTCGCTCGGCGCCGAAATGCAGGCGCTGACATCCAACGACGGCCGCTCCTGGGTCTGGAACGGCGACGCCGCCTTTTGGACCGGCCGTTCGCCGATCCTGTTTCCGATGGTCGGCAAGGCGCCGAATGACGTTCTGAAGGTTGCCGGTCACAGCGCCCCTATGGGCCAGCACGGCTTTGCCCGTCGCAGTGAATTCGCGCTGTCATCCTCGTCCGAAGCGAGTTGCCGCTACGAACTTGCTGCTTCAGAGGCGACGAAGGCGGCTTATCCATTCGATTTCCTGCTGGCCGTCATCCATAGTCTCGAGGGTCGGGCTTTAACCGTTGCCGCCGAAGTCACCAACCGCGATATCAGGCCGATGCCTTTCGGTCTCGGTTTTCATACCGCTTTCCGCTGGCCGCTGCCGGATGCTGAAAGCAAGCCGCACACGGTCACGCTGGACAATGGAGCCGAGCCGGCGCTCGTCCGGCTTGAGGGCGGCTTGATCTCGCCGAAGAAACTTGCTTCGCCTTTTGCGGCAGGCAGGCTTGTGCTCGACCATTCCATGTTCGAGCAGGATGCCATGATCTTTCCGGAAGGTGCGGGGCCCGGCCTGCGTTATGGAGTTGAGGGCGGTCCGTCCATGCATTTCAGCTTCGAGAACCTGCCCAATCTGGCGCTCTGGACCAAGCCCGACGCGCCTTTCCTCTGCGTCGAGCCCTGGCACGGGACGGCTGCCGAAAATGGCGGTTCTGACGATCTTGAGGGACGCCCTTACACCAAGGTGCTTGCACCGGGCGAAACGTCGCGCTTTTCCTACACCGTCGAAATCCTCGCCTAGGCGGGGGCTCGTTTTCCGTTTTGGATCAGGGTGTTGGCCAGGTGGTAAAATAAACCTCTTGCCACATTGAGCTTTTCACGCTTTCATACACGACTAGTTTAATAGACTATGCGGCTGGGATGAGGATCTTTTCCAGCCAGGCCGGTTTCCAATGGAACCCGAGCCGGTGGTGAACGTTTTGCGTGGCCGCGTGAACCTGCCCAACGCATGACCTCGGACGTCCTGCGTTGAAACCTTGATCGAAACACATGCGGATGAGCCGCAAGGGAGTTGAGATGACGGTTCAGGGACTTTTTTCGAGTAAGGCGAGTGCGGCGGCTCAGATTTCCGCCGTGCCGCGTATTGCGATCGTCGGCCGCGGCTTTTCCGGCATGATGATGGCGGTGGCGTTGATGCGCACCGTGCGCGCGCCTTTTCACCTTCAGCTTTTCGATCCGAACTCCACGGTGAACGGCGGACAGGCGTTGGCGTCGGCAAGGTCTTCGACCATCCTCAATACGCGTGTGCGTGATCTCTCCGTTTCGCTTGGCGATCCCGATGATTTCAACGACTGGCTTTGTAGCAACGCCGAATTCCGCGCCGCCGTGCCGGCCGCAATTCCCGGCTTCCGGCAGATCTTCGTCCCCCGTGAAATCTTCAGCGACTATGTCTACCAACGCTTTTCAGAAGCACTCGCCGTCCGCCGGGATATCACCGTCCAGGTCTGCCACGATCCGGTCGTGGCAATTCGCAGGAGCCACGGCAGCCGATTCCTGCTTGAAAGCGCAAATCCATCCAATCCGCTTTTCGATACCGTGATCCTCGCGACAGGCTACGGCCTGCCTCGACCCGAGGTCGACGAGCCGGAGGTGTCGCCGGTCAGGGCGCAGCGTCTCGTCGCCCGGCCGCATACGGTGCTGCTCGGCAGCGGTATCAGGGTCGTAGACCAGCTGCTGCAGCTTCGCGACGCCGGTTATGCCGGGCAGGTGACAATTATTTCGCGACATGGTTTCCTGCCGCAGAGCCACACACCAAATTCCGCCGATCCGGTTTTTCCGGCCGAAGCGCTGCCGCAAAACCTGCCGGACATCGTTAGTTTCATCCGTCAGGCCTGCCGTGAAGCGGAAGAGGAGGGGCAAAGCTGGCAGTCGGTCATGAACGGCCTTCGCAAGCATGCCCGTTCGCTCTGGCGGTCGCTGCCGGCGCGTGAGAAGCGGCAATTCAACCGGCATCTGCGGGCGATCTATGACAGTCACCGCAACCGCCTGCCGGAGGCGATGCATCTGCGCCTTCAGCGGGAACTTGCCGAAGGTCGTACAGTGCTCAGGCGTGGCCGCGCCGGGCGCAGAGGTCTCAGCGGCCTGTTCTTCACGCCGGCCGGTTCGTCGAGCGAAGAAGTCATCCATGCCGAACGTATCGTCGATTGTCGCTGCCATGCGCCTGATCTTTCCGCTCCACTGATTCAAAGCTTGCTGGCGGCGCGCCTTGCCATGCCTGACGAGCTCGCGCTTGGCCTGGCTGTCAATGCCCGCGGCGAAACGTTCTTGGACGACGGCTCGTCGATCGATGGGCTTTTTGCTGTCGGCCCGCTTGGTCTCGGCAGTCTGCCGGATATCGATCTCGTGCCCGAAATCGTTACGCAGGCCTACGCGGCCTCCGATCGAATTGCGGAGCGCTTCTATCCACGAAGCCAGGCGGTTTAGCGAAATTCGTCACTTCCTTTGGAACCATCTGCCTGAGCCGGCGTTATGCTGCGCTGGTAATTCGTTTAGAGGGGCAGATGGAAGCCGTGGATCGATATGACACGTCTCTTCAAGGCGAAGGGCGTTTTCGTCTCCTTGTCGATGCGATCACCGACTATGCGATCTACATGCTCAGCCCTGAAGGTTATGTGACGAGTTGGAATTCGGGCGCTCAGCGTTTCAAGGGCTATCGCGCCTCGGAAATTCTCGGCCAGCATTTTTCCCGGTTTTATCTGGATGCGGATCGGGAGGCTGGATTGCCCGCTCGCGCGCTCAGAATCGCCGCGACGGAAGGGCGCTTCGAGGGTGAAGGCTGGCGACAGCGCAAGGATGGTACACGCTTCTGGGCGCATGTGATCATCGATCCGATCCGCGATGCCTCCGGTGAGCTGATCGGCTTTGCCAAGATCACTCGCGATCTGACGGAGCGCAAGGCCGCCGAGAACGCGCTAAAGCGTAGCGAGGAGCAGTTTCGTCTGCTCGTCCAAGGCGTCTCCGATTATGCCATCTACATGCTGGATCCTGAGGGCCACGTAGCAAGCTGGAATTCCGGCGCCGAGCGCATCAAGGGTTATACCTCGGAAGAGATTATTGGCCGGCATTTCTCCACCTTTTATACCGACGAGGACCGCCTCGGCGGATTGCCGGAGCGGGCCCTGGCAACTGCCAGCCGGGACGGGCGCTTCGAAAGGGAAGGCTGGCGAGTACGCAAGGACGGCTCGCGCTTCTGGGCGCATATTGTTATCGACGCAATCAAGGATGATTTCGGCGATATTATTGGTTTTGCCAAGATCACCCGCGACATCACCGAGAAGATGGAGACGCAGCGTGCGCTGGAGCAAACGCGCGAAGAGCTTTTCCAGGCACAGAAGATGGAAGCCATCGGCCAGTTGACCGGTGGCATCGCGCACGATTTCAACAACCTCCTGATGGCGGTGCTGGGGAGCCTCGAAATCCTCAAGAAGCGCATGCCACAGGATCCTGCTCTGGCGCCGCTTGTCGACAATGCCATGCTCGGTGCGCAGCGTGGTGCGGCGCTGACCCAGCGCATGCTCGCCTTTTCCCGCCGACAGGAGTTACAGGTCGAAAAGATCGATGTCTCCGCGCTTTTGCGCGGCATGATGGACATGGTCTCGCGTTCCCTCGGTCCGATCGCCACGCTTGAGACCGAGTTTCCCGAGAGCCTGCCGATGATTGCGACTGACCCGAACCAGTTAGAGGCGGCGGTGCTCAACCTCGTCGTCAATGCCCGCGACGCCATGCCTGGCGGCGGGCCTATTCGGATCAGAGCCACTGAGGAATTCGTGCCTGACGGCGGTACAATGCCGGCCGGCCACTATGTGTGCGTCGCCGTTGCCGATGAGGGAGAAGGCATGAACGACGAGACGCTGAAGCAGGCGGTGACTCCGTTCTTCACGACCAAGGGCATCGGCAAGGGAACGGGTCTCGGGCTCTCGATGGTGCAGGGGCTCGCTGCCCAGTCCGGCGGCAGGCTCGTGCTGAAGAGCCGGCTCGGTGAAGGCACGACAGCTGAGCTGTGGTTTCCTGTTACGGGAGCCGAAAGCATCGTAAAAGAACCTGAACAATCCGTGCCGGAAGCCGCAAATTGCTCACGGTCGCTGCGTATCCTCGCCGTCGACGACGACGGGTTGGTTCTGATGAACACCACGCTCATGCTGGAGGATCTCGGCCATACCGTAATCGAGGCGATGGCCGGAGCTGACGCGCTCGACATTCTTCGCATCGAAAACGTCGATCTGGTAATCTCCGATCACGCCATGCCGCGCATGACAGGCTCACAGCTTGCTGTGGCCATTCGCAATGAATGGCCCGATATGCCGATCATACTTGCGACCGGTTTTGCAGAGATTCCCGAGGGCTCCGGCATCACCGACATACAACGGCTCGGCAAGCCCTTCTCGCAGGCGCAGCTGGCAGAGGCGATCAATCGCATTGCCCAATAGACGCCTCGCTAAGAGGCTCTGCGGATTCTGATCTCGCTCCGTATGATATAGGCTAGGAGCCCCGCCACCATGAGCGCCAGCACATACCACGTGATGGCGTAAACAAGGTGGTTGTTGGGGAAATCGAGTACTGTCAGTCCACCCACGGGCACACCACCGGCATTGGGCGTCGCGTCCGCATCGATGAAGAAGGGGGCGGTGTTCGCAAGACCGCGCTTCCCGGCAATGGCCGTGACATCGCGCGAATACCACCGATCGGAAGCCGGCTCGTTGGAACGAAGCAGCATGCCCTTCGGCTCTGTCATGCGCATCAGTCCGGTGACCCTGGCCTGTCCGCCGAGCTCGCTTTCCGGTCGCGAGCCCGGATCGCGACGGTCAGGCGGGACAAAACCGCGATTGACGAGGATCGCGCTTCCATCCGCGAGCCTCAGCGGCGTCAGCACCCAATAGCCGCTGCCGAGCGCTGTCGAGGCCGTGACCAGCGTTTCCTTGTCGTTCTCGAAAATGCCTGATGCCGTTACCCGCCGGTATTCATCATCGGCGGGATTGACCTTGTTCCAGTCGGCTTGTGCGGGCGGCGCGACGGGTTCGGCATGGACGCGCGCATCGACGCGGGCGATCAGATCGAGCTTCCAGGAAAGGCGATGGACCTGCCAGGTGCCGAGGGCGATCAATGCGGCGACGAGAGCCAGAAGCCCAAATCCCAGGATCGCCAGAGTGACGGGCGAACGCGGGCTGTCCGGATGGTCGGAAGAGATATCGGTCATCGATAACCGCAACGGGCGGCGTTGCCGCCGCCCGCTCCTTTGCCGTTACGGCATGTTTTTCATCATTTCAGGGCTCATGGGCATCATGTTCGTATTCAGGTGATACATGACCCAGAGCGAGCCCGAGAGCGCGATGGCGACAATGATGATCGTGAAGATCAGCGCCATGATCGTCCAGCCGCCTTCCGACTTCGTGTTCATGTGCAGGAAGAAGATCATGTGAACGACGATCTGCACGGCGGCGAGCGCCATCACGAAAATGGCAGTTACGGTATGGTTTTCGAAGACGCCGCCCATGACCAGCCAGAAGGGAATGGCGGTCAGGATGA
This sequence comes from Rhizobium sp. 05N49, assembly GCF_056396805.1. Classification (NCBI taxonomy): domain Bacteria; kingdom Pseudomonadati; phylum Pseudomonadota; class Alphaproteobacteria; order Hyphomicrobiales; family Rhizobiaceae; genus Rhizobium; species Rhizobium sp. 05N49. Next base: position 207,647 of record NZ_JBFTME010000004.1, read on the forward strand.
CGGACAGGACGAAGCCCGTCATGTAGCTCTTGAAGGTGCCGTGACCAGCCTGATGTCCGTGGCTGTGGCCGTGATGAGCCTCGTGGGCATCCTCATGTACGGGTGCTTGCGAACTCATCCGAGAACTCCCATCAGGTAGACGAAGGAAAAGACGCCGATCCAGACGACGTCGAGGAAGTGCCAGAACATGGAAAGGCACATGAGGCGTCGGCGGTTGGCTTCGATCAGACCATGCATGGACACCTGCACCATCAGGGTCACCAGCCACACGAGGCCGAAGGTCACGTGCAGACCGTGTGTGCCGACCAGCGTGAAGAAGGACGACAGGAAGGCGCTGCGCTGCGGGCCGGCGCCCTCGTGGATCAGGTGCACGAACTCGTAGAGTTCGAGGCCGATGAAGGCTGCGCCGAAGAGGCCGGTGATTGCCAGCCAAAACAGCGTTTCCGCCTTAGCGTTTCTCTCCATCTGCAGCATCGCAAAGCCGTAGGTGATGGAGGAGAGCAGCAGCATCGAGGTGTTGATGGCCACCAGCGGCAGATCGAAGAGATCGGCCGGCGACGGACCGGCCGCATAGTTGCGGCCGAGCACGGCGTGAGTGGCAAACAGCACCGAGAAGATCAGGCAGTCGCTCATCAGGTAGAGCCAGAAGCCCAGATTGGTGCTGTTCTCCGGATGATGATCTTCGGTGAGGTAGAATTCAGGCTTCTCGGCCGTGTCGATAGTATGATCGCTCATGGTCTCTTACACCTGCTCGGCAAGCAATTGTGTGCGCTTGCCTTCCGTTTCGGTGACTTCGTCCGAGGGGATGTAGAAGTCGCGTTTGTAGTTGAACGTGTGGCCGATCGCGACGACGAACATGGCGACGGCGGAGAGCACGACCATCCACCAAATGTACCAGATCAGGCCGAAGGCGAGCGTAATGCTGAAGGCCGACAGGATCGCGCCGGTGCCGGTGTTCTTCGGCATATGGATCGGCTTGAAGCCGCCGAGCGGGCGCTCGTAGCCGCGGTTCTTCATGTCATACCAGCTGTCATGATCGTGCACGACCGGCGTGAAGGCGAAGTTGTAATCCGGCGGCGGCGAAGAGGTCGACCATTCCAGCGTGCGGCCATCCCATGGATCACCGCTGTCATCACGCAGTTCTTCGCGCTTTCTGAAGGAGACGACGATCTGGATCAGGAAGGACGCGATGCCGAGAGCGATCAGCCCGACGCCGAAGGCAGCAATGATGAACCAGATCTGCAGCGACGGATCATCGAACTGGCTCATGCGACGGGTGACGCCCATCAGGCCAAGGATATAGAGCGGCATGAAGGCGAACCAGAAGCCGATCTGCCAGAACCAGAAGCTCATCTTGCCCCAGAAGGGATCGAGCTTGAAGCCAAAGGCCTTCGGGAACCAGTAGTTCACGCCGGCGAACATGCCGAACAGGACGCCGCCGATGATCACGTTGTGGAAATGCGCGATCAGGAACAGCGAGTTATGCAAGACGAAGTCTGCAGGAGGAACGGCAAGCATGACGCCGGTCATGCCGCCGATGACGAAGGTCACCATGAAGCCGACCGTCCAGAGCATCGGCACCTCGTAGCGGATACGGCCGCGATACATGGTGAAAAGCCAGTTGAACATCTTCGCCCCGGTGGGGATCGAAATGATCATCGTGGTGATGCCGAAGAACGAGTTGACGGAAGCGCCCGAACCCATCGTGAAGAAGTGGTGCAACCACACGAGGTAGGACAGGATCATGATCACGCAGGTGGCGTAGACCATCGACGCGTAGCCGAACAGGCGCTTGCCGGAGAAGGTCGCAACCACTTCCGAGAAGATACCGAAGGCCGGCAGGACGAGGATGTAGACTTCCGGATGGCCCCAGATCCAGATGAGGTTGATATACATCATCGGATTGCCGCCGAGGTCGTTCGTGAAGAAGTTCGTCCCGGCATAGCGGTCGAGCGACAGGAGAGCGAGCGTTGCGGTCAGGATCGGGAAGGAGGCGACGATCAGGATGTTGGTGCAGAGTGCCGTCCAGGTGAAAACCGGCATCTTCATGAAGGTCATGCCCGGCGCGCGCATCTTCACGATGGTGGCGATCAGGTTGATGCCCGATAGCGTGGTGCCGACACCGGCGACCTGCAGGCCCCAGATATAATAGTCGACGCCGACGCCGGGACTATAGGCGGCACCCGAAAGCGGCGGATAGGCGAGCCAGCCGGTCTGGGCGAATTCGCCGATGAAGAGCGAGATCATGATGATGATCGCGCCCGCCGTCGTCATCCAGAACGAGAAGTTGTTGAGGAACGGGAAGGAGACGTCGCGCGCGCCGATCTGCAGCGGCACCACGAAGTTCATGAGGCCGGTGACGAAGGGCATCGCCACGAAGAAGATCATGATGACGCCGTGGGCGGTGAAGATCTGGTCGTAATGGTGCGGCGGCAGGTAGCCTTCATTGCCGTTGAAGGCGATCGCCTGCTGGCCACGCATCAGAAGCGCGTCGGAGAAGCCGCGCAGCAGCATGATGACGGCCAGAATCACGTACATGATGCCGATCTTCTTGTGGTCGACACTGCAGATCCAGTCGCGCCAGAGCGGACCCCAGAACTTGAAATAGGTGATGACGCCGAGCACCGCGATGGCGCCGATGACGACGCCGATAAACGTCACGACCAGAATGGGCTCGTGATACGGGATCGCGTCGAGGGTTAACCGGCCGAAGATGAACTTCAGGAGGTCAGGATTGGAAAACATGGAACAACCCGTTCATTATGTCTTACGACGCAAAGCGCCAGGTTAATTGTTATTGTTGAGCTGCGCAGGCGCAGGACCGCCGCCATTGCTCATGCCGGGCATGGAATGGCCATCATGCTGCATGTCCATTCCGGGCATGTTCTGCATGCTGTTGCCATCGGTGCTTTCGGCAGGCTCGCTGCGTGCGGGAGCGCCTGTTGCAGGTACCGTCGCCGCGGGCGCGACGATGCCTTCGTCAGCATGGCGGTTGTCGTAGGTCAGCTTTTCGCGGTTAGCTTCGCTTTCCTTGCCGCCGCCGCCCATCATGTCGATGTGCATCATCTCGTTCATGCACATTTTGCCGGGTGTGGCGCACATGTTGAGGATCGCGTCGTAGAGATCGGCGTCGGCGCCGGCATAGTAGCGCACCGGCTCCTTCTCGCTCGGCTTTTCGAGCTTCAGATAGGCGTCGCGGTTGAGCATCGTGCCGCGCTGCTTGACCTGCGCCACCCAGGCATCGAAGCCCTCCTGGTTCAGGCCGTGGAATTTGAAGCGCATATTCGAGAAACCTTCGCCGCTGTAATTGGCGGAGAAGCCGTCATATTCGCCTTCCTTGTTGATGACGGCGTGCAGTCTCGTCTGCATGCCCGGCATGGCGTAGATCTGGCCGGCAAGGGCGGGGATGAAGAAGGAGTTCATCACCGACGAGGAGGTAATCTTGAAACTGATCGGGACATCAACCGGTGCTGCGAGCTCGTTGACGGTCGCAATGCCGAGGTCCGGGTATAAGAACAGCCATTTCCAGTCGAGCGCCACGACCTCGACGGTCAGCGGCTTGGTATCTGCCGGAATGGCGCGCTCCGCGTCGATACGGTCAAGCGGCCGATAGGGATCAAGCTTATGTGTCGAAATCCAGGTGACCGCGCCGAGCGCGATGATGATGGCGAGCGGTGCTGCCCAGATCACGATTTCGAGACGCGTGGAATGATGCCATTCGGGCGCGTAGTTCGCGGCCGTATTTGAGCGCCGGTAACGCCAGGCGAAAAACAGTGTGAGGAAGATCACCGGAATGATGATCAGAAGCATCAGCACCGTCGAGACGATGATGAGGTCGCGTTGCTGGGCAGCAATATCGCCCGAAGGCGACATGACTACCAAGTTGCATCCTGCCAAAAAAAACAGCGGCAAGATTAATAGAAGGCGGGAAAACTTTGGCAGTTTTTGCACGTCTCTAAGCTCTTTTTGTTTCGTTCAATTGCCGACTAAAGCACTGGCACAAGCAGCGATATGAGGTCTTTGGTCGCAGTGCAACATGCATTTTGCACCGCGGGAGAAGTCAGCTTCCACGGCGCCCCTAAAATCCTGATAACAGTAAGAAGGAATTTCTCCGGCGCCGCCTTGTGTATAGCTGAAAAGCAGGGCCTTGCCCAATAAAACTCTGGAATAGGTTGGGATAGGTATCACGCGATTTTGACGTCGCATCGTTTTTTGAGAATTCGACGTCAACTATTTGCGCGATCAGGACTTGATAAGCTGCAAATATGGAACAAGATCAGCTTGAGGTGCTTTGTAAAAAGCACCTTGAACGAGGGAGGCGTTTCATATGGCTACTGTAGCCCATTTAGGACCATCATCTTCATCGCTGGAACGGGATGCGCGGCGCATCCACGATGACAAACCGGTTTCGCCCGGCAGCATCGCGGTCGGCGTGGTGATCGGTCGCATGTCTGAATTTTTTGATTTCTTCGTTTACGGCCTCGCATCCGTACTCGTGTTTCCACAACTTGTATTTCCCTTCGCGCCGGATCGGCTGACGGGCACCCTCTATTCCTTCGCGATTTTCTCGCTGGCGTTTCTCGCCCGTCCCGTCGGCTCGGTTGTCTTCATGACCATCGACCGCCTCTATGGACGCGGCACCAAGCTCACCATCGCACTCTTCCTGCTCGGTGGTTCGACGGCATCGATTGCCTTCCTGCCGGGCTATGATGAAATCGGCTACTGGTCGATTGCGCTGTTGGCACTTTTCCGCCTGGGCCAGGGTTTTGCGCTCGGTGGTGCCTGGGACGGTCTCGCTTCCCTGCTCGCACTTAACGCGCCGCCGAATCACCGCGGCTGGTACGCAATGATCCCGCAGCTCGGCGCGCCCATCGGTTTTGCGCTGGCGAGCATCCTGTTCGGTTACTTTGTCGCCAATCTTTCCTCGGAGGACTTCCTCTCGTGGGGCTGGCGTTATCCGTTCTTCGTGGCCTTCGCGATCAATGTCGTCGCGCTTTTTGCCCGTCTTCGCCTCGTCATGACCAAGGAATTCGGCACGCTGCTCGAACAGCATGAGCTCGAAGCAGCACCAATCCTCGACGTACTGCGCGTCCACGGCCGCGATATCCTGATCGGCGCTTTCGTGCCGCTCGCAAGCTTTGCCATGTTCCACCTCGTCACGATCTTCCCGCTCAGCTGGATGAACCTTTATGGCAACCAGCCGATCGGCGCCTTCATGGTGGTTCAGGTCGTTGGCGCCATGGTCGGTATCTTCGCGATCATTGCGTCGGGTGTGATTGCCGATCGTATCGGCCGGCGTAAGCAACTGGCGATCTGCGCGGTGCTGATCGCGATCTTCAGCTTCGTTGGTCCATTCCTAATCGGCGCCGGCAATAGCGGCCACGATGCCTTCGTCATCATCGGCTTCGGCGTGCTCGGCCTTTCCTTCGGCCAGGCGACCGGTTCGATCTCCTCGCGCTTCGGCCGCGGCTATCGCTATACGGGTGCTGCCTTCACCTCCGACCTTGCCTGGCTCATTGGCGCGGGCTTCGCACCGCTTGTCGCACTCAGCCTGTCCAGTGAGTTCGGCCTGACCTTCGTCGGCTACTACCTGCTGTCGGGTGCGATTTGCACGCTCGCTGCCCTCGCCTTCAACAGGGCGCTGGAACAGCGCGAGTAGGGCACCGAAGGACACAACGAAAAGGCCCGCCGGGGAAACCCGGCGGGCCTTTTCGTTTACAATCTATTTTCGGAGTTTCACTGCGCCATCTGCGGCTGCTTGGCTGAACGTGCGGCGGTCAGTTCGGCAGTCGTATGGTTGAGCCGGTCCGCGAGCACACGCATGATCTCCACGGCCATCTCCGGAAAATCGCTCAGAAGCTTGAGGAAATGTTCCTTGCTGATGCGCAGGACTTCGAGCGGTGAGGTGGCGCGCACCGTCGCGGTACGCGAGACATCGCAGAGAATGGCGATTTCGCCGACAATGGAATTGACCTCGACATCGGCGACCTTGATTTCGCCGGCAGGCGAGGAAACGATGATATCGGCCGTGCCTGACAGAACGACGTAGGCGGCGTCGCCGACATCGCCCTGACGGAACAGGTTTTGGCCTGGGTGGTACGTCATGCGGTCCGAGGTGAAGGCCAAGAGCTTGAGTTTCGCTGGTGCGATCCTCGAGAAGATCGGCACCCGCCGCAGCATTTCTACTTCATCTCTCAACAGCATGAGTGCTACACCCCCTGCCGCATGGTCCTTGATCATGCGCTAAAAACCAACTCCAAGCGCCTTGCAGGCGCCGTCTCTGCCGCCCCAATAGAGTATTACGATAACAGTTCCTTGAACATACCGTTTTTCTCGGAAAGTTCCGGATAGTTGCCCGCCTCGGCAAGATCGCCGCGATCGAAGAGCAATATTCGATCGAAGATTTCCGCCAGCTTGGCGTTGGACAACACCCAGATAATTGCCGGGCGTTTGCCTTCCTCGTGAAGGTCTTCAATGATGTTGTGGGTAATCTGGTCCTGGATGCGCTGGTCGAGCGCCGGGATCGGCCGGTTGAAGATAAAGTAATCGGAACGCTTGAGCAGCGCCCGCGCCAGATTGAGTTTCTGTCGCTGTACCCCTGTCAGGCGCTTGCCGCCGGAGCCGACATCGAATTCCAGCCCGATCGACAATACGTCGTCATAGAGATCGAGCGCATCGAACAGTTCGCCCATGATCAGGCGGATGCGATCGGAAGCATCGGCCTGCTGATAGGCGATGCGGCCGAAGAGCACATTGTCCATCAGGCTCGCGGAGGCCGTGAAGCGGCTGATGTCATAACGCTCGATCAGCTCGGCGAGATCATCGGGGATATTTTGGTGGAACTGCTTGCGGGCATTGACAATCTTGTCCATCAGCGCCTGCGTCAACAGACCGAAGCGGTGCCGTGGTTCGATATAGGCAAAGCTCAGGCGGATGATGCTTGCCCGGTCTTCGGGCGTAGCGTCCTCGAAGCGCTTGCCCTGCAGCTTCTGCAGCAATGCCTGGTAGGTCGGAATGTCGTCCGCCGTCATGAAGGTAAGCTGCTGGAAGAAAGGGTGGTCCGGCGGCAGGTCGTGGAAGAGTTCCACCGCGTTCTCGGCAATTTCCAGGCCCATCGCGTAAAGGTCTGTGCTCAGCCCGGTGTCGCGGAAGAGCTGCTGAAAATAGGGATGGCCGGCGAGCCGGCGGTTGTTCATCAGCGGCCGTTTCATTGTGCCGAAGAGCAGGTTTTCGCCAACAGTCGCCTGCGTGTTGTAGGCGTCGAAATCAAAGGGCACGACGATGGCGTCAAGATTTTCAGCGGCAAGTCGTTCGCGCAGCGATGTTCTGAGCTCCACGATATGGCTGCCAAGTGCGGTATGCACTTCGGTATTCACGGTCGAGCGCAATGCCAAATCCAGAATGTCCTGCGACATCAGCACGGCGTCGAGTACTGGCCGGATCGCTTTCAGCAGATCTTCAGGTCCCTTGGCGCCGGCAGAGTTATAGTCGACCCAGTCGCTGTTGAGATCGAGGATCGGATTGCCGGCCTTCTGTGATTCCGTGACATGCCATTTATATTCCTGCGCTGTCTTGTCGTCATATTCAGGCTCTTTCATCGGCGCGTGCTTCAGGCCGTAGAGCAGGTTGTCGCGCAGCGTGCCGTGGAAGAAATAGCTGTCGGCAGAGGCATAGGAGATGCGCCGGCCAGTGATGGATTCGGGTAGATCCAGCAGGTCCTGTCCGTCGATGGTGATGCGGCCGGAATCCGGCCAGACGAGGCGGCCAAGCGCTTCGGCGAAGGCTTCCGCACCACTGCCGTTCGGTCCGACGATCGCAACCGTCTCGTTCGGCTTGATCTCGACCGAGACGTGATCGACGAGACGTGCGCCGCTATCGTCGCTGACGGAGAGGTTGGTGACGACGAAGGCGCTCGTCAGAGGTGCCACCGGCGCGGTCGCGAGTTCCTGGATACGGCTGTCGATCAGCGGCTCGACATTGAATTGTTCGTAGACCTGCGCGTACTTGACCTGCACGTCCTGGCGCATCTGGTCCCAGTCGATCAATTCTTTCAGCGGGCCAGGCAGATCCTTGTAGGCGGAAATAACGGCGACGAGCTGACCGATGTCGAGCCGACCCTGCAGCGCCAGATAACCGCCGATCGCATAAAACAGAAAAGGTGTGACCTGGGCCAGGAAGTTGTTGATGAACTTGACCAGGAATTTCCACTGATAGAGGTCGTAGCGAATCGAGAAGATGCGTCCGAGGCGGGTCGCGATATCAGCGCGCTCGAAGTTGGATGTGTCGTTGCCGTGGATCGTGCCGATGCCGTCGACGATCTCGCCGACGCGGCCCGAGAGTTCACGTGCGGTCAGCTGGCGCTGGCGGCCGAGTTCGAGCAGACGCTTGCGCATGCGGGGAATGACCACCGCCTGCACGCCGACAATGGCAGCCGCGATCATACCGAGCCAGAAATTTTGAATGATGATGAAGGCAAGTGCGGTAATCGCCTGGCCACCGAGAAGGGCGGGGGAGACGAATGCGTCGCCGGTGAAGCCGCCCATCGGCTCCACCTCGTCCTTGATCATGGTGGCGATTTCAGCGGATTTGACCCGCTTGAAATGGGCAGGCGGGAAGCGCAGCACGCGATCGATGAGTTCGAAGCGGATGCGGCGCAACATGCGCTCGCCGAGCCGGCCCTTGTAAGTATTGATGTAGAACTTGAAAAGGCCGTTCAGCACCACCAGGGCCAGGAAGACCAGGCTCAACGCCATCAGCATCTGGAAGCGATTGAGTTCCAGGCCCTTGAAGAACTCGACATGCCCGATCAGCGGGATGTCATAGGCGATGTGCATGAAAATCTGTCTTGCACCTGGCCCGTCGAAGCCGTCACCCTGGATAGGTCCGTTGACGATTTGCTTCGGCAAGTCGAAGGACAAGAAGTAGGGTACCATGGAAGCGGCGACGACCAGCAGAATCCAGAGCTGCTGCAGCCGCGTGTTCTTCCAGATGTAGCGCGCGAGGCTTTTTTCCATGGCTAACCGTCAGACTGTGGGAAAAGTCCGCACTGCAATCCTGATGCTGGGGAAGGGGGAATCTCCGAGTACAGGACCATGCAGTCAGACCGCCGATATCGCAACGAAAACAAGGCGGAGCGGACTGATGTCGAAACGCCGATTCTCGCCGGAATTTTCCTTATATCACATGAATTTTAGAATAGGCGAGGGTTTCAGCCGATCATTGAACGAATGATGGCTGCACTTTTTGCGGCACCGTCTAAATCCAGCGAAACGGCCGGGCGCAACGGTGCTGCAAGTGCGCGTTCGACAGCGGTTTTGACATCGTCGAGCGTCAAGCCCGCCTCCGGCAGGATTTCGGCAAGGCCAAGTGCCTGCAACCGTTCGGCCCGCACGGTTTGCTCTGTCTCGCCTGCCGCCACGAAGGGGATGAGGATCGAGCGGCACTGGGTGCGAAGCAGGTCACCGACCGTGTTGTAGCCAGCCTGCGAGATCGAGACTTTGGCACCACGCAGCAGCGAGGGGAAATCCTTGCGGAACCGTACCAGCGTGACATTGGCAGGCGCATCCTGCGACAATAGGGCAAAATCAGCCGCGGGAAGGTTGGGGCCGGTGATCAGCAGCCATTTGATATCGGCAGGCAAGAGTACCGCCGCATCCCGCGCGGCGCGGATCAGCTCCAGCCCGACGGCGCCGCCGCCTGCCGAAGCGATAATGTCGAACGTCTCGGATGGTTCGGGTGCGGGCGGCGGGGCAACGAGACCGGTGTAACGAATTCGATCAGCGATCTCAGGCGTCAGCGGGAACGTATCCTCCAGACGCACGAAGTTCGGATCGCCATGGACCAGCACGGCATCGAAATGCTCCTTGACCAGCTTGACGGTTTCCTCGTCACGGCCGGCCTTGCGGTTTTCCTGCAGAATATCGCGCACGGAGCTCAAAAGCTTCGGCCGCGGGTTGGCCCTTTCGATCGCATCGAGCAGGGGCAGCAGTTCGAAACGCATCTGCCGGCGGCCAAAGGGGAAGGCCTCGACGATGACGACATCTGGCTTTGCCTCGTCGAAGGCTTTGAGAAGCAGGTCGCGGCGCCTTGAAAGGAACTCCTCGCCTGCTGCCTGCCCATCGGCATCGGCAAGGCCGGAAAAGCCGATATTGCTGGCGACCACCGGCGGCAGCTCGATGGTCTTCACGCCTTCGCCGGGAAAGCCTGGCACCGGCAGGCCGCCGGTGACGACCGTGACGTCGAAGCCATCCTTTACCAGCGCATTGGCGATACGGCTGGCGCGCGCAATATGGCCGATGCCGAGCAGATGCTGGACATAAAAGAAGATGCGGGGAGCCGTCATGACGCCTTCTGCCATTCTGCCTCGAACAGGCCGCTCAACTGCCGGATGCTGGAGTGATAATCGAAATGGCCGCGCACGCGCTCTTCGGCCGCATCCCCCAGCCGCTTGCGCAGATCGGGATTGCGGATCGCCGTCTCAAGCGCTTTTGCAAGGGCTGCCGGATCTTCCGGTGGCACGACAAGGCCGTTCTCGCCATCGCTCAGCAGCTCCGGCACGCCTGAAACATTGGTGGAGAGACAGACGAGCCGCTGGCTGGATGCTTCGACGAGCACATTCGGCAGCCCGTCGCGGTCGCCGTTGGCGGCGATGCGGCAGGCAAGGGCGAAGATGTCGGCGCGGCGATAGTGATCGAGCACGTCTTCCTGCGCCAGTGCACCCTTCCAGGTGATTCGGTCGGCGAGGCCGAGTTCCGCGGCGAGCTTTTTCAGCTTGGAAAGCTCCTCGCCGCCGCCGATATGATCCATGCGCCAGTTGATTTCCCGAGGCACCAGGGCAAGGGCGCGCAGCAGCACGTCATAGCCTTTCTTTTCCACCGCCCGGCCGACGCTGAGAATGAAGGCGGGATCGGCGGAATCGCTGCCATCGCGGTTCGAGCGCTCGCCTGCAAAATGGCCGAAGCGAGCGAGGTCGAGGCCGTGATAACTCAGATGTACCGCATCCTTGCGCGCCGTCAGCGCTTTCATGTGTTCGTAGCCGCTGCGGGTACAGGTGACTGCCCAGCGGGCACTTCCGAGCTTCTGGCCAAGGTCCCAGTCGGGCGAAGTCCAGATATCCTTGGCATGGGCCGAGCAGGTCCAAGGCGTGCCCGTCAGGATGCTCGCATATTCGGTCACTGAGGCAGGTGTATGGATGAAATGGGCATGCAGCCACTCGCCCTTGTCGGGCCATTCGCGCGCCAGTACCAGCGCCTGGCCGAGCCTGCGGAAACGATTGCGGGAGATATCGCGCGGCAGATCGGCGAAGAACCGTTTCATCAGTGCGCCGAAGCCTGGCCTGGAAAAACCGGCGAAAAGACCTTTCAATACGCGGATCGGCTCTTCGTGCAGATATTCCGGCAGATAGACGACGCGCGCCTTGATCTCGTCATGCACGGGATGACGCTTCTTGTCGGTCGGTCGACGCATGGAGATCAGCGTCAGGTCGAAGCCGGCCTTTTCGAGACCGAGCAATTCCTGGGCGATGAAGGTTTCCGAAAGGCGGGGATAGCCTTTCAGCACGACGAGAATCTTGCGGCGTGGCGGCAAAGGAAGGCTCTTTATTCTGCGCCTACGAGAGAAAGGTGGCGTCCACGGCCGTCCAGCCATCCACCAACCGTGCGGGAAATCTGATTCAGCCCCTCCAGGTGCATGTTGCTGCCGCTTTTCGATGGCGGAAGCCGCGAGGGCAGGCGCTTCAGCGTTTCGGCCATGATAGTCGGGTCTCCGGATTGCTCCGGCAGCAGCATGTCGACCAGGCCGAGTTCGCTGGCGCGGCGGGCACGCAGAAGCTGCTCCTCGCGCGGGGCGACGCGCGGGACGATAAGGGCGGGCTTGTCGAAGGAGAGGATCTCGCAATAGGTGTTGTAACCACCCATGGCGACAACGGCAGTGGCACCGTCGATCAATTCCTCCATGTGATTGTCGAACTCGATCACCTCGATATAGGGAATGTTCTCGCCCTTGCGCACGAGTTTCGCGCGCTCGGCGGCCGGCATATAGGGACCGAGCACGACAAGCGCTTTCTGTGTCAGCGTCTCGTCGGCCTCATAGGCGTTCATGACGTCGTGGACGAGATCGGAGCCATCACCGCCGCCGCCGGTCGTCACCAGGATATAATCGTCCTTGCGGGCATTCAGCGAGTTCTTGCCCTTGGAAACGCTGCGCTGCAGGAAGCCGACGAAATCCATCTTGCGGCGGACGCCCGAGGGCACGTCGAGGCCGACCAGCGGGTCGTAGAAATCCGGTGGTCCATAGACCCAGATGCTGTCGTAATACTGATCGATCTTCTGCATGATGCCGTTTTTCTTCCACTCGGCTTCGAGCAGATGCGGCGCGTCCATGACCTCGCGAAGGCCCAGCACCAGAGTGGTGCCGCGAGCCTTCAGATAGGCGAGCGTTTCCTCGACCTCGCCTTTTAGCCCCATCGGCTCCTTGTCAACGATGAAGATGTCGGGCTGAAAGGTCTCGGCGGTGTGCCGGATGCTCGATTCGCGCATCTTCAGTGTATCCTGAAGGTCGATATGGCTGGCGAGTGACGTATATTCGCCGTTTCGCAGCTTGATGACGCTCGGGATTTTCACGAAGTCGACTCGGGCACGGTAGTCGAAGGCCCCGGCAATCGTCGCGCCCGATATGATCAGAATATTCAGGCCGCGATAATCCTCGACGAGGGCATGGGCGATCGCCCGGCAGCGGCGCAGGTGGCCAAGGCCGAATGTATCATGGCTGTACATGAGGATGCGCGCATCTTCGAGACGTCTGGCCATCGGTGTGCCCCTTGAGGTGGACGACATACTTCTACCACCCCCGCATGCCGGAGGCCACGATGCGGCGGAGGTGAAACACCCCGCCGAATTCACCGCTATTTGTAGGGATCTGCCGCATCGCGCAAGCCGTCTCCCAGAAAATTGAATGCCAAAATCACCAGGACTACCGGAACGATCGGAAACAGCAGCCACGGATAGAAGGCGATGACGCTGACGCTCTTGGCCTCCGTCAGCAGGATGCCCCAGCTGGTAATGGGTGGCCGGAGGCCGAGGCCGAGGAAGGAAAGCGCCGTCTCGCCGAGGATCATGCCCGGAATGGAGATGGTGGCGGATGCAATCAGATGCGACATGAAGCCCGGCACCAGATGCCGGCCAATGACGCGCGGTGTGCTAGCCCCCATAAGCTGGGCGGCCTGCACATAATCTTCCTCGCGCAAGGCCAGAAGCTTGGAGCGCACGGCGCGGGCAAGCCCCGTCCAGTCGATAATGCCAAGGATGACGGTGATGCCGAAATAGATGACGATCGGGCTCCAGGTCACCGGCATGATGGCAGCCAGCGCCATCCAGAGCGGCAGCGATGGAAGGGATTGCAGGACTTCGATCAGTCGCTGCACGACAAGATCGAAGATGCCGCCCCAATAGCCGGCGAGCCCGCCGATGACGATGCCGAGCACGAAACTGATGGAGATGCCGATCAGGCCGATGGTGAGTGAGATTCTTGCACCGTAGAGGATACGCGACAGCACGTCACGGCCGAGACGATCGGTTCCGAGCAGGAACATCTGTCCACCGATCGCCGGGCATACAAGATGATAGTTGGCGGCGACGAGCCCCCAAAACTTGTAGCCATCACCACGGCAGAAAAAGCGGATCGGCTGGATGTCGTTTTGCTTGTCGCTGTATAGCCGGTGCAGCGTATCGATATCGAGCGTCATCTGCCGTCCATAGACGAACGGACCGACGAAATTGCCCTCGCTGTCGAAAAGATGGACGCGCTGTGGCGGCGAATGGATGAAATCGACGTTGCGGGTATGGAGCCCGTAAGGCGCCAGGAACTCCACGATCAAGATCATCAGGTAGACGGCGGCAAGGAAAATGCCTGAAGCCAGCGCCAGCTTGTGGCGTTTGAACTTCCACCACATGAGCTGCTTCTGCGAGGCAAGGTGGATACGCGACTGTGCCGAGGTCATCGTCTCCGTTGCGATCGGATCGAACGGGGCAGTCGAAACATAGTGCGGCAGCGGCGCACCGGGCGCGGGTAGGGGCGACATTATTTGGTGCTCCTGCCTTGCAGACGGATGCGGGGATCGAGGAAGCCAAGGGCGATATCGGAAATCAAGACGCCGATGACGTTCAGGAAGGCGAGGAACATCAGGAAGGAGCCGGCAAGGTACATGTCTTGGCTTTGCAGCGCCTTGATCAGCATTGGCCCGGTCGTTTCCAGCGACAGAACGATGGCGACGATTTCCGCACCCGAAATGATCGACGGCAGGATCGAGCCGATATCTGCGACAAAGAAGTTGAGCGCCATGCGCAGCGGATATTTGACCAGCGCCCGCATCGGATGCAGGCCCTTAGCGCGCGCCGTCGTCACATATTGCTTCTGCATCTCGTCGAGCAGATTGGCGCGCAGGCGGCGGATCATGCCGGCCGTGCCGGCCGTGCCGACGATGATGACGGGAATCCAGAGATGCGCGAGGATCGACTTCGCCTTTTCCCAGCTCATCGGCTGGTTGAGATATTGCTGGTCCATCAGATGGCCGATGGAAAGACCGAACCAGACATTGGCGAAATACATCAGGATCAGCGCCAGCATGAAGTTCGGAATTGCAATACCGAGCAGGCCGAGGAAGGTCAGGCCGTAATCGCCCCAGCTATATTGATGGGTTGCCGAATAGATGCCGATCGGGAAGGCGATCAGCCAGGTTAGAAGGATGGTCGTGAAGGAGACGAGGATCGTCAGCCACAATCGGTCGCCCACGACGTCGGAAACCGGCAGCTGATATTCGAAGGAATAGCCGAAATCGCCATGCAGCATTCCCCCGACCCAGAAGAAGTAGCGCACGATCTCCGGCTGGTCGAAGCCGTATTGATGGCGCAGCTCCTCGATTTCCTGCAGGTTTGCGGTCTCGCCCTGGGCGCGCAGTTCGGCGATCTGGCTTTCGAAGAAGTCGCCGGGCGGCAATTCGATAATGACGAAGACCAGCGCCGATATCACGAGCAGGGTCGGCACCATGGCGGCGATACGCCAGAGGATATAACGGATCATCGCTCAGGCCTCCTTGAACCAGAAGGTGTCCGGCATGTAGACGCCGAGGAAGGAGGTTGGATCGAAGCCGTAGAGCGCGTGCTCCGGCACGTTCTGCATTTTGGCGGATCTGAGGATCGGCTGTAGCGTGCTGTTGATGAGGCCGATCGAAAAGACCTGCTGGGTATAGAGGGACAGCATCTTGTGCCAGATAACCTCACGCTCTTCCGTCGTAGCACTTGCGCCCCACTGGTTCAGGAGATCCACAAGCTCGGCCGCCTCCGGCAGATCGGGCGCCTTGCCCTCCTGACCGGCCGAAAGATAGTACATGCCCCAGAGCGGCCATTGAAGCTGGTCATCCAGCGTAGGGGCTAGTCCATAGGGAGACATGTCGGCGGTCGGCACGCCGTTATCCAGCCCGTACCAGATCGACATCATGATCGAACCGCTCATGGCGCGATTGCGGAAGACGTCGCGCTGCGAGGTGCGGGTGAAGAGCGCCAGACCGATATTGGCCCAGTGATCGTGCACGAGTTCCAGAACGTCCGTGTCGAGATTGCTCTCGCCGGCTGTCTCGACGGTGATCTCGGCGCGGCGTCCATCAGGCAGCAGGCGGATACCATCGCTGTCGCGCTTGTCGAGGCCGAGTTCGTCGAGCAGCTTATTGGCCGTGTCAGGGTCGAAATTCACATAGGCGTCGGCATATTCCGGTTTGAAGAGCGGACTTTCCGGCAGCACCGTATCGGCACTCGCCTTGCCGAGGCCGTAGAAGGCCACCATGTTGATCTCATGCCGGTCGATTGCCAGCGACAGGGCTCGGCGGAAGCGTACGTCGCGGAACAGCGCGCGCCAGGTTTCGTCGGCGACATTGAGGTTCGGCAACAGCGTGATGCGCGAGCCGCGCGCCACCTTCCAGAGATTGACCTTCACAGCGAAGCGCTTTTCCGCCTCTTTCAGGAAGGTGTAGTCATTGAAGTCGATGCCCGTCGCCTGCAGGTCGGATTCGCCCGCGCCGGCCTTGGCGGCGATGATCGAGGAAGACGAGACGTTCAGGATGAAGCGATCGAGATAGGGCAGTTGCATGCCATTCTCGTCGACGCGGTGGAAGAAGGCATTACGCTCGAAGACGAACTGGTCGGCCGGCGGCGCCGTGCGGTTCTGCCAGGGATCGAGCGTCGGCAGATCGGGATTGTTGGGCCGGGAAGCGAGCGCCATCTTGATGTGCAGGTCGGCCCATTTCTTGGCGCGGTTCTTCTTCATCAGCTCTTCAAGCTTGGCCTTGTCCTGAAAGCCCTTGTGGAACTGTTTCAGGTAATGGCCCGGGCCATAGATAACGAGCGGCAGAGGTCCGGCAAGCGCCGACAGGAAAACCGGGTTGGGCTTGTCCCAGCTGTAGCGCACAGTCAGCTCGTCGAGCACTTCGAAGCGCGGCAGGGAGCCGTGCGGACGCAGCTCCAGCGCGCCGCCGCCGGGCGTCAGTTCCTTGTTGAGGATGACGTCTTCCCACCAGTAGCGGAAGGCTTCCGCCGTGAAGGGATGACCGTCCGACCATCTGTGCCCCTCGCGCAGCCGGAAGGTGAAGACAGTGTCATTCTCCGAGGTGAAATCGCGCAGGATATCGGGCTGGAACTGCAGCTTGGTGTCGTAGCCAACCAGCCGCGAATAGCCGTAGACGGTCATGTAGCGGATATCGCGCACACCGCCGATGATGGTGCGCACATTGCCGCCATAGGTGCCGGGCACGCGGCCCATCTCCTTGAGATTGACGATACGCGGCTCAGTCGGAATGCGCTCGGCCATTGGCGGCAGACTGCCGTCAGCGACCCTGGCCCTCAAAATTTCTGGCTCGGCGAGCTGCTGTGCCCGGAGCACGGAAGGCGCGATGGCCGAGCCGATCAGGCCGCCGAGAAAGATACGGCGCGTCACCATCAGACCAGTTCCTTCGCATCGGCACCCTTGCGGGCGCGCACCAGATGGCCGCCGCCGAGATCGGCAAAGGCAAGTTCGGAGGCGTCATCGTGGTCCGCCCTGAAGACCGGGCCCCAGTTCTGCTTGTCGGCTGCACCATTTTCCTGCAGCGCCTTGAAGTCGAGCGGCCGGTCGAGATCCGGGAAGGGAACGGCGGCAAGCAATGACCTGGTATAGGGGTGAACCGGATTGCGCAGAATGATTTCGCGCGGCGCGATCTCGACAATACGGCCCTTGCACATGACGGCGATGCGGTCTGCCATGTAGTCGACGACTGCGAGGTTGTGCGAGATGAAGAGGTAGGTGAGCCCCAACTCCTTCTGCAGATCCTTCAGAAGATTGAGGATCTGTGCCTGCACGGATACGTCGAGGGCCGAGACCGGTTCATCAAGGATGACAAGCTTAGGGCCGAGAGCGAGCGCGCGGGCAATTCCGATGCGCTGGCGTTGGCCGCCGGAGAAACTGTGCGGATAGCGGTTGAGATAGCGCCGGTCGAGGCCGATCGCGCCCATCAGCGCCTCGACTTTGGCCTTGCGCTCGGCACTGTTGCCGCGATCATGGATTTCGAGAGGCTCGCTAAGGATATTGCGCACCGTCATGCGCGGCGAAAGCGAGGAAACCGGATCCTGAAACACCATCTGGATCTTGGTGCGAAGGTCCTGCAGTTCCGACCCCTTGACGGAGAGGACGTCGATCACATCCTTGCCGTCGTTGAACGTCACCGTGCCACTATCAGGCGTGACCGCGCGCATGAGAATTTTGCTGACGGTCGTTTTGCCGCAGCCCGATTCGCCCACGAGCCCCAGACATTCGCCGCGGCGGATATCGAAGCTGACATCGTCGACAGCGCGCAAGATGGTGGCTTCCTGGCCACCGAAGAAGCTACGCTTGCGCGTCTTGTAGGTCTTGGAAAGATTGGCGACGGAAAGGAGCACGCCGGGCGCTTCCTTTTCGACCGGCTTCTTCTTGCCGATCAGCGATTCCAGATTGACCGGGACGTCCCGCAGGGCCTTCAGCCGTTCGCCTGGCTTCATGTCGAAATGCGGAACCGCGGCCATGAGGGCCTTGAGATAGGGATGTTGCGGGTTGCGGAAGATTGCTTCGACCGGGCCGGCTTCCATGATCTCGCCGTGATAGATGACCACCACTTCGTCGGCCATATTGGCGACGACGCCGAGGTCGTGGGTGATCAGCAGCATCGCCATGCCGAGCTTGGCCTGCAGGTCGCGCAGCAGTTCGAGGATCTGTGCCTGGATCGTCACGTCGAGCGCCGTGGTCGGCTCGTCGGCGATCAGCAGCGCCGGCTTGCAGATCAGCGCCATGGCGATCATCGCGCGCTGCCGCATGCCGCCCGAGAGCTCGAACGGATACATGTCGTAGGTGCGTTTCGGATTGGAAAAGCCGACGAGGCCGAGCATTTCCTCGGTGCGCTCGCGTGCCTCCTTCTTGTCTGCCTTGGTGTGGATCAGCAAGACCTCGCTGATCTGGTTGCCGACCGTGTGGAGCGGCGAGAGCGACGTCATCGGCTCCTGGAAAATAGTCGCCATGCGGCGGCCGCGCAGGTCGCGCATCTCGGCGCTGTCGCGTGACAGCGACAGAATATCCGTGGCCTTGCCATCCAGCGGGTCGGTAAACAGGATACGGCCGCCGGCATGGGCGGGGGCTGGAAGGATGCCCATGATCGACTGGCTGATAACAGATTTGCCGGAGCCGCTCTCGCCGACGAGGGCGGTCACTTTGCCTGGCAGAATCCGAAGATTGGCTTCCTTTACGACACGCAGCCGGTCGCCGAAAACGGAGAAGGCGACGTCCAGATTCTCAATACGCAACAGATCGGCAGCTGACGCCATACCAATGAAATTCCCCAGTCCTTATGTGTTCCCGTTAAGGCACACTATCGTACCGTCAACTGGGTGTCCAGTTGATGACAGGCATGGGGAAAAGCAACGCATGGCGCCTGTTTTACAAAGCGCTTGATGCAGGGGTTCTCATATACGGCGCAGCGGCCAAAGCGCTGCAATGTTCGCGTGTAGTTACTGGATGAATTTTTCGATAGGCGTGCGTTTTACCTGTTTCTTGTCGCGGTGAAGCATGATGACCTGCTCGGCTTCCGAAAGGCCGTTCTGAACGGCTTCACGGAAACCTTCATCGACCCGGATTGCAGATGCCGGCGCCCGCGGCTGCAGCACCGTCACCTTCTGACGGATGCCGCGCAGCTTTTCCTCGCCAAGCGTGATCCATTCGCCGCCGCAGTAGCCGGCAAAGGCCTGGCTCGCGACAACCTCTCGGCTATATTTCTTCGTCAGGACCTGTAGACGCTGTACCTCGTTCACCGCCGAGCCGAAGGCGGAGAAGGTAAGACGATCCTTCAGGCCGACATTGCCGAACATGACGTTGCCGACATGCAGACCGATGCCGTAGCCGATTTTCGGCAGCCCCTTTGCCTCGCGATCCTTGTTCAGTTCGGCAACCCGCGCCTGCGCATGATGGACGGCCGAAAGCGCGGCCTCGCAGGCGATTTTGGACGGATCCTTGTGGCGACCGCAGGGATAGACGGCGAGGAAGCCGTCGCCAAGGAAGCTCAGGATTTCGCCGCCGTTGCGGTTGAATGGCGCAGCGATCGCATCGAAAAACTGATTCAGCGTATCGATGTAGGCCTGCCTTCCCTCCTTCTCCGCGTACATGGTCGATTCACGCATATCCGCCATGACGAGGGCGGCTCGGATGGTCTCACCATCGCCACGGCGAACCTGTCCGTTCAAAACGCGCTTGCCGGCATCGCCGCCGAGATAGGTGGTCAGCATGTTGTTGGCGAGCTTGGCAAGCACCGCCATCTTGGCGGCGACCGCCAGATGGTTCTGCATGCGCAGCAGTGCGTCGATCATGTCGTCGGAAAAGCCGGCCGGGCTGTCGGTCGACCAGGAGCCCATCATGCCCTGCACCGACCCGTCACCGAAGGGTTGCACAAAGGCGAGGTAATCGGTGACCTTTTCCTGCCTGAGATCTTCGAAGATCGGAAATTCACTCGGTCCGTCAGGCATGATGCGGCGGCGGATATGCTGCAGATTGTTGTCGAGAAGATAGAAATAGGGGCTTTGCAGAAAACGGTCCGGCTTCTGGCCGGCCGGCATGCGGAAGCCTTCGATCGTCACGCCGCTCGAGCGCTTCCAGGTGAAGCTCAGCGCGTCATAGAGCGGGTGCAGCATCGAGAAGGTCAGGTGTACGCGCGCGAGTGGCAGGCCGGCGGCCGCGAGCCGCTCGCAGAAACCGCGCACAATGTTTTCAAGGTCGTCACCGGCCAGCGAAGAATTCGTCAGCCATTCAGCAACACGGTCCAACAAAATGGAGGATACGCTGGATTCGATCGTGCTCATTCTTGGTATTATCCTCATGTCGCACGTCCATCCCGAAACGCAAAAAACAGCCCAAACCTGCCCATTCACGATGAGCAGATGGTAAGAAAATCAGGATGTACGAGCGGTATTATCGTGTCAACGATTGCCGACAACCGGCTGTGACACCCGCCAGCTTCCGACCTCCTGGAAACGGGCGAGCAATCTTTGCAAAGCAGTTCATTATCATTTGCCAAAATAGGCACGCTGAAAGTGCGAAACAATGGCATCAGTAAATTTTTTGTGCGTTCCGGTTGCCGGGATCGGCCGCCCCCAATCATTATGTCTATATCCGGCTCACGAATTCAGGCCGCGGGAGGGTCAGGCGCTGCCAAAGAGGCCGGGTTTTATTTGCTGCGATCATGCATTAGATCAGCGTTCGGATTCCTTTTTCGCAAGAGGCACGGCCTTGGACGCAAGCTCTTCCACCTTCGAGACGCTTTCAAAGAAGATTGAGGCCCGTACTGCGCGCGCCGGCATCATCGGCCTCGGTTATGTCGGCCTGCCGCTGGCGATGGCCGTGGCGCGCAGCGGCTTTGCCGTGACCGGCTTCGATATCGATCCGAAGAAGATCGTCGCGCTGGATGCCCGCCGTTCCTATATCGATGCGGTGACGAAGGAGGCGCTGGCGGCCGAGATCGATGCGGGGCGGTTCTCCTCGACGAGTGATTTTGCCGGTCTTTCGGATTGCGACGTTATCGTCATCTGCGTGCCGACGCCGCTCACCAAGCATCGGGATCCCGATCTTTCCTTCGTGGAAGCGACGTCGCGGTCGATCGCCGCCCATCTGCGGCCGGGCCAGCTCATCGTGCTGGAATCGACAACCTATCCCGGAACGACCGATGATATCGTGAAGGTCATTCTCGAAGGGACCGGGCTGAAATCCGGTTCCGACTTCTTCGTCGGCTTCTCGCCGGAGCGTGAGGACCCCGGCAATCAGCATTACCACACTGAGACCATCCCGAAGGTCGTTGCAGGCGACGGCCCGCAAGCCCTGTCGCTGATGAAGTCCTTCTATGGTGCCGCCGTCTCGACCGTCGTCCCGGTCTCCTCCAATGCCACGGCGGAAGCGGTCAAGCTCACCGAAAACATCTTCCGCTCGGTCAACATCGCGCTCGTCAACGAGCTTAAGACAGTCTACGCCGCGATGGGGATCGATGTGTGGGAAGTCATCGACGCAGCCAAGACCAAGCCGTTCGGTTATATGCCCTTTTATCCCGGCCCGGGTCTCGGCGGCCACTGCATTCCGATCGACCCTTTCTACCTCACCTGGAAGTCGCGCGAATACGAGCTGCCGACACGTTTCATCGAGCTTGCCGGCGAGATCAATTCGGCGATGCCGCGCTATGTCGTCGGCAAGCTGGCAGAGGCACTGGATATTCGTGCCGGCAAGGCACTCAGCCGCTCTCGCGTTCTCGTGCTTGGTCTCGCCTACAAGAAGAATGTTGCCGACATCAGGGAAAGCCCGTCGTTGCGCCTGATCGAAATCATCGAAGAGCGGGGCGGCAAGGCGGATTATCATGACCCCTTCGTCGCGGAGATCCCGTCGACCCGTGAATATCAGGCTCTGAAGGGCCGGAAATCCATCGACCTGACACCGGAAGCCGTTGCCGGGTATGATGCGGTTCTCATTGCGACTGACCATGACATGATCGACTACGCGGCTCTTTCGAAGAGCGCCAAGCTGATTGTCGACACCCGAAACGTCTTAAGCCGGCTCGGCCTCTCGGCCGATCATGTCATCAAGGCGTAACGAGCACGCCGGAAAGCTGCTTGCCGGTGATCTGGCTGGCGGCGACGGCGTAACCGCCAGCTGCGCCGTCGATGAAGTGCATGTGGTCGCGCGACAGCGGCGTCGGCACGAAGCAGGTCATCAGTGCCGACGACTGGCGGTGCAGGCCGTAACGCGCCACACCCTTTTCCTGTGCCTGTTTCAACAGCATCTCGATGCGGGCGAGATGTGTGGCGTCAACATCGATTGTCATCTTCAGTCCATCGTCGAATTTACGGAAATCCGAGTTGCCTGAGACGTCCCTCTTGTAGCGGCTTGCGTCGAAATGGGTGAAGGTAATTCCGAATTTATGCAGGAAGACGACCAGGCCGATCTGCAGGAGGATGAAGAGCTTTTGCCGCAGGCGCTTGCCGTCAGGTGCGGTGGCTTTCACCTCGCGATTAATACCCTTCATCGAGAAGGCAAGCTCCGGCCCGTTTTCCGGCACGGGATGCCCGCTCCGGTTCTGTTCTGCGGTGATGGAAACGATGCCGGTAACAAGAGCCTGGAATTCCGGCCCTGGGCCGTCCTCGCCAGGCACGGCGATGATCGAGACGATCTCTCCGTTGCGGGCCTCGATCGGGCTCCAGCGGCAGGAGAGGCCGGTCAGATCCGGCCGGGTGCCGGGTGCGGCCTTCTCGACGCCGTAGCGGCCCATCTTCATATTCTTCTCGGCCCATATCGTGCCACCGCCGGAAAACATCGCATAGGTGACATAAGGACTTGCCGAATAACGGGCGACGCGTACGTCGAGACCCTCCGCGCGAATATCCGCGATCGGTACGATGGCGATGCGCAAATCGAGGTCGAGATCTTCCTTCACCCAGACCTGCGTCGCGGCAAGCGCCTTGCGCGCTTCCTTCTCAAGCGAAACGGGCAAGGCGATCAACGCGCCGTCGCCGGCAAAGACGAAGGGATAGTCGCCCTTGCCGACAGCATTCAGCACCGCGGATATGACGCTGGCACCGGCCATGTTGACGTCCTTGTAGCGGCCGCCGGAAATCGCCTTCGTCGAGCCGACGATATCGGCCATCGCCAGCACCCATCCTTCGGGCAGCGGCTGATAGTTGCTCTCATCGGTCACGCCTTCGAAGTCGCTGAAGACAGGCACGTTGGCGAAGAATGCGTCGTTGGACATCTCGTTCATGGGACTGAGTTTATCACAGACCCGTGTTACCGCTGCAACGGCAATTTGCGTTTCCGGCAATCGACTTACACTGCATCGATATGGTAGCACCGCTGAGATATTTTATGATGGACGGGACAAGATGAGCCGCCTCGACAGCTTCATTCGCCGATTGACGGCTCAACGCGATATTCTCAACGCGATCATTGACCTGGTGGAAGAGGTGGAGGGGCCGGTGCTCGAATTTGGCCTCGGCAACGGTCGCACCTACGACCATCTGCGCGAGCATTTTCCCGACCGCCGCATTATCGCCTTCGATTGGGAAATACGTTCCTATTCCGCCTCAACACCGCCGGCCGAAAACATGGTGACTGGCAATATCCGCGACACCGGCCAGGCGTTCCTCGGAATCAATGCTGCGCTCGCGCATGCCGATATCGGCACCGGACATGACGAGATCGATGCCGTCACGCTGACCTGGCTGCCGCAGTTGATGGCTGGCGTTCTTACGCGTCACGGAATCGCAGTCAGCGGCTTGCCGCTGGAGCACGCCGAGCTTTTGCCTCTGCCTTTGCCCGACGGCATCAAGGAAGGCCGCTATTTCCTCTACCGCAGGAAATGATCCGCGCTCATGAGGCGCAGGAATAGGGTGTCGCCGAGCGTTCGGCAAATTTTGCCTCGAAGTCGGCCGCGATCTTGTCCAGCGTCACGCTGCCCAGCCGCCGCAGGAGCAGCGCCTGTGCCTCCTTCATCGCGTCCTCGAGAACGGCATTTACGGCTTGCTCCACAAGGCATGTAGGCTGGTCATCGGCCGGCCCGATCGCGAAAAGATTCGGTTCGCCGATGGCGTTATAGACATCGAGCAGGGTAATTTCCGATAGCGGACGCACCAGCGTCCAGCCTCCGCCATGCCCCTTTTCGGAACGGACATAGCCCTGCGCTCGAAGGCCGGCCATGGTGCGGCGGACGACGACGGGATTGGTGTTCAGCATCTTGCCAATCATTTCAGAGGTCGCCGAATGCTCATGCCGATCCATATGGATCAGCACGTGCAGCATGCGTGAAAGGCGGCTGTCATTGCGCATGAGGTTTCATTCCTGTCGATCGAATGCGCCATTATCACAAGCGGATCGTAACAAGACAAGTAACATGATACTTGACCGCTTCACTTCATGTAACTTATGTTGATTCATGATTGAGATGTCGTCGAAGGAGAGTGCTATGTCATACGAGGCTATCGTTGTCGGCGGAAATTTCGCCGGCCTGTCCGCGGCAATGCAGCTCGCCCGGGCGTTGCGCCGGGTTCTGCTTGTCGATGCGGGGGCGCCGCGCAATCGATATTCGCCGGCCTCCCATGGCTTCCTGGGCCAGGATGGCCAGACGCCGGCGGCGATCATGCGGGAGGGAAAGCGGCAGCTTGCGCTTTATCCGACCGTCACCATTCGGGACGGGGAGGTTGTTCATGCGCGTGCCGATGGCGGCGAATTCGTCATCGACATCGAGGGTGGTGGCGAAGAAAGGGCCGCGCGCATCGTCCTGGCAACCGGGATCAGAGATACACTGCCCGAGATCTCCGGTCTGCGGGAGCGATGGGGACACTCCGTGCTGCACTGCCCCTATTGCCACGGCTATGAGGTGAGCGGCGGCAGGCTCGGTGTTCTCGCAAACCATCCGCTTTCAGCACATTCGGCCATGCTGATTCCCGACTGGGGAGAGACAACCTATTTCACCCAAGCGCTATTCGAGCCCGATGAAGAGCAACTCGTGCGGCTGACCGCTCGCGGCGTACGGATCGAGCGCAGCCCCGTCGTGGAATTATTGGGCGATAGTCCCAGGCTTGAGGCCGTTCGCCTCACCGATGGCCGGATCGTGCCGCTCGATGCCGTGTTTGTCGCTCCGAAAACGGCGATGGCCAGTCCGCTTGCCGAGCAACTTGGCTGTGTCTTCGACGACGGTCCGTTTGGTCCTGTCATCCGGACCGGCGATAACAAGGAAACGTCCGTCAAGGGTGTCTTTGCCGCCGGCGACGCGGCGAGCGCCATGCACAACGCCACGCTTGCTTCCGCCTCAGGGGTGCTTGCTGGTGTGCATTGCCATCAATCGCTGGCGATGCAGTCAGCCGGATAGCTCTTGTTCGGTCTAAGGCAGGAACAGCACGTCATATTGATCGAATGCGCCCGGCAAATCACGGACTTTCATCTCTTTCTCGTGGTCCTCGAAGACCACGAGACAATTCTCGTAGAAGCCGGCGAGCATGCGAATGAAGGCTTTTGTGCCCTCAGGGCCGTAGAAGAGCGGCGTGAACTCCATATAGAGCGGCGCGCGGCGGGCAAGCAGCGGCAGCATCGAGCGACAGGCAACCGGCTCATACCCCTCGATATCCATCCAGACGAGACCGATGGACGCCTGATCGATGCCGAGGTCGTCGAGGATGCCGGTCACGGAGCGCACCGGAACGCTGATCTTCTGGTCGCTGGCGCTCTGGCGGATGGCGCTGCTCTTGCCATGATTGGCGCTGTTTAGAAAGAAGTCGATCTCGCCTTTACCTTCGCCGGCGGCGCAGTTGACGAGGCGTACCACATCCGCGAGCCCATTCTGACGGATGTTCTGTTCCAGAAGGCGGAAATTGCGCGGGTCCGGCTCGACGCTGACGATCCCGGAAAATGCCCGAGCGAGCGCAAAATAGACGGTCTGTGTGCCGATATTTCCGCCGATCTCGAGCAACATGCTGTCTTTTCTCAGCAAGCCGCGCTGGCGCAGGATCACGAGCAGCCGATCGACGGCCTCGCGTTCGAAATGGCCCTTCCGGAAGACTTTGCGGCCGATATAGTCGGCTGGCGAAAAGCTCATCAGGTGATCGCCGGCATCGACCGTCATGGAGATGACGCGCGTCCCGATATTTTCGATCAGCAGCCGGCGGCCAAAACGGGTGTTGAAGAAACGCGTGGCCAGCGCATTGCGCGCCTTGCGCAAACGACGCCTCCAATATTTGCCAGTTAGCCACGCTTGGCCGGACATTATTGCTTTTCCTTGAGCGGTTCGGCGGCCTTCTCTCTCGGAATGACATAGACTTTCAAGGGCAGCGCCCGTCCACGCACATTGATTTCGCAGCTTTCGACCGGTTCCAGATCAATGCCGGCGCCTTTTGCGACCGGCTCGGAGATCACGATCGCGGCATTGAGCTCCTTGGCGGCCGTCTCCAGGCGGCTTGCGACATTGACCGTATCGCCGACGGCCGTCAGGCTGCGCACCCGCCCATAGCCCATCGTGCCGACGACTGYCGGGCCGGCGTGGATGCCGATGACGATTTGCAGCGGCAAAGGCAGTTCGTCGGAAAGTTCGGCGGCGAGTTTTTCCACCTCGGCAGCAATCGCGGTTGCGGCCGCGACAGCCTGCCGGCAGCCTTCCTCTGGCGTGGTGTTGAGGCCGAAGAGTGCCATGGCGCCGTCGCCGATGAATTTGTCGAGCTGTCCGCCGGCCTGTTCCACCGCCTTGCCGACGATCCCGAAATAGCGGTTGAGCAGGAAGACGACGTCGAAGGGCAGGCGGGTCTCGGTCAGCGTCGTGAAATGACGCATGTCACAGAAGAGTACGGCGATGTCGCGCTCGCGGCCGGGGCTGGTTTCCTGGCTATTGGCGGGGAGGGCTGCTTCTGTCTGCGGCACGAGCAGTGGCGCCACGGTCAAGTCCTTGTCCGGGCGGAGCTGACAGGCGAGGCGTACATCGGCTGCCGCATTGATGCGCTTCAGCGTCGTCTGCTCCAGCTTGTCGGCTGGCGGCAGGGTCCAATAATCGCTGAGAATCTGGACGCGGCACGTGGAGCACTGGCCCTTGCCACCGCAAACCGAATAGTGCGGCAGGCCGCCAAGCCTGCTAGCCTCCAGGACTGTAAAGCCGCGTGGCACACGAACCGTCTCGCCGCCGGGATAGTGAACGGCGACCTGGGTCGCCCGCTCTTTCAACCTGCGGCGCGCCCGTGCCAGAATGACGAGGGCAAGCGCTGCGGAGAAGCTGCCGAAGAGCCCGGCGCGGATCTTCGCGATTTCCTCACGCGCCTCGGGATCGTTGTAGTAGCGGGTATTGATTGTTTCTTCGTAGTGGTCGGATTCCGACTGGACGTAGGAGGGATCGGACAGCGTGCGGCCCATCTCGACGAAACCGAGCAGCGCCAGCACCGGCAGGAGAATGGCGATGGCCAGAAGCAGCGACGAGGAATTGACGTACCACGACCGGTAGCGCAGCCAGAAATGGATGCCGATACAGCCGTGGATCCACACGGCAAGCAGTGCGAAAGTCTGGCGTACACCGTCCTTCGGCGAGTTGATCCAGAGCGTGCGGACGATCGTCTCGTAATTGTCGCTATAGCTGTAGAGCGCATGAACGATGCGTGTGCCGATAACATGGTCGATGAGCAGAAGCGGAATCAGAAGGCCGAGAACGATTTGCGCCATCTCGTTCTTCGGCATGATGAGGCTGCGGCGCATATAGAGCCCACGTAGCACCAGCGTCAGATGGACCAGGACCGAGCCGTAGAAGAGCAGAGTGCCGAGCGGATTGCGCCAGACCCCCAGAAACAGTCGGCGCGCATCGTCGGCTGCCGTCAGCGAAACGAGCCCCAACGCATGGTTTGACATATGCAGGATGATGAAGACGAACATCACAAGGCCGGAACCGAGTCTGGCCTTCCTGATCGTGCGCTCCGAAAAAATCCCTGTGGCCCAGACCGTGGTCATCAATTCCTGTTCTTGAAGCTCAAATCGCAAATGCACTAGAGAAGACGAAAAAGGGCGGAATTATCGTCTCGTCTAATCACGATCGCTTCGGTATGCCTGCCTGTATCGTTCAAGGATAGTGGCAATAGCGGAAATTTTCGCTTACGGCGTGAGCGCCGATTGGAAACACACTGTCATACGCGGAGTGTCGCGATGAGGATCGCTTTCTACGCGCCGATGAAATCGCCTGATCATCCGGTGCCGTCAGGTGACCGCTTGATGGCGCAGCTGTTGATCCGGGCGCTGGAGATGGCCGGGCATTCAGTCGAGGTCGTGTCTCAATTCCGCATCCATGCCGGCACGCCGGAAGCGGCGGCCGAAGCGCTATCGAGGGCCGGGGAGGAGCTCCAGCGGCTTCGGCACAAATGGCGGGACGAGCCGAAGCCGGAACTCTGGTTCTGCTATCATCCTTATTACAAGTCCCCCGATCTCTTCGGACCGGCGATCGCTGCGGAATTCACCATTCCCTATGTGACCGCCGAAGCCTCCTATTCGCGCAAGCGCGACGCGATGGGCTGGGCATTGTTTCAGAAGCCGGTCGGCGAGGCGATCCGTCAGGCGGCGGTCAATATCGCCTTTACCGAACGCGACCGGAAAGGATTGGAGGACGTCTTTCCCGAAGCGCGTATTGCCGGAGTAAAACCTTTCATCGACACAGTGCTCTTCGAAGCGGCAACGCCTGCTCCCGTTCCGCAACGCTTGGCGAGCGTGGCGATGATGCGGGCCGGTGACAAGATGGAGAGCTACACGATGCTCGCTGCGGCACTGCGCAAGATCGAGGATCGGCCCTGGACGCTCGGCATCATTGGCGACGGTCCGTTAAGAGCTGAGGTGGAGGCGCTGTTTGCGGGCTTTGCCCCCGGTCGTATCGACTGGCTCGGCCAGAGGGAGCCGGAAGAGATAGCCGACCTGCTTTCGAAGAGCGGCATCTATGTCTGGCCGGGCTGCGGTGAAGCCTATGGACTTGCCTATCTCGAAGCGCAGGCAGCGGGGCTTCCTGTCGTGGCGCAGGGAACTGCCGGCGTGCCCGCCGTCGTGGAGGCCGATGTGACCGGGCTATTGACGCCTGCTGGCGATGTGGAAGCCTACGCGCGGGCCGTTGCCGGACTGCTGGATGACCGGACGCGCCGTGACGCCATGGCATCTGCCGCCCGACGCTTTGTTATCGGAGAGCGTTCGCTTGCCGGCGCATCACATGAACTGGATTTGATCCTCAACCATGCAGGAGCAGCACATGATCGATAGCACCCTCCGCGAGCCGTTGTATCGGGAGCTGGAGCGCTGGCGCGACGCTGGCCGCGTCGCACGGCTCTGGCTGCGGGATGACGATGCGATCGAGCCGACGGCGGCGCTCGAGCGACTGCTTGGAGAGACGAGAAACTACGGCATCCCCCTCACGCTCGCTGTCATTCCGGCCTTTACCGGCATGCCACTCGCTCAGAGGCTTGCGGATGAGGCACATGTCAGCGTGGCAGTTCACGGCTGGGCCCATCACAATCATTCCGGACCTGACGACAAGAAGCAGGAACTCGGCGGATCACGGCTGGAAGAAACCATCCTCGGCGAGCTCTACGAAGGTTTCCTGAAGCTGAGGGATCTCTACCCCGCGCGCTTCCTGACAATGCTGGTTCCGCCCTGGAACCGGATAGACAAGGGTCTCATTCCCAAACTGCCTGCGCTTGGCTTCGAATCCCTTTCCACTTACGGACGCGCCAAGGGAGAAAGTCCGATCGCCATCGTCAACTCCCATGTCGATCTCATGGACTGGCACGGCACCCGCGGCGGGCGGCCGATCGCAGAGTTGATCGGCAAACTGGTCGCGGAGTTGCAGGATCGGTTCGAGGGCGGCAACGAGCCCATCGGCGTGCTTGCACATCATCTGGTGCATGACGCGGCCGCCTGGGATTTCCTCGGCGAACTTTTCGAGGCGACGGCAGGCCATCCCGCGGTGGAATGGGTCTCTGCCACCGCACTCGTGCGGGATCAGATGTCGACGACTTGATTGTCGCGGGCAGCGAAGGCGCCGGCAAAGGCGGCCTGCGCCTCGCTTTCCATGACGGCAAGCTGCTCATCGGTRCGCGAAGGCGCATGATGGAATAGGGCGAAGCGCTTAGCGCCCGCCATCTTTGCAAGTTCAGTGCCGTGCTGCCACGTGGAGTGGCCGAAGCCCTTGAAGCGCTGCATCTCGTCTTCATTGTAGGTGCAGTCGTAGACCACGAGATCGGCGTCCTTCATCATCTCGAGCGCCACCGGATCGTAGGTGCCCGGAATGTGCTCGATGTCGTAGATCAGCGACACTATGCGGCCCTTCCAGTTGATGCGATATCCGATCGCGCCGCCTGGATGGTTCAGCATGTAGGTCTGCATTTCGACGCCTGCATGCGGCGTCAGCGTCTGGCCCGCATGGAAATCGCGGAAGTTCATCGTCGCCTGGCAAATATCGGTCTTTACCGGAAACCAGGGCGGGCTGATGAACTGCTCGACCATCTCGCGCGTGCTCATCTTGCCGTCCAGATGGCCGGACCAGATGTTGACGTTGATCGAAGGGTAGTAAATCGCCTTGAAGAAGGGCAGGCCGATGATGTGATCGTAATGGCAGTGGCTGAAGAAGAGATCGACATCGCGGACTTCGTCAGCAATGAGCGAGAGGCCGGCCTCGCGCAGTCCAGAGCCCGCGTCGAACAGCATCCGGTGCTCGCCGCAGCGAATTTCAATGCAGGAGGTGTTGCCTCCATATCGGTCGAATTCCGGGCCTGATACGGGGATGCTTCCCCGAACGCCCCAAAATTTCACCTGAAACAGATCGTTACTCATTTTCCTTCAAACCAGCTTTCCCGCTTCGTCATCGTAATCACCATCGATCCCGATGCGAAGCTGCAGAATTCCACGGGTTTGCCTATATCCCCTCGCACTCTTCTAACGGCTAGCCGAAGAAGAAGTAGATTTTCCTAAGCAATCGGCTTTTGGCTCAGAATGCAAGCCGGTATGGTTCGTTTTCAGTAAACGTCCCGGCACATGCGAGGTYGCGACATCTCCCGCGGATCATGCATCTTAAATGGTTGCGTGCGACCGAAAATGCAAATTCGTTGCTTTTGTGCGTGCTGAAGCCGCGAAACGGCATGAAAACTGCGTTGAAGATGGCCGGCGGCAAGGCGCGGCTACGGGGGGCTGCGTCTTAGTCATCCCGGCACGAAACGCCGACGTCCTCCTGTCCAGAAGATATTGTCACAAAACTGAAATATATCTGTCGCAGAGCTGTCATCCGGGGTGCCTAAATGTCGCCATACTTTCTTTAAAGCGACATTTGGTCTTCCCATGAACGCCCCTTCAATTCGATCGTCCTGTGCCGTTGCCGCGGCGGGTCTGGAATTGAGCTACGGGCCAACGCAGATCCTCAAAGGCATTGATTTTTCTCTGGAAAGGGGCAAGACGCTGGCGTTGCTCGGCCCTTCGGGCTGCGGCAAGACTACGCTCTTGCGGCTGGTCGCCGGGCTGCTTGTGCCGACCAGGGGTTCCGTTTCAATTGCCGGCACGACAGTTGCCGACGGTTCGACCGGTGCCTTCGTTCCGCCGGAGCGGCGCGGGCTTGGCATGGTCTTTCAGGACTATGCGCTCTGGCCGCATCTGACGGTCGGCGGCAATGTTTCTTTTCCGTTGGAAATGCGTGGCATCGGGAAAGCCGAGCGTCACGAGAGGACGATGCGGTCACTCGAGCGCGTCGGGCTTGCTGCCTACGCAGACAGGCGACCGAGCGATCTTTCCGGCGGCCAGCAACAGCGCGTGGCAATTGCGCGCGCCATCGTGGCCGAACCGCAGCTCATCCTTTTCGACGAACCGCTTTCCAATCTTGATCGCGAACTGCGCGAAAACATGGTGGGTGAACTTGCCGAACTCATCTCCACGCTCGGCCTGACGGCAATCTATGTGACGCATGATCATAGCGAGGCACTGACGCTTGCCGATGAGGTCGCAGTCATGCGCTCCGGCCTGATCGAGCAGCTGGCGTCGCCCGATGATCTGATCGAGCGTCCGGCAACGCCCGAGGTCGCCGACTTCCTGCGGCTTGGCTGCCTTGCGGATATCGAGCGGCGCGGTTCGGCCTGGTATTTCAAGGGTAGCGATATTGTGCTGACCGAAGCTGCGGGCATCGCCGGCAACAGCGCCCGCGTGTTGCTCCCGGTGGCCTCCATCTCCGCCGGCGAAGTCTCTGCTGGTCGCCTTGCCGCCACTGTGCTGCGCTCGCAGTTTCGCGGCGACGGGCACCTGGCGAGCGTTTCGCTCTCCGGCCTGCCCGGCCTGGAATTACAGGTGCTTAGCCGCGTGAAGCTTCGTGCCGGCGAGGTAATCGGCCTTGAGATCGACGCCGCACAGATCCGCTGGTTTCAGCGGGAAATACACCAATCCATAGAGGAGAAATTGGAACATGTTTAAGTCATTGAAGAGCATCACTTTTGGCGTTGTCGCCGTAGCCCTGATGGCCGGCGTCGCCCATGCCGATGTCACCGTTTACACCGCTGGCCCGCAGAGCCTGATCGACAAGCTGTCGGCTGGCTTTACCAAGCAGACCGGCGTCAAGGTCAATGTTTTCCAGGCAACGACCGGCAAGGTCATGGCGCGTATCGAAGCCGAAGCCGCTAACCCGGTTGTCGACGTCGTCATCTCGGCTTCCTGGGATACGGCAAACGACTTCGCCAAGCGCGGCTGGCTTGTCAGCTATGCAAGCCCGAACGCTGCCAAGGTGCCGGACTTCCTGAAGTCCGAAGGCGCTGTTGCACAGGGCATCTCGGCTCTCGGCATCGTCTGGAACACCAAGAGCGGCACGCCGAAGCCGTCCGAATGGGCTGACCTCGCAAAGCCGGAATACAAGGATCTCGTCAATATCCCGGACCCTGCGCAGTCCGGTTCGTCCTTCGAGCTGACTGCTGCCCTCGCCGGCCAGGACGACTGGAAGCTCTTCAAAGCTCTGCAGGCTAACGGCGCCATCATTGCCGGTGCAAATGCTGATGCCCTGAACCCGGTTCTGCAGGGCGCAAAGGCCGTCGTCTTCGGCGCCGTCGACTACATCGCTCTTGCCGCCCAGAAGAAGGGCGAGAATATCGAAGTCGTGTTCCCGAAGTCCGGTACGGTCATCGCACCGCGCCCGGCCATGATCATGAACTGGTCGAAGAACCAGGACGACGCCAAGAAGTTCATCGACTACATGCTCTCTGACGAAGGTCAGGCGCTTGTTGCCGGCGAAATGCTGATGCCATCGCGCACCGACATTGCCGCCAGCCGTCCGCTGATCGGCGACCTGACGCTCCTGAAGTATGACACGGCTGCTGTCTACGGCAAGCGCAAGGAAACGCTGAAGACCTTCGCTGATCTCTACGGCGCCAAGTAAGGTCTGAACGAATGAGGGGAAACGGCATCGGCGGCACGGCTCCGTCCGCCTGGCTTGCAACAGCGGGTCTGGTTCTCGTCGTCGCCGTTCCCTTCATTGCGGTGGTGCTGCAAGGCATCTTCCCTGAACTTGGACAGGGCTCGTTTGCGAGCCCGTTCTCCTCTCTCTATGCGACCCTCGCCGATAGTTCGCTGATCCGCATGGGCGGCAATACCATCCTGCTCGGCGTTTGCGTGGTGCTCGCCTCTGCATTGGTTGCCGTACCGCTCGGTGTTTTCCGCGCTCTTTACAGGATTCCATTCGCGCCTCTCTGGGACGTGCTCTTGCTCGTGCCCTTCATGATCCCGCCTTATATTGCGACACTCGGCTGGATCATGACCCTGCAGCCGCGCGGTTATCTGCAGCAGCTTGCCGGCTTCAATCTGGCGCCCTTCCTGTTTTCGATTTTCGGCATGACGCTGGTCATGGCCTTCAACACTTTCCCGGTCGTCTATTTTGCCGTGTCGCGCACGGTCGAAGCCGTCGGCGCACGTTACGCCGATGTCGGTCGTGTCTTCGGCGCCTCTCCGGCACGCGCCTTCTGGCGCATCACGCTGCCACTCTCGGCCCCCGGCCTGACCGCGAGCCTGATGCTGGTCTTCGCCGCCGCGATCGAGGAATACGGCACGCCGGCAGCGCTCGGCCGACGCGCCGGGTTTCAGGTGCTGGTAACTGGCATCGACCTTCGCGTCACCGACTGGCCGATCGATCTGCCGGGCGCGGCCATCCTGTCGCTCGTGCTGGTCGCCATGTCGCTGATCACCTTCCTCCTGCAGCGCTGGATCCTCGCGCGCCGCTCTTATCAGACGGTCGGCGGCAAGCCGACGGCGAAGGACAAGCGCCCACTTGGCGCGCTGAAAGCGCCCGTGATGATCGCGTTCACGGTCGTCGCCTTCCTTGCAACCGGCGTGCCGTTGCTGGCCATCCTCGCGACAGCGTTGGCACGGACCATCTCAGGCGGTCTCGCTTTCGACAATGTCAGCCTCGACAATTTCATGGCGGTCTTCGGCAATAGCGCCGGCGCCGTCACGGCACTGATCAACAGCTTCTCGCTCGGCATCGGTACGGCGCTGATAACGGGCCTGATCGGTGTGACGGCCGCCTATACCGTGGTGAAGACGAAGATTTCAGGTCGCTTGGCGATCGACGTGATGACCATCCTGCCGAATGCCCTGCCGGGTATCGTCGTTGCTGTCGGTCTCATCCTCGCTTGGAATATGCCGGGCCTGCCGTTTACCCCCTATAATACCGCTTTCATTCTGCTTCTTGCCTATTGCTGCATCCTGCTGCCACAGCCGGTTCGCTACACCACGGCCGCCTTCCAGCAGATCGGCGACAATCTGGAGGCAGCAGCCCGCGTCTGCGGTGCCAGCGGCGTCACAGCCTTCCGCCGCATTCTGCTGCCGCTCGTCTTTCCGAGCCTTGCTTCCTCGATGCTGCTTGTGTTTGCGCTTGCCTCGCGTGAGCTGGTTGCTTCCGTCGTCGTGGCACCGGTTGGCATGCAGACGATCGCGACCTTCATCTGGCGCCAGTTCGAGCAGGGCTCCATCGGCCTCGGCATGGCGATGGCTTTCATCGCCATCTGCATCACGACATTGCTGCCGTTGATTCTGATGGGGCTGATGCGGCGTGGTAATATGGTCGCCGATTGAGGCGTCCTCTAAATTGAAATGCTCTTGTTTCCCGGCGAGATTGCTGAGATAATTTCTTCAGGCAATCTTTGGAGTAAACATGTCTCCAGTCACGGAGATCCTTATAGGCCTCTCGGCCGTTTCCGTCCTGATCGTCGCATTTGCCGTATTCTTGTCCTGGAACCCTCCCTGGTGGGCTCGCCTTCGCTTTCGAGGGCGTTTCGTTCGTGGCCAAGCCGAAGGCGGCATAGAGGTGAGTTTTGATCTCGATGATGGAGGCGATGGTGGTGGTGGCGATGGAGGAGGCGACTAACCTCAGAGCGATGCCGTAATCCCACCATCCACCATCAGCATATGGCCGTTGACGAAGGACGACGCGTCCGACGCCAGGAAGACGGCCGCACCTACCAACTCTTCCACGTTGCCCCACCGGCCAGCTGGCGTACGCGTCTCGAGCCAGGCGGAAAATTTCGGATCGTCGACAAGCGCCTGGTTGAGCGGCGTCTTGAAATAGCCTGGCGCGATGGCGTTGACCTGCAGGCCATGCTTTGCCCAGTCCGTCGCCATGCCGCGGGTCAGGTTGCGAACAGCGCCCTTGGTTGCGGTATAGGGTGCGATATTCGGGCGGGCGAGTTCCGCCTGCACCGAGGCTATGTTGATGATTTTGCCGCGGCCGCGGCTGATCATCGCCTGTGCTACTGGCTGGCTGACATAGAAGATGCTGGAAACATTGGTTCGGAACAGTTCGTCCCACTTTTCGACCGGAAATTCCTCCAGCGGCGTCCGAAACTGCATGCCGGCATTGTTGATCAGGATATCGATCGGACCGATCTCCGCCTCGATATAGGCAATGGCGGTTCTGCTGGCCTCGGCATCCGTCACATCGAAAGCGGCGCTGACGGCGTGGCGTTTCCTTTCGCGGATCGTCTCGGCAGCCGCCTCCGCCTTCTGGGCGTTTCGGCCATTGATGATGACGGAGGCGCCATGCTCGGCAAGGCCGAGCGCCAGTGCATAGCCGATGCCCTGGCTGGAGCCTGTCACCAGCGCACGACGGCCGGAAAGATCGAAGAGCGGAAAGGTCACGGGATCACTCCTGAAATCAACACCCCTGCATAGCCGGTTTTGCAGCCTTGACGCAAAGGCGATCAGCTTGTCCCTAGACGTTTGATGTTACCAACGAGGTCCGTTGCAAGCCGCAGTGACGCGGCAGTCGCCATGACCATCTGTGGGAGGACTAGCCATTCAAGTGTCCAGGCCGCCCCCGAGCGTTCCTGCTCATGAACGAGCGAATGGTGGATGGCCGAAAGCTGCGTCGCATTAAAGCGGGCAAGTGCCACCAGCGTTTCGGCGGCGACCGGATTCTGTTTGTGCGCCATTGCCGAGGAGGCGCCGCCGCCCGCAAGCTCGATTTCGCCGCCAGCTTCGGCAAGCAATGCGATGTCCTGACCGAATTTCCCGAGGCTGCCTGAAATCAGCGAATAGAGATTGGCGAGATCGGCGATGCGGGCACGCTGGCTCTGCCATTGCGGTTCGTCTGATAGCCCCAGTTCCTGCGCCAGCGAACTGCGCACGGCGGCGGCTTCGTCGCCAAGTTTTTCGAGCGTACCGGCCGCACCGCCGAACTGGACCGGGAAGAGCTGCTCCGTCAGCCGGTCGCGATAGCTCTCCAGCGGGATCCGCCAGGCGGCGATACGGTCGGCGGCGGTAATGGGGATGGCGGCCTGCATGCGCGTATGGCCCATCAGGCGATTGGTGCCGAATTGTCGTTCGAGTGCGTCCATTCCACTGACGATGGCATGCAGACGCCCACCAAAGAGGAAGGTCACGGATTTCAGCCGCAGCATCAGGCTGGTATCGATGACATCATGGCTGGTGGCGCCGAAATGCACATGCTCGGCGGCCTCGCCACGGACTGCTTTCCTGAGTTGCCGGACGAGATCGGGAATGACGACGCCGTCCTTCGCTGTCGCCGTCTTCAGGCTGGCAATATCAGGCGTTAAAGCGGCACAGGCCTCGCGGATCCTTCGGGCCGCCTCGGCCGGGATGATGCCATGCACCGCTTCAGCACGCGCAAGGGCCGCCTCGAAGGACAGCATTGCCCTGACATCAGCGTCGGCTGAGAAATAGGTTGCAATTTCAGCGTCGCCGAGCAGGCCGGACAGGAAGGGATGGTCGAAGGGGGAGGTGGTCATGGAACGTCCCGTTTCATTGCAATCCTCTTCTGCCAGCCGGTGTCGTCTCCCCTGGAGAGGAAAGGGTGAGGGGGGACGCTACTTGTACTGAGCCTTGCTCGCAAGCCGGCTCAGATATCCAGGAATACCGTCTCCTTCGGTCCCTGCAGATAGATATCGAAGCTGAGCTTGGCATCGTCGCGGGTGGCGATCAGCGTAGCTACGCGCTCCCGGTGTTCGATACGGGCGAG
Organism: Rhizobium sp. 05N49; assembly: GCF_056396805.1. Lineage (NCBI taxonomy): Bacteria > Pseudomonadati > Pseudomonadota > Alphaproteobacteria > Hyphomicrobiales > Rhizobiaceae > Rhizobium > Rhizobium sp. 05N49. The sequence goes on from NZ_JBFTME010000004.1 coordinate 245,205, forward strand.
GATCGGATCGCCGGCATTGGCTTTCTGCTCCTCTGGAAAATACATGCGTGTATGCAGGCCAATATTGATGCCGCGAGCGACGATCCAGAAGGTGATGTGCGGCGCCATCTTGCGGCCGTCCTTGAAGGGAACCTTGCCGGGCTTGATGGTCTCAAAACTGTAGACGCCGTCTTCTGCGCGGGTAGGGCAGCGGCCCCAGCCGGTGAAATTCGGGTCGGCCGTGCCGCGCATTTCCGAGGGACTGTTATAGAGGCCGGCACTGTCTGCCTGCCAGATCTCGATGACGGCATCGCGAACGAGGGCGCCGGCGCCATCGAAGATACGGCCGCTGACGGTGATGCGCTCACCGAGCGTCTTGTCATTGACCATCTGCGTGCCGAGGTCGGTATCATAGACGCCGGTGATGTCGCAGAAATTCGGCGTCAGACCGATATGCACATAGGGGCCGGCGGTCTGGGACGGGGTTTCCTTGAGATAGCCGAGTTCCTGCATGTCAGTTCCCCTCCAGCTTGTTTTCGAACATCGTCGAGCGGCGGCCGCGCAGCACGATATCGAACTTGTAGGCGCGGCTGTCCATCGGGATCGTGCTACCCCAGTCGAGCGGGGCAATGAGCTGCTCGATCGCCGCCTTGTCGGGGATGGTGCCGACGATCGGACATTTCCAGATCATCGGGTCACCCTCGAAATACATCTGGGTGATCAGACGCTGCGAGAAGCCGTGGCCGAAGATCGAGAAATGGATATGGGCCGGGCGCCAGTCGTTGACACCGTTCGGCCAGGGATAGGCACCGGGCCGAACGGTGCGGAAGAAATAGCGGCCTTCCTCGTCGGTGAAAAAGCGGCCGCAGCCCCCGAAATTCGGGTCGATGGCGGCGAGATAGGTTTCCTTCTTGTGGCGGTAGCGACCGCCGGCATTGGCCTGCCAGAATTCCACGAGAACGCCGGCTTGCGGCCGGCCGCGTTCATCAAGCACCCGGCCATGGACGATGATACGTTCACCGATGGCGCTTTCGCCGGGCCGCGCGAAATTGTGGATCAGGTCATTGTCCATCTCGCCGATCATCGAATGACCGAAAACCGGGCCGGTGATTTCCGAGATCGTCCCATCGAGGGACAGCAGCGCGCGCTGCGGTGAGCGCAGAACGGATGTCTTGTAGCCCGGCGTATAGGCCGGTGAATGCCAGGCGCGGTCACGAGCGAAGAAGGCTCCGGTTTCTGGCTTGCGGTTCGGTAGGTCCGACATTCTCTCTCCCTCAGGCCACCTTGCCGGCGTCCATCTGCTCGAAAACCTGTTTGGCGATCTTGATCGCGTGATTGGCGGCCGGCACGCCGGCATAGATTGCCACATGCAAGAGCGCCTCGCGAATATCCTCCCGGGAGGCGCCGGTATTGACGGTAGCGCGCACATGCATCGCCACTTCGTCGTCCTGGCCGAGTGCGGCAAGCAGCGCGATCGTGATCATCGAGCGCTCACGCTTCGTCAGTTCAGGCCGCGACCAGACGTGACCCCAAGCCGCTTCGGCGATCAGTTCCTGGAACGGCCTGTCGAAGTCGGTCGAGGCAGCCTGGGCGCGGTCGACATGGGCATCGCCGAGAACGGAGCGACGAGTCRCCATTCCCTGTTGATAGCGTTCGGACACGGTGTCACTCATGGGCTTTTTTCTCCAATCGATGACAGGAAGGCACGAATGATCGCTGTCAGCGCTTCCGGCTGCTCGACCGGCGGAATATGGGCGCAGTCCTTGATGACTTCGTAGCGTGCGTCGGGGATCAGCCTGGCGGTGGACAGCACCAGATCCGGCGGCGTCGAGCCATCCTGATCGCCGACGACACAGATGGTCGGCACCTTGATCTTGGCTGCCGCCTCGGTGAAATCGGCGTCGCGGATCGCCGCGCAGGTTGCGTTATAACCTTCCACCGGCTGGCGGATCAGCATGTTGCAATAGCCGGCATAGGCGATGTTTTCCGGTCGGCGGAAAGCCGGTGTGAACCAGCGCTCCATGACCATGTCGACGATGCTCGCGATGCCGCTTTTCTCGACCGCGGCGATGCGGTTGTTCCAGCTTTCGGCCGTGCCGATCTTGTGGGCGGTGTCGCAAAGGATGAGCGCTTTCACCAGATCCGGACGACGCTGATAGAGCGACTGGGCAATCAGGCCGCCGACTGAAAGGCCGCAGATAACGGCATCCTTCACCGACAGCAGATCGAGCAGCCCGGCAAGATCCGTCGCATGGTCCTCCATGGAATAGGGCACCTGGCCGACATCGGAAAGACCGTGGCCGCGCATGTCATAGAGAATGATGGCAAAGTCGCCGGCAAGACGCACGATCACATCGCGCCAGATCCGGAAGTCCGTGCCGAGCGAATTGGCAAACACGATGACCGGCCTGTCAGCCGGCGCACCGATGAGCTGGTAGTGGATCGTTACGTCGTTGATACTGGCGAACTGCACTTTAAATCTCCTCCCCACCCAATTTGATGAGTTGATCCGGTTAAGTAAAATGATATTTTTCGGCTTTTCGATAACCTATGAGTTATGAAAATTATGATCGATAATCGTATCAAGTTTCGCCATCTGCAGACCTTTGTCGAGGTGGCGCGGCAGAAAAGCGTCATGAAGGCGGCTGAACTCCTGCATGTCAGCCAGCCGGCGGTGACGAAGACGATCCGCGAGCTCGAGCTGGCACTTGGCGTCAGTGTTTTCGAGCGTGACGGGCGCGGGATCCGGATCACGCGTTATGGCGAGGTCTTCCTGCGCCATGCCGGCGCTGCGCTGACAGCGCTGCGGCAAGGGCTCGATTCCGTCTCGCAGGAGCAGTTCGGCGATGCTCCGCCAATCCGCATCGGCGCGCTGCCGACAGTCTCGACGCGCATCATGCCGCGGGCAATGGATCTGTTTCTGAAGGAAAATACCTGGAGCCGGGTGAAGATCGTCACCGGTGACAATACTGTGCTCCTTGAGCAGCTGCGTGTCGGCGATCTCGATCTCGTCGTCGGCCGTCTCGCGGGAGCAGAAAGGATGGCCGGCTTCTCGTTCGAGCATCTCTATTCCGAGCAAGTGGTCTTTGCCGTGCGCACCGGCCATCCGCTGCTTGGCGCCGGCAAATCGTTCTTCGCCGAACTCGGCCGCTATACGCTTCTCATGCCGACCCGCGGCTCCATCATCAGGCCGGTGGTCGAAAATTTCCTGATCGCCAATGGCGTCGCCAGCCTGCCGAGCCAGATCGAGACTGTTTCCGATGCCTTCGGCCGCGCTTTCGTGCGCGATAGCGACGCGATCTGGATCATCTCCAACGGCGTGGTTGCGCGGGATATTGCCGACGGCGTGCTTGTCGCCCTGCCGGTCGACACGAGCGAGACGAAGGGTCCCGTTGGATTGACGGTGCGTAGCGATTCCGTCCCCTCGCTGCCGCTGTCGATCCTCATGCAGACGATCCGTGAGGCAGCGCTGGAAATTTCGGGGCAGCCTGCACCTGCGCACTAACCTTCAAGACAACTGCCGCCTTTGTTCGTAGACTTCGCTCCTGGCTATCCGAGGAGACGGCAAAATGAAAACAGGCTTCATCGGTCTCGGCGTGATGGGTACGCCGATGGCGCTCAATCTCGCGCGGGCAGGTACCGATCTCATCGTCTGGAATCGTTCGCCGGAAAGCGCTGACACGCTACGGACAGCGGGCGCCGAAGTGGCCGCGGATGTCGACGAAGTGTTTACGACAGCCCGGACCGTCATCCTGATGCTTGCAACGGCAGCGGTGATCGACACGGTTCTCGGGCGCGGCACACCAGGTTTTGTCGAACGGGTAGCCGGACATGTCGTCATCCATATGGGGACCACCGCGCCCGAATATTCGAAAGCGCTCGAGGCGGATATTCGTGCCGCCGGCGGCCATTATGTCGAGGCGCCTGTTTCAGGCTCGCGCCGGCCGGCGGAGGAAGGCCAGCTTGTGGTCATGCTTGCGGGAGATGCGGACGTCGTCGAAGAGGTTCGTCCGCTTTTGAAGCCCATGTGCAGGGAAACGGTTGTCTGCGGCGCCGTGCCGAATGCGCTCCTGATGAAGCTTGCCGTCAATATTTTTCTGATCACGACGGTCACAGGGCTCGCCGAAGCGGCGCACTTTGCCGCCCGACAGGGATTGGACATGGGGCTTTTCAAAGCTGTCGTCGATGCCGGCCAGATGGCGAGCGGCATATCGCGGATCAAGAGCGGCAAGCTGGTGGAGCGGGACTTCTCAGTGCAGGCGGCGATCTCCGACGCGCTGAAAAACAATCGTCTGGTCGCCGAAGCGGCTCGGCATGCGGGCATTGCTTCGCCGCTGCTCGATGCTTGCCATGCCCTCTACGCGGAAACCGAAAGCCTGGGTTTCGGGCGTGAGGACATGGCGGCCGTCATCCGCGCGCTTGAAGCGCGAACCGAGGCAATCCGCCTGCCTTTCGGGGATTGACGCCACACCGCTCTGGCCTTTCGCGTCATGCTGACGCAATCTTGCCTGTGCAGAGAGCGGCTTTTGAAGTTGGACGGTTAAATGCGCGTCTTGCTGGCGGAAGATGAACCGGAAATGGCTGCCGTGCTGGTGGCGGCGCTCCGCAACAACAATATCATCACGGACCACGTTTCCACGATCGAAGCGGCTGAAGAGGCCGTACGGCTGAACAGCTATGATGCCCTGCTGCTTGACCGCAGCCTGCCTGACGGCGACGGGCTGGAGCTGATCGCCGACGCGCGCCGCATCCAGCCGGCCGTTCCCGTCATCATGCTGACGGCGCGCGGCGATCTGAAGGATCGGATAGAAGGTCTCGATCTCGGTGCCGACGACTATCTCGCCAAGCCCTTTGCCGTCGAGGAGCTGATGGCGCGTTTGCGCGCTATTCTGCGCCGCCCGGGCAATATCGAGATCGAGAGCCTGTGCCTCGGCCGGCTGCATTTCGACCTGCGCAACCGCGAGGCGCGCGTCGGCGAGACGGCGCTCGAACTGCCTCGCCGCGAATTGCTGGTGCTGGAAGCGCTGATGCGCCGGGCCGGCCGCACAGTGGAGCGCTCAAGCCTCGAGGAAGCGGTCTATGGCATGGATGACGAGATTCAGTCCAACGCGCTCGATGCGCATGTCTCGCGGGTGCGCCGCAAGCTCGATGCTGCGGGCGCCGGCGTCGAGATCCATACGATCCGTGGCGTCGGTTACCTGATCCGGCAGGCCCGGCCATGAAGAAGATGAAGTTCTATTCGCTGAAATGGAGGCTGATCCGCCGGCTGGTGGCGCTGCAGGCCGCGACATTGGTACTGATCGCGATTGCCTTTGCCTTCGTCTTCTGGATTTCGGGCATGAGCGGCATTTTCGCACCCGATGAACATGCAATCGATGCCGTTTCGGAATCGATTGCCTGGAACGCTGATGGTTCGATGCGTATCACCAACACCGACGATCTGGGTTACCAGCGCGAAAAGGCGGCCGACTTCTGGTTTCTGGTGCGCGATCAGCAGGGCCGCATGGTCAGCGAAGGCAATGTGCCGGCGCAATATCTCGCCATCGCCGCGTCGGGTAGCGATATCGCAGAAGCCCGTTTCAATGGGGACGAGGACAATCCAGCGACGATTGCCGCACGCCTGCAAAAAATAAAGACGGATCACGGCGATCTGCTCGTCATCGTCGGCCGACAGGGCAGCCTTTCGGCCGGCAAACTGCTGGTCGTCTTCATGGCGATCGCTTCCGGTATAGTGCTGCCGGTGATTTTGCTGACCGGCCTGATAACACTGGCGGTCACACCATTCGTGGCGCGAGGCATCCACCGCGGATTGAGCGAGGTGGCGCAGGCGGCACAGGGCATCGACGGGACGACACGCGGCTACCGTTTGCCACTGGAAAACGTGCCGGAAGAGGTTGCGCCGCTGGTGATCGCCATGAACGAGACGCTGCAACGGCTCGACGATGACCATAACAAGCAGCGACGCTTCATGCTGGCCGCCGCCCATGAGCTGCGTACGCCGATCGCCATCCTGCAGAACCGCCTGGAAACCATGCCGCCAACGGAGGCGACGAACAGGCTGCTGGAAGATGTCGCCCGCCTTTCGACACTGGCCCAGCAGCTGCTCGACCTGCAGCGGCTCAATCAGGAGCCGGTGCCGGATTGTTCCATCGACCTTGCGACGGTCGCCCGCCGGCAGGCCGCAGAACTTGCGCCGCTGATCATCGCCGCCGGCTATCAGGCAAATTTCGAGTTGCGCTCGATGCCGGAACGTATCCTCGGTGATGAGACTGCGCTGGAGCGGGCGATCGCCAACCTGGTTCAGAACGCCATCCAGCATGGCGGCAGGAGCGGGACCATCACCATCGCCRTGGAGCGCCCGGCACAGATTTCCGTCAGTGATGAAGGCCCAGGTATCGCGCCCGAGGACCGGGAGCGGATCTTCGAACCCTTCCAGCGTGCGAACGGTCGTAGCCAGGGCATCGGCCTCGGCCTCCACCTCGTGCGCGAGATCGTCAAAATACATCACGGGCGGGTATGGGTATCGGATGCGACCGGCGGCGGAGCCGCCTTCAACATGAGCTTCGAGCCGACAGCGCAGAGCGCCTAAAATTTTCGGTGATGCGGATAAACGTCATGCTCGCATCATTTGAAAGGAGAATATCGGCATCGATCAATCGATGCTGGAGACCTGCATGCAACAGCCGCCGTTGGCCGCCTTCTTTAGTGCCCTTCTCGCCGAGCCCAGGAAAATCGGCGCGATCGTGCCCTCGGGAGGGCGGCTGGCGCGGTTGATGACCAGTGAGATCGAGCCTTCGGCGGGCAGGGTGCTGGAGCTTGGCCCGGGGACCGGGGTCTTCACCGAGGCGCTTCTGAAACGCGGCCTGCCGGCACGAGACCTGACACTGGTGGAACTCGAAACCCGTTTCATCGCTCCGTTGCAGCAGCGTTTTCCTGAGGTGACCGTACTCCAGCGCGATGCGCGCGAGCTTGCGGCCTGCAAGGCAGAACTTGGACTGCAGGCTGCAATCGTCAGCGGACTGCCCTTTCGCAATATGCCCCCGGAGATCATCCGCGCCATTGTCGGCGGCAGTTTCGGACTGCTGGACCGTGGTGGCGCCTTTTACCAGTTCACCTACGGCCGTGCCTGCTCGGTCCCGTCAGACGTGCTCGATGAGTTCGGGCTGCAGGCGGAGAGGCTCGGCCGGGTACGCCTGAATATCCCGCCAGCCAGCGTTTTTCGCATTTCGCGCCGCCTGGATTGACGGACACGGTTTTGCTGGACTTCGTTGATTTCAGCCGGCTGGCTGCTACCAGCATTTCTAAAACGTTTGCGATATGCGCTAGCGCAGCACGGTGCGCAGCGTCGCCTGGGTTTCCCTTAGCAGCGGCAGGTAGCGCGCGACCATCTCGGACGCCGGCACATGGGCGGCCGGTGCGCCGATGTTGATGGCGGCCACGGTCTGACCGCGATCGTTCTCGACCGGTACGGCGATGGAGCAGAGGCCGATCTCAAGCTCCTGGTCGATGAGAGCATAGCCCTGTGCGCGAACCTTGCGGAACTCGGCCATCAGTTCCACAGGATCGGTCTTCGTGTTCGGCGTGTTCGCCTTCAGCTCGCTTCGGGAAAGAACTGCCCGTGCCTCGGCTTCCGGGAGGGCTGCAAGCAAGACACGGCCCATCGAGGCGCAATAGGCGGGAAGACGGCTGCCGGGCGTCAGATTGATCGACATGACGCGGCGCTGCGAGGCACGGGCGATATAGACGATATCGGTGGCGTCGAGTACCGATGCGGACGCGCTTTGGCCGGCTTTTTCGGAGAGCGCATCGAGATGCGGCTGGATGAGCACCGGCAGCGGCGTCGCCTCCAGATAGGCATGCCCGAGCCGCAGGATTTTCGGCGTCAGCGTGAAGAACTTGCCGTCGTAATCGGCATAACCGAGATCGGCAAGCGTCAGTAGCGAGCGACGCACCGTGGCGCGATCGAGGCCGGTTAGCTTCGCTGCATCCGTGATTGAAAGCCGGCGATGCATTTCGCCAAAGGCTTCGATCACCTTGAGGCCGCGGGCGAAGCCGCTGACGAAATCACTTTCCCGCATGGGCTTGTGTGGCTCCTTCCCGACAGCTTGGAAGTGTGGCTTCGCGGGATCTATGATCGGATGGATGATGGATCAGCGTGCCGGGAGCCATTTCTTCGCTATCCGGCAGGCGACTGTGTAGGCGGGGTCGAAGACGTTGCCTATATCGTAGCGAACCACCTGGCCGAGCAGATGGCTGGCAGCAACCTTCGACAGGCCGTAATCCGCCACGAGCAGATTCAGCATTTCGGTCGTCGCATGCTGCAAAGCCTGATCCAGCGGCCTGGCGTTGCCGATGGCGATGATATCATCGGCAATTTCGGCTCTCGGCCAGGATATCGGCTTTTGTTTTTCGACGGTGAGACGGAGTGTCACCTCAAACGTCGTCTCGACGCCGGTACCGACGATTTCGCCATCACCCTGAACGGCGTGGCAGTCGCCGAGGAAGAACAATGCGCCTGATACCGAGATCGGGAACCAGATCGTCGCGCCCGGACCGAGCAGGCGATAATCCATGTTCCCGCCATAGGCGCCGCTGGTAGCCGTCGAGATCGCCTGGCCGTGGCTTGGTGCCACGCCAAAGCAGCCGATCATCGGCGAGAGCGGCAGAACCAGCTTTTCGATGCCGGCAACCGGTTCCTTCAGTTGGACGGTCATCGCGCGTCGATCGATATGCCAGAGTGTCTTTTCGGATCTCGGAAGATCACGAACCGCCTCGGGATCGATGACATTTGCCGCCAGAACACTGCGCGTGAAGCCCATGTCCCTTGTCGGTTTCATGTCCAGAATTTCGACCTTGAGGCTATCTCCGGGCTCGGCGCCTTCGACGAAAATTGGCCCGTTCATGGGGTTTGGACCGTGCGCCCGCTGAACCTCGTTCTCGTCGTAGCCCCAGGCATCGAGCGTGCGGATGACGACCGTGTCACCGCTCGCGATCGTCAAAGCCGGAGGCAAGGTTCCAAGAACGTTGTAAAAGGCAGTTGCGACGAAATCGTGGGCCGTCATGTTAGAGTTCCGCTCGGATGTCTGGGGTGTTCTCTGAAGGTGGTTCGATGAACTTACGCGTCAGCCGGGCGACCGTCGACGGCAAATTATGCTAACGCGGGTGAATTGTTGAATATCGCGGCAGAAGATGGTGGCCTGACGGGGAGTATGTGAATTGAGTTCTACGCCAGGCCCATCGCGCAGCCCGCTACAGCGGGCCGTCTATCTTTGCCTTGGTCTTGTGATGGTCGGCCTCGGCATTATCGGCGCCATCCTTCCGCTTATGCCGACAACGATTTTCCTGATCCTGGCGGCATGGTTTTTCAGCCGGTCCTCTCCGCGTCTGGAGGCCTATCTCATGAATAGCCGATTTGGCGGCCCGTTGCGCGACTGGCGCGAGAACGGCGCGATTTCCCGTAAATCCAAGATGTTGGCGTTGACAGGGATGTCGGTTGGATACGCGGTATTCCTGATCGCGTCGAAGCCGTCGGTTTTCCTCGCGATCGCCGTCGGTGCATCGATCCTGGCTAGCGCTGCTTACGTCGTCTCGCGGCCGAGTTCGACCGAGCCCAACCGGCCGAAGGAAAGCGACGTCTGATCAGTTTTGCCGGCAAGAGGCACTTTACAAGGGACGCAAACTCAAATTATACGGCCCGCTCACTATTGCTCCCACACCCCAGCATTCCCATCTGAGCGCCATGCCAAAAACTCATAAGCACAAGTTCCTTCGGGAACAGTATCGACGCATGCTTTCGTCCGACCACCATATCGATCCACGCTGGCGCGACAGTTTCGACGCCTTCCTGACGGATATCGACCACCTGGCACCCAACACCGGAAGTCGCCGAATTATTGGTCGCAGGAACCTCAAACTCGGCTTTGTGCCCGGAAATGTCGAGTGGCATTGGGAAAGCACGACACTGCCTGTGTCGCGGGAAAGCAGAGGACGCTAGGTCAGGCAGAGCGACACGGTTGAAAACAATCCGGCCAGAGTTCCAACATCCAGGCAGTCCGGATCTTGTCAGCGCAACCGTGTCTTCGTCTTATTGCACATTCCTCTTCGGCGGTCGCTGAGACCCGCCTTGCTGACGATCTGATTTCACAGATAACCGGCTTGCTATGACATCCGGTGGATGGCTCCTGTCTATGGGCACGCACCACTTTCTGCGTAACCCGTCGCTTGAGCACATTTACGTGCGAAGTTTGTGCGATATACGAACAAATATCAAATAACGCACAAAAGCCTTGCGGATGAAGTGGCTCTCGCCTTATCCCTATCCTCGGGGAGGCACGAGGCGGCCTCATCCGGCAAGGAGAAATCCCGCATGGACAAGACAATCCGGAGCGCGGCGGAAGCCATCTCCGAAATCGGCGATGGCGCCACCGTCATGATCGGTGGTTTCGGCGGCTCCGGCGCGCCGATCGAGCTCATTCACGCCCTGATCGACAAGGGACCGAAGGGCCTTACGGTCATCAACAACAATGCCGGTAATGGCCGGATCGGCATCGCCGCCATGATCGATGCAGGCATGGTGCGGAAGATGATTTGCTCCTTTCCGCGCTCATCCGACCCGCGTGCCTTCACCGACAGGTACCTTGCCGGGCAAATCGAACTGGAGCTGGTGCCGCAGGGCACGCTCGCCGAGCGCATCCGCGCCGGCGGGGCTGGCATTCCTGCTTTCTACACTCCAACGGGCTACGGGACGGAGCTTGCAGACGGCAAGGTCATCGCCGAGTTCGATGGCCGCCATTATGTGCAGGAGCGCTGGCTGAAGGCCGATTTCGCGATCGTCAAGGCGCAAGTCGGCGATGTCCACGGCAACCTGACCTACAACAAGGCCGGCCGCAACTTCAACCCGCTGATGTGCATGGCCGCTGCCAAGACGATCGCGCAGGTCTCGACCATCGTGCCGGCCGGCGGGATCGATCCCGAGCATGTCGTCACACCCGGCATCTTTGTCGACCGCCTCGTCCAGATCGCCAATCCGCAACAGGAAGAAGAGCTCATTCGAGCCGGGGTGGCCTACATATGACCGTCGACACCAGAGAAGATATCAAGCTCTCAAACGCCCAGATCGCCTGGCGGGCGGCGCAGGACATCGCCGATGGCGCCTATGTGAACCTCGGCATTGGCTTTCCGGAAATGGTTGCCCGCTATCAGCCGCCGGGTCGGCAGGCGATCTTCCACACGGAAAACGGCATCCTCAATTTCGGCGAGGCGCCACCATCAGGTGAGGAGGACTGGGACCTTATCAATGCCGGCAAGAAGGCGGTGACGCTAAAGCCGGGTGCGGCCTTCTTCCACCATGCCGACAGCTTTGCGATGGTGCGCGGCGGTCATCTGGATGTTGCGATCCTCGGCGCCTATCAGGTCGCTCAAAACGGCGACCTCGCCAACTGGCGCGTCGGGGCCAAGGGCGTGCCGGCAGTTGGCGGCGCCATGGATCTGGTGCACGGCGCCAAGCAGGTCTGCGTTATCACCGAACACGTYACCAAGAACGGCGAGCCGAAGCTGGTCGAAAAATGCAGTTTCCCGCTGACGGGAGTGGCTTGCATCACCCGCATTTATACGAGCCACGCCGTCATCGACATCAAGGACGGACGTTTCGTGCTGCGCGAAAAACTTGCCGGCATGTCCGTCGAAGAACTGCAGGCCATGACTGGCGCGCAGCTTCATATCGAGGGGCCGGTTGCCGACCTCGTCGTTCCCGAACTTTGAGGACAAGTCCATGACCGAAGCCTTTATCTGCGATTATATCCGCACGCCGATCGGCCGTTATGGCGGCTCGCTTTCCTCCGTGCGCGCCGATGATCTCGGCGCCATTCCGCTGAAGGCGCTGATGGCGAAGAATGCATCGGTCGACTGGGAGGCGGTCGACGACGTCATCTTCGGCTGCGCCAATCAGGCGGGCGAGGATAACAGAAACGTTGCGCGCATGTCGCTGCTTCTCGCCGGTTTGCCGGTATCTGTGCCGGGCACGACGATCAACCGGCTCTGCGGGTCGGGCATGGATGCCGTCATTACCGCAGCGCGTGCCGTCCGATCAGGCGAGGCCGAACTGATGATCGCCGGCGGCGTGGAGAGCATGTCACGCGCGCCTTTCGTGATGCCGAAGGCGGATACTGCTTTTTCGCGTGCTGCCGAAATCCACGACACGACGATCGGCTGGCGGTTCGTCAATCCCTTGATGAAGAAGCAGTATGGCGTCGATTCCATGCCGGAAACCGGCGAGAACGTTGCCGAGGATTACAAGGTGAGCCGTGAGGACCAGGACGCTTTCGCCGTGCGCTCGCAAGGAAAGGCCGCGGCCGCACAGGCAAGCGGCAGGCTTGCCAGGGAAATCACTCCGGTGACCATCCCGCAGCGAAAAGGCGATCCGATCATCGTGGCGAAGGACGAGCATCCGCGTGCGACCAGCATGGAAGCGCTCGCCAAGTTGCCGACGCCTTTCCGTCAGGGCGGCTCCGTGACGGCCGGGAATGCCTCCGGCGTCAATGACGGGGCCGCGGCCCTCGTCGTCGCGTCGGAAGCCGCGGCCAGGAAATATGGCTTGACGCCGATTGCCCGTATTCTCGGCGGTGCGGCAGGAGCCGTTCCGCCGCGTGTCATGGGCATCGGCCCGGTGCCGGCGTCGCGCAAGCTGATGGCACGTCTCGGCCTGAAGCAGGAACAGTTCGACGTGATCGAACTCAACGAGGCCTTTGCAAGCCAGGGCCTCGCCGTGCTTCGTGAACTCGGCATTACCGATGACGATCAGCGTGTGAACCGCAATGGCGGGGCAATTGCGCTTGGCCATCCGCTCGGCATGTCCGGTGCCCGTATCACTGGTACGGCAGCCTTGGAACTTGGCGAAACCGGCGGCCGCTATTCGCTGTCGACCATGTGCATCGGCGTTGGCCAGGGCATTGCCGTGGCGCTTGAGCGGATTTGAATTCGCTTATTCGGGGATAGATTGCATGATGATTTCGCTGCGCAGGGCCGGGGCTTCGGCACCGAAATAGGTCTTGAGCAGCTTCGGGAAATCGTCCGAGATATAGAATCCCGTCAGCGTGCGATCGACGAGAAGCCGAAAGGCGGAATCGTCTCGCCGCATGGCGATGCCATAGGGCTCATGCGTGAAAAGGCGGCTGCCGAGTTCCAGTTCGTCGGGGTTGCCCGCCCGGTCGGCAAGGCCGATCAGAAGGGAGCGATCGGCGAAATAGGCATCGATTTTGTGATCCTCGAGCGCCTTCAAACCGTCTTCATGCGTCGCGAAATCGACGATACGGGTCTGTGGGACGTCGGGGCCGATGGCCTCGCGCAGTGTCGCGCCCGTTGTCGTGCCGGCGCGCACGCCGATCGAACTCCGGGCCGGCGACTTCAGGTCAACAGCGCTGACGGGTCGCTTGTCGAGAAAGAGAATCTGCAGGTAATCAGGCGAATCCTTGCGCAACAGCGCGCTGGCACCCGTCAGGAAGATGGGTTGGGAGAAATCGACGCTTTCGCGCCTTGCAAGATTGATCGTGGTCGCACCGCAAAGAAGATCGATCTTGCCATCCTTCACCGCGTTAAAACCATCGAACAGCGTTGTCTCGACATAGCCTTTCTTGAGACCGGGCACGCTCCGGCCGACTTCGTCGGCAATGCGCCGGCAGAGATCGATCGCATAGCCGGCAGGGCTGCCATCCGTCGTCTTGAACGAGAAGGGCTTCTCGTCGGCGATATAGCCAAGGCGGATGGCTTTGCTTTGCTTGATCGCGTCGAGCGTCTGCGCATCGGCCGGCCTGTGGGCTGAAAGACCGAAAGCAAGACATAGAAAAAGCAGCCATTTCACGGGCTTGAGCATGTTTTCCCCTCAAAGAGCGGTAACCCTCACCGCGACGAGAAGGCCGAGACTATGGCCTGTCGGTCATTTGTCAACGGCAGTACCGGTTGCCCAGCTATATCCATCTCGCTCTTTCGTGCATTGCTCTTTCGTGATCTCGCCTGCTAAGACTGGCACATATCGTTTCATCACCTATGTCCTTGGTTTTTCGGGAGGCTATCGTCGCCATGGCAGATCTTGCTCAATCGCTTGCATCCATCAAAATTCCTGATCTCGCCGGCAGGGCCGTGCTGATTACGGGTGCCTCCACCGGTATCGGCGCCGCCGTTGCGCGCGCCTTCGCTGCGCAGGGCGCCAAGGTCGGTGTGCATTACAATTCAAGCCGCGATCCGGCAGAACAGCTTGCCGACGAGATCCGGGCAGCCGGCGGCACCGTTCATCTCGTGCATGGCGACGTGTCGAGGGAAGGCGAAACGGAACGCGTCATCGAAGAGACGGCGAAGACATTCGGCCACCTCGATGGCCTCATCAACAATGCCGGCGGCATGCTCGGCCGCAAGCCGACCGCAGAATATACCGACGAGCACTATGAGAAGGTCATGAACCTCAATGCGCGCTCGGTGCTCGCAGCAACGCGCGCGGCCCATCCCTGGCTGAAGAAGCAGGGCGGTTTCATCATCAACACCACGTCGATTGCGGCGCGCAACGGCGGCGGCAATGGCGCAATCCTCTACGCGGCTTCAAAGGGCTTCGTATCGACGATAACCCATGGTCACGCCAAGGAATTCGTCGCCGACAAGATCCGCGTCAATGCGGTCGCGCCGGGCGTCATCGCAACGCCCTTCCACGAGCGCTATACAAATGACGAGCAGATGGAACTGCAGCGCAAATCGATTCCGATGGGCTTCGTCGGCACGTCGGAAGATTGCGTCGGCGCCTATCTCTTCCTCGCCTCGCCGACTTTGTCGGGTTACATCACCGGCCAGATCATCGAGGTCAATGGCGGTCAGTTGATGCCCTGATGGGGCTGTAAGGATCGCTATCTACGGAACTTTCGCACTGCAATGACGTTTCCCGCTTGGCCATTCAACAAGCGGGGGCGTCATGAGCTTTTCCTTTTCCGAACTCGACTTCCTGAAACCGGAACTGGGGGCGGAATACACCGGCTCAGGCACGCATTTTGCTGTTTTCTCCGCGCATGCGGAGCAGATGGAGCTCTGCCTCTTCTCCCCAGACGGCAAAAAGGAAGTCGCGCGACTACCCCTGCCGAAGCGTGAGGGTGATATCTGGTCGGGATACATCGCCGGCGTCGGCCCGGGCACGGTCTATGCCTACCGCGCGCACGGTCCCTACGATCCGAAGAACGGACATCGCTTCAATCCCAACAAGCTGCTGCTCGATCCCTATGCCAAGCAGGTCCTTGGGGATCTCAAATGGGACGATGCGCTCTACGGCTACAGAATTGGCGAGGACGATCTTTCTTTCRATGAGCGTGACAGTGCGCCCTTCATGATCAAGGGCGTTGTGCAGGATCCGGATTTTGATTGGGACGGCGAGCAGGCGATCCGCCGGCCGTGGACGGAAACGATCGTCTATGAAGCGCATGTGCGCGGTCTGACGATGCTACACCCGAAAGTGCCGGACCGACTGCGCGGCACCTTCCTCGGCATGTGCAGCGATCCGATCATCGATCATCTCGTCAAGCTCGGCATTTCCGCCATCGAGCTTCTGCCGATCCAGTTCTTCCCCAATGATCGCTATCTCGAAGAGAAGAAGCTCACCAATTACTGGGGCTACCAGACGCTCGGTTTCTTCGCGCCGCAGACACGTTATCTCTCGGGCGACAAGATCACCGAGATCAAGACCATGGTGAAGAAGTTCCACGCCGCCGGCATCGAAGTGATCATGGACGTCGTCTACAATCACACGGCCGAAGGCAGCGAGAAGGGACCGACCATGTCTTTCCGTGGTCTCGACAATGCGAGCTATTACATCCTCTCGCCCGACGATCCGCGCCATACTTTCGATACGACGGGCACCGGCAATACGCTGAACGTCGCCCATCCCATGGTCATGCGCATGGTGCTCGACAGCCTGCGTTACTGGGTCGGCGTGATGCATATCGATGGTTTCCGCTTCGATCTCGCCAGCACGCTTGGTCGGCAGGATCTGGAGTTTGACCGGCAGGGACTCTTCTTTGGCGCGATCCGCCAGGATCCTATCCTTGCCGGCGTGAAACTGATCGCCGAGCCCTGGGATGTCGGCGCCGGCGGCTACCAGGTTGGTGGCTTCCCGCATCCGTTCCGCGAGTGGAACGACAAGTTCCGTGACGATGTGCGCCGTTTCTGGAAGGGCGATAGCGGCATGGTGTCGGAGATCGCGCAGCGCATCACCGGTTCGGCCGTGCAGTTCAATCACTCCGATCGCGGAGCGACATCATCGGTCAATCTGCTGTCGGCGCATGACGGCTTCACGCTGATGGACACTGTTTCCTTCAACGACAAGCACAATGAGGCAAACGGCGAGGACAACAGGGACGGTCATTCAGACAATCATTCGGACAATATGGGGGCCGAGGGAACGACCGACAATGACGATATCAACAGGCTGCGGGCTCGCCGGCGCCGCAACATGATGGCGACGCTGATGCTCTCCCAGGGCGTCCCGATGATCCTTGCCGGCGATGAGGTCGGCAACAGCCAGGGCGGCAATAACAACGCCTACTGTCAGGACAACGAGATAGGCTGGACGAAATGGGACGGCCTCGATGACGCGTTCCTCGATTTCTGCCGGAAGGCCGTCGGGTTCCGCAGGGCTCATCCAGTCCTGAGACAGGAGCGCTTTCTGACCGGCGACAGCACCGATGATGGTCGCATTGAAATCGCCTGGTACAAGCCGGATGCCAGTTTCATGGATGATGGCGCCTGGAACGATGACGGGCTGCAGGTGCTTGGCGTCTATCTCTCAAAGAGTGCACATTCTCCGGAAACGGAAGAAATGGACGATCTGTATCTGGTGTTCAACGCTGGCGGCGATTGCGAGGTGCACTTGCCCGAGGTCAACGGTTTGAACCAGTGGGCGCGGGTGCTCGATACCGGCGCCGAGAAAGACGCATTCAAGCTGCATGAACCGGAGGCTCCGATCGTGGTTTATGCCCAAAGCATTGCGATCTTTGCGCCCAAGGGGCAGACCCAGCCGCCCAAGGATGCAAGCAAGGCCGAGCGACACAGGTGGTTTCACTTCGGTCGCCGGAGCAAGTAACAGGTCGATAAGCAGCAATGAATGCAGAAGTCATCACTGAGCTAGGCCTGGTCTATGTCAGCGACACCGAACCGGGCATCCGCAGGCGAAGAAAAGGCAAGGGTTTCAGCTACCAGCTGCCGGACGGCACGACACTTGCCGATGAACTCCAGCGTGCGCGCATACAGGCGCTGGGCCTGCCACCGGCCTATGACAATGTCTGGATCTGCATTTACGAGAACGGCCACCTGCAGGCAACGGGCTATGACGCGCGTGGGCGCAAACAGTACCGCTACCACAAGGACTGGCAGTCTTTCCGAAGTGCCGGCAAGTTCCATCAGCTTGTCGAGTTCGGCCGGGCGCTGCCCAGAATCCGGCGAACGGTCCTGCGCCATCTCGACACCGGTGCCAACGATATCGACGGCGTACTCGCGGCACTGACGACCCTGCTTGATGAAGCCCATCTGCGCGTCGGCAATCAGGCCTATGTCAAGGAAAACGGTACCTACGGCGCGACGACGCTTCTCAAGCGGCATCTGAAGATTGTCGATGGCCAAATCGAGCTGAAGTTCCGGGCCAAAGGCGGCAAGCGCGTACAACGCAGCCTCAAACATCCGCGCCTGCAGAAAATCCTGGAGGAGATTGCGGACTTACCGGGGCGGCAGCTCTTTGTCTGGAAGGACGAGACCGGAGCGCTGAAGCCGATCGATTCCGGTCGGCTGAATGCCTATCTCGCCGAGATTTCAGGCATCACCATTTCGGCCAAGACTTTCCGCACCTGGGCGGGCTCACTTGCCGCTTTCGGCGCGGCGCGCAGCGCCATATCCGAGGGGCGGCGACCGAGCGTGAAAGAAATGTCGGAGGCTGCGGCGGAGGCGCTGCACAATACGCCGGCAATCTCGCGCTCCAGCTATATCCATCCGTCGATCATTGCCCTGTCAGGTTCCGGCGAGACGTTAGAAGAGGGCGATGCCGAGCCCCTGCGGGGGCTGCGGGCAGATGAAAACCGTATGCTGGACTTTCTGACGCGCCACCCGCTTCCCGAATGACAAAAAAACCCGCGGCCTGGCCGCGGGCTTCGAGTTCAACAGGAGTATAAGTCAGGCGGCGCGCTTCTCGTGGCGGCCTTCCTCGACCTCTTCGACGATCTTATTGACGAATGCTTCGAGATCGTCGGGTGAGCGGGAGGTGATGATCCCCTCGTCGGTTACGACCTTCTCGTCTTTCCAGGTCGCTCCGGCATTTTTCACATCGGTTTTGATCGACCAATAGGAGGTAGCCTGGCGGCCACGCAGGGCGTCGACTTCAACCAGCAGCCACGGCGCATGACAGATGGCGGCAACGACCTTGCCGGATTCGACGAATTCGCGGACAACTCTCACGGCATTATCGTCGATACGCAGCTTGTCGGGATTGATTTGGCCACCCGGCAAGACCAGCGCATCGAAATCCTCGATGTTTACGTCCTTGGCCTGCAAGTCTACCGGTACGGTGTCGCCCCAATCCGTCTTGTCCCAGCTCTTGATCTGACCCTCCTTAATGGACGCGATCTTCACGGAGGCACCACGCCTCGTCAGTTCGTCCAAGGGCACGCGGAGTTCGGAGCGTTCGTAACCGTCGGTGGCGAGGATGAGGATTTTTGCGGATTTGATGGAAGGCATTACTTCTTCTTTCCTTCGTGTCGAAACTCGGGATCAAAGGCGAAACCGACGGCGGTACTAATCGTTCCCGAAAAATCCAAGGAAGCCGATCAGGAAACGCCAATGTCGAGTTCCGGATAATGGCGGAAAATCCCTTCCGTGTTGAAGGCAAGGCGGCGATCGGATCTGAGGTAGTGAGTTATGTTGGGGCGGCGTTCGACCCTGTCGCGAAGGGCCGCAAGGAGAGGATAACTGCCGCGATAATTGCTCATCGCTTTCGGGAAGGCGTAGACGAGACCCTCGACGATTTGGAACAGCGAGAGATCGACATAAGTGAGCGCATTGCCGACGATATAGTCCGAGCCTTCCGGATTCTGGTTCAGCACCCTTTCGAAATAGCCGAGGAATTTCGGAATACGCTCCTTGATGAAGGCGGCAGACCGGGCCTTCGCTTCTTCCTTCTGATCTTCGTAATAGAGCGAGGTCGCGATCGGATGGTGTGTGTCGTGCACTTCGGCCACAAAATCGGTGATGGTGAGCTGCAGGCCGTTTACGACATAGCGTAGCCCTTCGTCGTCAGGCGCCAGCCCGAGTTTGGGGCCTAGATAGAGGAGGATGTTGGCGACATGCGAGATAATGAGATCGCCGTCTTTCAGGAAGGGCGGGGCAAAGGGGGGCAGCGCCTCGCCATCGCTCTGCATGACGGCAAGCATGGCGCCAGTGCCGCGCCCGCGACCCGACTGGCGGGTGATGTCTATATACTCGGCACCCGCTTCCTCGAGGGCCAGCCGCACAAATTCGCCACGGCCCTGAATGCCGTCCCAGTAATAGAGTTCGTAAGCCATCTGCCCTCGTTATTTCTCAGTGTCCGGATCCGCGTCCGAAATCCTTGCGCAATTCACCCTTCGCCTTTTCAAGTGTGCCTTTCTGCTTCTTCGTCAACTGGTCACCGGCGCGGTTGATGTAGAAGGTCAGCATCGACATGGCCGAGCGGAAGGGGCTCGATTTGCGCCGCTGGCTGCTTTCAGCCGACTGTTTCAGTGATTCTGCTATCTTTTTCGGATTGCTCGATTTGAAAACGCCTTCTTTGAGGTCCATCGCATCACTGTTTTCGGTCACGTCCTGCGACCATTTCTTGGTCTTCTTCGCCATCGTAAAAATCCTTCGGAGAAACGCCAAGCCCGCGCACCTGCCGCTTTGTTTCTGATTGTTGGCCTCTCAGTGGTGGGCGTGTTGGTCGTTGCGCTTGCGCGTGGCTGCAGCCTTTTTGGCTGATGCCGAGCGCTCTTCTTTCGAACGGGACGCAGAAGCGTGGCCGCCGATGCGCCCGCCCTTCTCGGAGGATTCGTGCGTATCCTTCTTGCCTCGGCCCGAACCGGATTTGTTGCCCCCGCCACTTTCCTTGTTGACGGTTGCCCAGGCTCGGCGCTCGGCTTCCCCGTGAGAAACACCGCGGTCCTCGTAGCCTTCCTCGATATGCTCGGCCTTCCTCTTCTGCTTATCCGTGTAGGCGGATTTGTCACCTTTCGGCATGGCTGCCTCCTCTGACGTGTGTGAATGAAACTGAACTGCTGGCTTTCTCAAAAGTTCCGGGATTTCGCGCTCCGCTGTGAGGAGAGCGAAATCAGGAAACATGCAGCATGAGCCGGAAGGACTTGTTCGAAAGATATCCGGAACTCGGTGGTTCCCAAGCGGTGCAGCTCTAGGCGATGGGGCGCTGGCGGGCTGCGGTCTTCACTGCGCGGTCGAGCGCTGACGTGGTAAAGGGCTTTGGCAGCAGCACGGAACCGGAAAAGCGGTTCGCATCCGGCAGATTGCTGTTGCCGGTCGCAAAGACGAGGCCGACCGAGGGGAACGCTTCGCGCGCCAGCGCTGCGAAGGCCGGGCCGGACATGCCCGGAAGGCCGACATCGGCAACAATGATATCTATATTCGTATCGATGCCGCGCAGGAGTTCGATGCCCTGTTCGCCGCTGTCGGCCTCGATCACGTCATAACCGAGATCCTGCAGGATTTCGGCAGTGTCCATGCGGATGAAAGTATCATCCTCGACCAGCAGAAGCTTCAGCCTGGCCTGGACGATGCCGCGGGGCTGTCCGCCGCCCGGCAAGGGCACCGGGTTGGTCTGGCGGCGTTGCGCCTGATTGGCGAGAACGTGGCGAACTTTCCGCGCCAAGGCTTCCCGTGTGTAGGGCTTTGAAAGGAGTTCAAGGCCGGGATCGAGGCGGCCGCCATGGACGATCGAGTTTTCGGTATAGCCCGACGTATAAAGCACTGCGACATTGGGCAGGCGCTCGCGGGCCATGCGCGCGAGCTCCGGGCTTTTCAACGAACCAGGCATGACGACATCGGTAAAGAGTAGGTCGATATGCGCTCCGCTCTCGATCACGGTCAGCGCGCTCTGTGCGTCCTTGGCTTTCAGCACGTAATAACCGAGATCGGTCAGCATCTCGACCACAGTTGCGCGCACACCCTCATCGTCTTCGGCGACCAGAACCGTCTCGGTGCCGCCGGTCGCCGGAGCATTGTCGCCGTTGGCGATCCGGTCCTCGCTTTGGAATGAGCGGGGAAGATAGAGCTTCACCGTCGTGCCTTCGCCGACTTCGCTATAGATCTTCACATGGCCACCGGACTGCTTGGCAAAACCGTAGACCATGGAGAGGCCGAGACCGGTGCCCTTGCCCTCCGGCTTGGTTGAGAAGAACGGTTCGAAAGCCTGCTCGATGATCTCGGGTGGCATGCCTGAGCCTGTATCGGTGACGGCGAGTACCACATATTGGCCAGGCGCGACTTCCGGATGGGTACGGCTGTAGGAATCGTCCAGAAAGGCGTTTCCAACCTCGACCGTGAGCTTGCCCGCGCTGTTCATTGCATCGCGTGAATTGATCGCAAGGTTCAGCAGGGCGTTTTCAATCTGTATCGGATCGGCAAGACTGTTCCAGAGGCCGCCGGAAACCATGGTCTCCACCTCGATTTCCTCGCCGAGCGCGCGGCGCAGCATGTCATCCATAGCAGAGACGAGGCGACCGATATTGACGACCTTTGGCTCCAAAGGCTGGCGGCGGCCGAAAGCGAGAAGCTGGCTGGCCAGCCGCGATCCGCGCTCGACGGCGGACAGCGCGTTGGAGATACGCTCTTTGGCTCGGCCGTTGGTCGTCACATCCTTGCCGAGAAGCTGGAGATTGCCCGAAATAACCTGCAGCAGGTTGTTGAAGTCGTGCGCGACGCCGCCAGTGAGCTTGCCGATCGATTCCATCTTCTGCGCCTGCTGCAAAGCCGCCTCGGCCTGCTGGCGTTCGAGAATTTCGGTAGCAACACGGACCTCAAGCGTTTCGTTCAGCTTGCGTAGTTGGTCCTCGGCCTCACGGCGTTGGGCAATTTCGACCCCGGCCGCGCGGATGAGCCGGGCATTGTCGATTGCGACGGCGGACTGGCCGGCCAAGCTGATGAGGCTTGCCTCGGCGGCATCCGAAAAACGACCGGGCTGGCTATGGCCGAAGAACAGGCCGCCAATGACGCTGCCATCGCGCGACTTTACGGGTACGGCGAGATAGCTGCGCACAGGAAGGTGGCCGCTCGGCATCCCGGAATAGGGTGCGTTCTGCCCGTAGCGTGGATCAAGCAGGATATCGTCGGATCGAACGACGCCTTCGCCGCCGAAAGTCGGTGCGAAGACCTTGGTATTGCGCGGCATCGGAAACTTGTCGAAATGTTTGCGATCGACACCCGACAGCGCGTAAAGCATATAACTGCCGCCTTCGCCGTCATCGACATTGTAGAAAAAGGCGCCGAACTCAGCAGCCGTCAACGCCACTCCTGCATCGACGGCGATCTGCGTCAGGCGGTCGACATTGAGCTCGGCCGTGATTGCCGAGCCGGCGCGATTGACGACGGCGAGTGTTGCGGATTTTTCCTGCGCTTCATCCAACGCAAGGCGCTCCCGGCGCTTTGCGAGCACCTGATCCGTCACTTCCATGGTCGCGCAGAGAATGCCGGCTACCTTGCCGTCGTCGTCCCGCAGCGGCGTGTATGAGAAGGTGAACCAGGTATCTTCCGTCTGCCCCTCGCGCCGCATGGGAACGTGCAGTTCCTTGTAGAGCTGCGACTGGCCGTTTAGCGTGGCCTTCACAATCGGTTCGAATTGCGGCCAGATATCCGACCAAACTTGCTGAAACGGCCTTCCGAGGGCGGCGGGATGCCGTTCGGGAAAAATCGCGACATAGGCGTCATTATAAATAAAAGCGAGTTCGGGACCCCAGGCGACGAATTTCGGCTGGCGGGAATTTACAACCATTTCCGCAATATGTCGGAGGGAACTTGGCCATGCTTCGACTGATCCGACGCCGGCTGCATCCAAACCATTCCGGCGCAACAAATTTCCGATTTCGCTATCGCCTCCCGGCCAGCGGCTCCCCACCCGTGCCATCAAAAATCGCTTTCATTCCTCATCCGCCGGTCCATGGCAAAATAGAGGCGTCGATCACGAGGGAAAGAGCGAGCTGAAAATATCGTTAATCGGATAGGTGCCGAATACTTTCAATGAGATCGTTTATATTTGTTATTCTTGATCCAGCTTTCGGGAGGTGATGAAAGCGCGGCTCAGCGCAAAGGAACGAAGCTCACTCGGTTTGCGCGGATCGCGAAAAAAAACGCCGACAATATTGTCGACGAAAAGGATAAGTCCCAGCGCGAAACCGATGTAAAGCACCGCAGCGATGAGAAGAAGCGACATCTCCATCCCTCACACCGAAGCTGGAAAACCGCAGCCTGAAACTGCGGGGATAGGGATGATGAGGAAATGGGCTAAACGGCGGGTCATGACGACTTCCCTGTTTGCCCATAAACAGCCGGGAAATACTCTTGTTCCCCGTTTCGAGGGGCGGACGCAGCTTTTTTAAAGAGCTGTCCAGACGGACGTTTCATTCGGCTTGTGGTCACCCCCGCACAGAAGCTGGCGCTTCATGACCTTATTAGTGCGCAACTAATTCAAACTTATGACAAAAAAAGCCAAGGGGCGCCGTGAAGGCGCCCTTTTTCATCAACATCTGAAGATTTCTCTTCAGGAAGCCGACTTGCGTACGGCCGTCCGCTTTGGGGCCGGTTTGATGATGCCGTTCGTCTTCGTGCTTGCCGCCGCCCGTTTGGCAGGTTTCTTGGCTTCGGCACCATCCGTGATCTCGGCTGCTGCCGGTGCCTGCGTCTTGGCTGCCGCGGCCCGCTTCGCCCGAGGTTTCACTTCCTTGCCGTTTGGAGATTTTGATACCCCCTTGAGCGCATCATGCTCAGCCCTTGCTTTTTCCCAATGGATGGAATCCCTTCCCGTCGGGTGTCCCTCTTCTTCCCAGAGGGCATATGCACGTTTTTGTATCCACTCATCCCGAGTTTCTGCCATCGCTGATCTCCAGTCACAACATGCCGTCGTCCGAACGCGATACTATTGAAAAGGTTCCAGACTATCGGGCTGGTTTCAAGTGGATTTGCCAAGTAAATCGGGAATATTTTTGCGTTGCAATATTTATAGGCAATAACTCGTTCTAGTTGCCTTGATATTGAACAGCGTGGCGCAGATCCGCGATGAAATTCGCGCGCTGGCGCACGATATCCTCATCACCGCGGATCCTCAGGAGGAAGGAAGGGTGGATGGTGACGAGAACCGGCGGATGGTTCTCCGGCGTGAGGATGTGACCGCGCTCGGGCGTCAGCTTCACCTTCGGGCCGAGAAGAGAGTAAAGCGCCGTCGCACCAAGTGCGACGACGAGATGCGGCCTCACAAGATTGATTTCGGCGCCAAGCCACCAGGAGCAGCGCTGGATCTCCCCCGCATTGGGTTTCGAATGCAGGCGGCGCTTGCCGCGAGGCTCGAACTTGAAGTGCTTGACCGCATTGGTGACGTAGCATCGCGAGCGCTCGAGCCCGGCCTCCTCGAGGCAGATGTCGAGCAGGCGTCCGGCAGGGCCGACGAAAGGGCGTCCTGCAATATCCTCCTTGTCGCCAGGTTGTTCGCCGACGAGGATGATGTCGGCCTTCTGCGATCCCTCGCCGAAGACGAGCTGGGTGGCGTTCTTGTAGAGTTCGCAGCGTGTGCAGCCTTGCGCTTGATGTTCAAGTTGATCGAGGCTGGCGGCGTCGGCGCTTTCAAGCGTGAAGGCAGGGCCAAATTTCGATGCGATGTTCATGGCGGCAATCTCTTGGCTTCCACTCTTAACCGGTCACGCAACCGATTGTTCCTGCCTGTTCGGAACAACCCGGGGCCTCAGGAATTTGGTGCTGACTGGAACCATACGGGGTGAGGGATGAGCCAGATCTCAAAGAATGGAACGAACATGGAAAGCACCGGGTGCTGGGGCGCAGAGTTGCTGGCGGACGGGACCGCACATTTTCGTCTCTGGGCGCCGAGCGAGAATGCGATTTCGCTGCGCCATCGTGGCCGGGATATTCCGATGCGTGATGCTGGAGACGGCTGGCTCGAGGCGACTGTGACGAAAGCCGTCGCCGGTGACGAGTACATGTTCGTCCTCCCGGATGGAAAAGCCGTCCCGGATCCAGCGTCGCGGGCGCAGGCTGGCAAGGTGGACGGCCCGTCGCTGATCGTCGATCCCCGCTACCAATGGCAAAATTCGCGCTGGCGCGGCCGCCCCTGGGAGGAGGCCGTGATCAGCGAAATCCATATCGGCGCCTTTACACCCGAGGGTACGTTCCGGGCGGCGGGGGAGAAACTGAAGCATCTTGCGCAAACCGGCATCACTGCGGTCGAAGTGATGCCGGTGGCGCAATTTGCCGGTAATCGTGGCTGGGGTTACGACGGCGTGCTGCAGTACGCGCCGCATTCCGCTTATGGGACGCCTGGCGATTTCAAGGCTTTCATCGACGCGGCACATGGGCTCGGCCTCATGGTGCTGCTCGATGTCGTCTACAATCATTTTGGACCCGAGGGTAATTACCTGCAGACATATGCGCCCGGCTTCTTCCATAAGGTTCGGCAAACGCCCTGGGGTGCGGCGATCGATTTCGGTCAGGAACCGGTGCGGCGCTTTTTCATCGAGAACGCACTCTACTGGATCGGTGAATTCCGGCTGGACGGGCTCAGGCTCGATGCCGTCGAGCAAATCCACGATACCTCCGGAAAGCATGTGCTCTTAGCGATTGCGGAAGAAGTGAAAGCTGCTTTCGCCGACAGGCAGGTTCATCTGGTCGTCGAAGACCAACGCAATCTCGTGGAACTGCTTGTCCGCGACGAGACCGGCGCTCCCAAAGCCTACAAGGCCGAATGGAATGATGATTTTCATCATGTGGCCCACATCATCGCGACCGACGAAACCATCGGTCACTACAAGCCTTTCGCCGATCAGCTCTGGCACAAGCTTCGCCTCGCGCTCCAGCACGGCTTCATTTATCCCGATCGAACCGATCGGCCGGAGCTACCCGTTGGCGAACGCCGCTACCTGCCGCCGACGGCCTTTGTCGATTTCCTGCAGAACCACGACCAGATCGGAAACCGTGCGTTCGGCGAACGGCTGGTGAGCCTTTCCGATCCCGAGATGCTGGACGCGTTGACCGCGATCCTCCTGCTTTCACCTCATATTCCCTTTCTCTTCATGGGGGAGGAGTACGGGGAAAGGCGGCCCTTCTATTTCTTCACCGATTACACGGGCGAGCTCGCCAGGATAGTCCGCGAGGGTCGCATGGCGGAAGCCGAGGGTTTCGGCGGATTGAAGGCCGGCAGAAGCGTGGCCGATCTGCCTGATCCAAATGCGCCTTCGACCTTCGAAAATTCAAAACTCGACTGGCAATGGCGGGAGAACGAAGAGGGTCGGAAAAGCCTGGCTTTCGTCGCCGAACTCCTGAAGTTGCGCAAGACCTATATCGTGCCGCTGCTGCGGCAAAACTGGGCCATCGAGAGCGGTGTGCTCGAAGCGCCCGAAGGGGCGGTCGCCGTCTGGTGGAAGTTTGCCGACCTGACGCTGGCGCTGCGCGCCAATTTGTCAGGGCGGGCACTGGCTCTGCCGTCACTCGCGGGAACTGTGATCTACGAGCACTACGGCCGGGAAGCAAAGCCTGCCGAGAACGGCGCGCTGCCGCCCCATTCGGTTGTCTTTGCCATAGATATTGAGCCGGCAAATTAAGCATCTGAAAAATTCGCGTTGTAAGCGAGCTCCGGACTAATTGAACGCAGGCCATTCGCGGCTATATGCTGTCGCGATGTTTCAGCTGCTGTCGACCTATTGGCCGCATATCCTCTTCGTCATCTCGATTGCCATGGGGGCAGCGGCGGCGATCCATGCCACCATGACCAAGGAAGAGGTCCGGGCTGCAACCGGCTGGGTGGGCGTCATCATCCTCTCGCCGATCGTTGGCGCGCTGCTTTACATGATTGCCGGCATCAACCGTATCCGCCGCAAGTCGCTGAGCCTTCGGCGTGATGCGCTGCTGCCTGCCGCCGATCTGGACGAGCTCGAGAAATTCGACGCGGAGACTGAAGCCGTCATCAGCCAGTTCGGCCGGCGTTTTGCTGCCCTGCAGACGCTCGGCGATCGCGTTACGCGCTACCCGCTGACGACAGGCAATACGATCGACATGCTGGAAAACGGCGACGAAGCCTATGCAGCAATGAAGACGGCAATCGATGACGCGCAGAGCAGCATCCTGCTCGAAACCTATATCTTCGACCGCGACAGGATCGGGCTGCGCATCGCCGACGCGCTGATTGCAGCCGTCAGGCGCGGCGTGGAGGTGCGTGTACTGATCGACGCCGTCGGGGCACGCTATTCGGTGCCGAGCATTCTCGGGTACCTGAAGGAAGGGGGCGTCACCGTCGATGTCTTCAACGGCAATGTCATCATGGGGCTCAGGCTGCCCTATGCCAACCTGCGCACTCACCGCAAGATCCTGATCGCGGATGGAAAGACCGCGTTGACCGGCGGCATGAATATCCGCGAAGGCTTCAGCGAGGAGGCGGTCGGCGGGAGTTTTGCCCACGACACGCATTTCAGCGTCAGCGGCCCGGTGGTTGCCGATCTCTTCGACGTCGCGGCCGAGGATTGGCGTTTCACGACAGGCGAAGTCCTGAACGCGGAGGCTTGGCGCATCGATCGGCCAGAACGCAAGCGCGGCGATCCGGTCTTCATGCGTGTCGTCGCTTCCGGGCCGGACCGGAGCGTGGAGACGAACCACAAGATGCTGATGGGCGCCTTTTCCGTAGCGCGCCAGTCGATCCGGATCATGTCGCCTTACTTTTTGCCGGATCGGGAGCTGATCAGTGCGCTGGCAACAGCAGCCCGGCGTGGCGTGGAGGTCGATATCGTCGTGCCCGCCGCCAACAATCTCGTTCTGGTCGACCGGGCGATGACGGCGCAGTTCGACCAGATGGTCAGGAATTATTGCCGCATCTGGCGTTCGACCGGCAGCTTCAGCCATTCCAAGCTGCTCTCCATCGATGGAACCTGGGCCTATGTCGGCTCCTCCAATCTCGATCCGCGCTCACTGCGGCTGAATTTCGAGGTGGATCTTGAAGTACTGAATGCGGGCTTTGCCGGCGAAATCGATGAGCACATAGACGATGCCATCAAGTCCGCCACGCCCGTGACGCTCGAGGGGCWGTGGTCGCGGCCCTTCCTGGTGCGGCTTCTCGAAAAGGTGCTTTGGCTGGGTTCGCCGTATCTTTGAACGAGTTTTCGTGATTGCGGCATGGCAAGTTTTATTGCGCTGCCTATAATCTGGGAAAAAAGCTTTCGAGCAATGGAGCCGGCGTTCCTTCCGATGCAAGCCAAAAAGAAAGACAGTCTCCCCGCCAGTATCATCGCTTCCATCAAGAACAGGAAGAAACGCGTCGAGACCTGGCGTGCCGGGCCGAAGCCGCGCGGTGACGGCACGCTGATCGCCTCCTACAATGTCCATAAATGCGTCGGCACCGATCGACGCTTCGATCCGGAACGCACGAGCCGTGTCATCCATGAGATCGATGCCGATGTGATCGCCTTGCAGGAGGCCGATACGCGCTTCGGCGAGCGTACCGGCATTCTCGATCTCGCCCGGCTGGAGCGCGATACCGGGCTTGTTCCTGTTCCAATTTCAGGGGCTGTGAAAGCACATGGCTGGCACGGCAATGTGGTGCTCGTGCGAAAGGGCCTGGTGCATGACGTGCATCAGGTGAAGCTGCCGGGCCTGGAGCCCCGCGGGGCACTGGTTGCGGAAATAGAGCTCGAATCTGGCGGCAAACTGCGCATCATTGCCGCCCATTTCGGGCTGCTGCGCCATTCGCGGGCACAACAGGCAAAGACGCTGGTCGATCTCATCAGCGACCGTCACGAAATGCCGACAATCCTGCTTGGCGATCTCAACGAATGGCGGCTCGGTGACCGCTCGTCTCTTCACACCTTTCAGATGGCCTTCGGTCCGCTGCCGCCCGCCGTTCCGAGCTTTCCGGCCGGCTTGCCGGTCCTGGCGCTTGACCGCATCATTGCCAACCGGAAAGGGATCATCTCCGCAGTGGAGGTGCATGACACTCCGCTCGCCCGCATGGCGTCCGACCACCTGCCGATCAAGGCGGTCGTCGATCTGCAGCAGGAGCTGGCAAGGACCTGAAGCCGTTCGGGCTTTCAGGCCCGGACGGGAGCGGGAAGGAGCTTGCCTTTGAGCAGCAGCCACAGTGTGCCGATCGCGATAAGCGCAAGTGCGATATTGACCAGGATGAAGATCACCTGCGCAAGATGGCTGATCGCTCCAGTGTCGCCATGTCCCATCAGACGCAAGCCGGCAGTCGAAAGCGCCGTCAGGCCGAAGGTGAAGGCCCAGTATGAGCCTGCGAAGGGCTGCTGCATGATCCAGGGCAGCTGACGGCCGACAATCAGAACCTGCAGAATGGCGTAGCCGAACATTGCATGCACGAACATATCGGGCGCACCGCCGGTGACGCTGAGATAAGCGACGCTGCCAACGGCAGGCGGGGCAATCTGGATGCCAAGAGTTGGCCGAAGGGGAGCGGCAAGTTCCGGGGCCATTAGCAGCCGGTGCAGCAGCACGGATTCGATCGCCAGCCACGAGAAGAACCCTGCGCCAAAGGCAAGCTGGCCCCAATCGGCATAACCAAGCGTACCTGCCGCAATAGCGGTGACGAAGGAACCGGCAACCGTTGGCAGATAGAGGACCGGCGTGTTGGTGACCGGATCACGTCCGCCACGCCACAGAAGCCCGGTTCGCCACAGCAGGAAAAACAGGGTGACGGCAAATCCGACCATTGCCAGCGCTTCGGCCGCGATGCGCGAATAAGGAAGTATGGCAAGTCCTGCCAACATGGTCGCAACACCGATCAGCCCGACAAAGCAGCACTGTATGGGATGTTCAAGCTCGGACATCGCCTCCTTCGGCGCGATGAGCCATTTTGCTGCGTAGAGGAGAATGAGGAGCAGCCAGATGGCGAAGCCGAGCAGGCTGATCGCCTCGCCTATATCAGGCGAGACGGGCCAGACGGCAGAGGCAGCGCGCCAACTGTTGCCGAGCCCGACAACGCCGAGAACAATGCCAAAGAATGCAGCGGGTATGCGGGGCAGCGACATTTTCGTTTCTCCGGGCTGATCCGGCGGGCGCTACGCCCCACCGGCAGTGCAGGTGGTCGTCACTTAGCAATAGCGTCGGCAGCGTCCATGACGCGAGCCGAATAGACAAGAGCAGCGCCTGCATTGACAGAAATTGCAACGCCGAGGGCTTCGGCAATTTCTTCCTTGGTTGCGCCAAGCTTCTGGGCTTCGGTTGTATGCACGACGATACAGCCATCGCAACGAACGGTAACAGCGACGGCAAGAGCTATCAGTTCGCGCTGTTTGGCGTCGAGATGATTTGTCTTCTGCCCGGCCGTCGAAAGGGTCTGGTAGCCTTTGATGGTTTCGGGCGCGATCTTGGAGAGTTCGCCGATCCGGCCGAAGAGTTCGCTGCGATATTCCTTCCAGTCCAGCATGAAAGTCACTCCATCTGAAATCAGCACCGGCGTGATTGCCTCTGCTTCTGGAAATGACTATGACCGCAAGAGCCGATACTTTGAATGCTCAGGAAGGTCATTTTCTAGCGCGATCGTCTCATGGATGTTTTAAGCCGCCTCATCGAACTTGCCCGCCTACAGCCAACGCTCGACATTCGCTGCCGACTGCAAGGCGCGTTTCATATCGATCACGAACCCGTTGCAGCAGGTACGTTGCCGTTTCATCTGATCCTGGGCGGCGACTGTCTCATTCGCCTCGGCTCCGGTCGTGAAATCACCTTGCACTCCGGCGATTTTCTGCTGCTGCCGCGCGGCGATGCGCATGCGATTATCGGTTTGCGGCCAAGCGGAGAAATGCAGCCGCTGCGCGTTACGACGGGCGGTATGTTGCCCTTGCGCGAAAATGGCCAAGGCGAGGCCGATGTCGACCTGCTCTGCGGTCATTTTGATTGCGCTCCGGGATCGGCAGCCTTGCTGCTCGACAGCTTGCCCGACGTCTTTCACGTATCGCTCGCTGCGGAATCGGAGGAACTGCTGAAGACGCTTGTTGCCATGCTCTACAGGGAAACGGCTGAAGAGAAGCCGGGAGCATTGGCGATTATCACCGCGACTTGCCTCTCGCTCTTCATCATGGCGGTAAGGGCAGGCAAGGCCTCGCCCATTGCATCGGCGGGACTGTTGCAGCTGCTTGGTGATGCCAGGCTTGGCAAATCTGCGGTGGCGATAATGTCCTCGCCGGCCCTTGCCTGGACGATTGATGATCTCGCCCGCCATTCGGCCATGTCGCGGGCAACCTACGCCCGGCAATTTCGTGAGCGCGCCGGAATGACGGTCGGCGCATTCCTGACCGATATCAGGATGATGCTGGCGAGCGACCTGCTGCTCCGGACGCGGCGAACGGTTGCAGATATTGCGGCAGAGGTCGGTTATGAATCCGAAGCCGCCTTTGGCAAGGCTTTCAAGGCACGACGGGGCATAACACCGGCCCGTTACCGTTCTGCGGAACAGGCAAGGCAGGCCGGGCAGCAATGATGGCGCAAGAACCGTGCGCTAGCCGCCGTGCCGTTCCACTTCCGTCAGGACGGAGATAAAGGCGCGCAGACTCTGCGGCACGTGCCTATGACCGGAATAGTAGAGGCAGAGGCCGGGAATCGGCGGACACCAGTCGTCAAGAACGGAGACCAGTTCGCCGCCGGCAAGATAGGGCCGGGCAACCCTTTCCGCCACATAGGCAATGCCAAGACCCTTCGCAGCCGCTTCCGCCATCAGTCCCACATGATCGAGCGTGAGTGCGCCGGACACCTCCATGGTCACTTCCTGTCCGTGTTTCTCAAACTCCCAGCGATAGAGCTTGCCGCTCGGCATGCGCAGGCGAATGCAGTGGTGATGCCTCAGATCCTCCGGTGTTATCGGTGATTTGTGATTTCTCAGATAGGTGGGTGCGGCAACCGCAAGGAAGCGGGCCTCTCCACCGAATTCTACCGCGACCATATCGAGCGGCACGGATTCTCGCAGGCGGATGCCGGCGTCGAAACCTTCGCTGACAATATCCACCAGCCGGTTTTCGGTCACCACATCGAGCGATATCGCGGGATAACGTTCGAGAAAAAGAGGGATGGCCGTATTCATCAGTACACGGGCCGCAATCTCGCTGGCATTGATGCGGAGAGTGCCACTTGGCTGACCGCTGAATTCGCCGACTGCGTCGAGCGCCAGATCAAGATCCCGCAACACGGGCTTCAGCCTGTCGAGAAGCATTTCGCCGGCTTCGGTGACTGCGACGCTGCGTGTCGTGCGATGCAGCAGGCGCACGCCCATGCGCGCCTCCATGTTGCGCATCATGTGGCTCAGCGTCGAAGGCGATAAGCCAAGTTCGCCGGCCGCCCTGCGGAAGCTGCGGTATGTGACGATTGCCGCAAAGGCGTTGAGATCATCAAGTGTCGGCCGGTAACTCATGGGTATTTTTCAACAACTCATGCAAGTTTGAACGGATTATCACATCAATAATCACCTCTATCTTTGCTGTCATCAAGCCGCGATCCAGCGGCATCAGAAAGGTAGAGACGATGACGAAGACATGGTTCATCACGGGCACATCCTCGGGTTTCGGCCGGATCATGACCGAGAAGCTGCTGGCGCGCGGCGATCGGGTGGCCGCCACCCTGCGAAAGCGGGAGGCCCTGGCTGACCTTGAGGCGCAGTATGGCGAACGGCTCTGGGTCGCAAACCTGGACGTCACCGACGACCGGGCCATTCGTGCAGTCGTCGACGCAGCCTTTCAAAAGATGGGGCGCATCGACGTCGTCGTCAGCAATGCCGGCTACGGCCTGTTTGGCGCTGCAGAAGAGGTGAGCGATGCGCAGATCCGTCATCAGATCGATACCAACCTGATCGGCTCCATCCAGGTGATCCGCGCGGCCTTGCCGCATCTGCGTCAGCAGGGCGGCGGTCGCATCCTTCAGGTCGCTTCGGAAGGCGGACAGATCGCCTATCCGAATTTCAGCCTCTATCACGCCACCAAATGGGGGATCGAAGGTTTCATTGAGGCGGTAGCGCAGGAAGTCGCTTCCTTTGGCATCGACATCATCATTGCCGAGCCGGGACCGGCGGGCACGGATTTTGGCGCCGGTCTCGTCAGGCCGCTACAGATGGATGTGTACGAGGACACGCCGGCCGGCCAGGTGCGCAGGGCAATTGCCGACGGCTCGTTCAAGATCCTGGGCGACCCGGTGAAAATGACCGACGCGATGATTGCGGCGGCCGAAAAACAACCGGCACCCAAGAGACTTGCGCTTGGCAGCACGACCTATCAGTCGATCCGCAAGGCTCTGGGCGAGCGGCTTGCCGAGCTGGAAGCACAGAAGGAGATCACGCTGTCGACCGATATCGACGCCTGACTGCCCTCAGCGGTCGATCGTCGCCATGATCGTGTCGTTGTAGCGCTTGCCGGAAACCTTGCCGGGGGCAAGCGCTTCATCGAGCGCCTTCATATGTTCGGCGCCAAGCGCGATGGAGGCAGCGGCGATATTGTCTTCCAGATAGGCGCGGCGTTTGGTGCCGGGGATCGGCACGAAATCGCTACCCTTGTGGAGGATCCAGGCGAGCGCCACCTGCCCAGGCTTGACTCCGAGCGAGGATGCAACGGAGCGGACGGCCTCGGCCGCGCGAACATTGGCGTCGTAATTTTCGCCCTGATAGCGTGGATCGCCACGGCGGAAATCGCCTTCCGGATAATCCTCTGCGCGCTTGACCTCTCCGGTCAGGAAGCCTCGGCCGAGTGGGCTGAAGGGCACGAGACCGATGCCGAGTTCCTTCAAGGCGGGGATGACGTCGGCTTCCAGATTGCGTTCCCACAGCGAATATTCACTCTGAACGGCTGAGACGGGCAGGACGGCATGAGCGCGGCGGATATTGGCGACACCGGCTTCGGAAAGCCCGAAATAGCGAACCTTGCCCTCCTTGACGAGTTCGGCAACGGTAGCAGCGACGTCCTCCATCGGGACAGCCGGATCGACGCGGTGCTGGTAGATGAGATCGATGTGGTCGGTGGCAAGACGCTTGAGCGAGCCCTCGACGGCGCTGCGAATGGTTTGCGGCCGGCTGTCGCGCTCGGTGCCGACCTGCTTTCCATCCTTCAAGCGAAAGCCGAATTTGGTGGCGAGCGTCACCTCGTTGCGGCGACCCTTCAGCGCACGGCCGAGCAATTCTTCATTCCTGTAGGGGCCGTAGACCTCTGCCGTGTCGAGAAAGGTGCAGCCGAGCTCGATGGCGCGGTGAAGGGTGGCGATGGATTCCGTTTCATCCGCCGGGCCGTAGGACTGGCTCATTCCCATGCATCCGAGGCCGATGGGCGATACTTCAAGTCCCTGGCTGCCGAGTTTGCGCTTCTGCATCATCATGCTCCTGCTTCTCAAATGGGAGAGGTCTATATAGACCCCAGTGCAGGATTATGAATGCGCGAAAATCCCGATAAACTGCGTGAGCGTTCAGCTGTTGCGGTGGTGCCGGTTGTTCCGGTCATCAGATGTGTAGGTGGCGAGGCGAAGCGCATCCATCAGGACGGCAATGATTTGCTTCCACATGGCGTTTCTCCTTTCGCCAGTGTTCTCCTCCTCTTGCGCCCAGTGTTCAAACGAGCTTATCGTCGGTTTCGGATAACTTGAGGTTATGGGATGAAACGCGGCCGGCTTCCCCTGACGGCATTGCGCAGCTTCGAGGTTGCCGGCCGGCTCGAAAGCTTCACGCTTGCGGCGGAGGAACTGTTCATCTCGCAGGCGGCCGTCAGCCGGCAGATCCGCGAGTTGGAGCAACTGTTGGGTGAGCCGCTTTTCGAGCGGCGTCATCGCAGTGTTCTGCTGACGGGAAGCGGACGGAAACTGCTTGCCATGCTCACTCCATCCTTTGACCGGATCGATGAGTGCCTGGAGGATATCCGCGGAGCTTCAATGTCTGCGGATCTGAAAGTCAGCGTCGAGCCTTCCTTTGCCGCTTGCTGGCTGGTGCCACGACTGCCGGAATTCCGCAAACGTCACCCTGACGTCGAGATCTTGCTCGATGCCGATCCGAGGACGATCGAATTTCGTACCGGGCAGGCGCAGATCGCGATCAGGCACAGCGCCACCGTCACTGCATGGCCACGAACGGAAAGCCGGCACCTGATCGATGTCCGCATGGTGCCGGTGATCGCATCCGATCTTCTGGAGCGTGGCACGCCGATCTCCTCTCCGCATGACATCTTTGCGTATGGGCTTTTGCATGAGGAAACCCGCGACGCCTGGAGCCGGTGGTTTGGGGCGGCTGGCCTTGCCATACCCGAGACGGCGAGGGGGCCGGTCTATGCCGATGACGGCCTCGTGTTGCAGGCGGCACTGCGCGGCCAGGGCGTTGCGCTCCTTGATGAAGCCTTTGCAGAGGAGGAAATCCGGGGTGGCCGTTTACGACAGCTTTTCGATCTCGCTGTGCCGAACGGCGCCTATTGGCTGGTGACCCGCAGCTTCGACCGCCTTCCACCTCCGGCCGCGGATTTTGCACGCTGGGTCACCGAAAGCTTTCACAAGCACTGACGTCTACCCGCCTCTCGCCATCCGCTTTTGGGCGGCCTCGCGGACAAGCTTCCATCGGGTAAGCTCAAGCGTGGCGTCTGCCAATGCGCGATGCGCCGGGATTGCCGCCTTGCTTTCCTCGACGATACCGTCGATGAGCCTCGACAGCTCTGTTTCGGTGACAGTCGCTCCTGTCAATTCGCGCGCCGTGGCCATAAAGGCATCACGTGACTTGCCGAGCCTGAGAGCATGGCGCGGAAAGCCTGCGGCGCGCAGGAGAACGCTGAGCCATTTTCCGTCCCATGACGGCGCGCTCGCATAGAGATCATGGCCGGTCAAAACCTCAATCATTTCGCTGGCGACCTGTTCCACCGGCACGCCCTGCGACGCGAGCAGTGCCTGCGGAATCCCGTGGATTGCTTCCGCATCCGCAGCCCAATCGTCCCAGTCGGGGGCAGGCCGGATCAAGGTCGAGTGCGAACGTCCATCCTCGAACACCCAGGCAACTTCGATGGGAACGCTTTTCTTGCTGAGGGACGAAGCCTCGAAGTCCAGGAAAACGATCAATGCAACGCGACAGGCGAGAGCTGCCCTCCAGCGAAAGAGTTTATCCCGATCGGACCGTGCTTCAAGTTTCGGGCGCCGGCTCGAACGAACAGGAAATGCAGCCTAGCTCTGCCGGCATTTATTTGTCGAGCCGCGTGCCATCGGCGCTGAAGATATGGAGGTGGGCAGGATCACAGATGAAAGCGAGCTGACTGCCGGTCGCGATGTCGCCAGATCCTCTATATTCGACAGTGAGAGGCTGACTGTCGCCAAGCTGACAGTAGAGGAATTGAGTCCCGCCGAGATATTCGTCGAAATCAACCCTTGCCGCCAGAACCCCATCCCGCGGTTCGGCAATGCTCAGATGTTCCGGCCGCGCGCCGAGCGTGATCTTCTGGCCCGCCGTCAGGCCCGCGCCCCCGATCGGCGAACGAATGTGGTTGCCTGCCACCAGAATGCTGCCGTCACCCGCCCAGCTTGCCTCGAGCAGATTCATGCGCGGCGAACCGATGAAGCCGGCAACAAAGACATTATTGGGTCTTTCGTAGATCTCGCGCGGTGTTCCCGCCTGTTCGATATGCCCGTCACGCAGCACGACGATCTTGTCGGCAAGGGTCATTGCCTCGGTCTGGTCGTGCGTGACGTAGATCATCGTATTGCCGAGCTCACGGTGGAGCCTGGCGATCTCGATGCGCATGGAGACACGCAATTCTGCATCGAGGTTCGACAGCGGCTCATCGAAAAGAAAGACCTCCGGCTTTCGGACGATCGCACGGCCGATCGCCACGCGCTGCCGCTGTCCACCAGATAGCTGGCCCGGTCGGCGGTCAAGCAGATGGTCGATCTTCAGGATCGCCGAGGCCGCCTTGACGCGGGCCTCGATTTCCGAGGCCTGCGTCCGCGCCATTTTCAGGCCGAAGGCGAGATTGTCCCGCACACTCATATGCGGATAGAGCGCATAGGACTGAAAGACCATGGCGATGCCGCGATCAGAGGGATCGAGATCGGTGACGTTACGTCCCTTGATCTCGATCTCGCCGTCGGTGACATCCTCCAGCCCGGCGATCATGCGCAGCAGCGTCGATTTTCCGCATCCGGAGGGACCGACGAAGACGACGAAGGACCCCTCCGATATGGTCAGGTCGATGCCGTGGATGACTTCCAGATTGCC
The DNA here is from genome assembly GCF_056396805.1 of Rhizobium sp. 05N49. Lineage (NCBI taxonomy): Bacteria > Pseudomonadati > Pseudomonadota > Alphaproteobacteria > Hyphomicrobiales > Rhizobiaceae > Rhizobium > Rhizobium sp. 05N49. Next base: position 282,640 of record NZ_JBFTME010000004.1, read on the forward strand.
GAAACTCTTGCGAATTTCGGTCAGCACGACGCCCGTATCCGCCATTTTATTCACCGCGCGCCTCTCCGGCTCTGACCCAGACGAGCATCTCGCCCGGTTCGCGATTGTCCCAGAAAGGATAGGGCACGAAACGCGCGCTCGCCTGTTTTGCGGCAGGCGGAGACGTACGGTAGAGCGCGGCGCCCCAATCGGCCGTGTCGCGGCTGATAGGAAGGTCGAGAGCGACTGCCCCGCGAAGGCCTGCAATTTCTGTTGTCTTCGCCAGCGAGACATCGGCGGAAAGGGTAATCCCATTCAGCCCCTCGCCATTATCGGTCTCCTCGACGCAATAGACGAGCGGACCGCGCATCAGCGCCGTGCGGCCGGCATCCTGGCGGACCAGCGGGTTGGCAAAGAGCTTACGGGCGGTCAGCGGGATCGAGAGATCCACCTTGTCGCCGCTCTTCCAATCGCGCTCGATACGCGCATAACCATCGATGACGACGGATTGCAGATCGAGCTTTTCGCCGTTGACGGAGAGCGCCGCACCTTCGGCCCATTCCGGTATGCGTAGCGACAGCGCGAAACGGGCGGGATGGTCGACTGCCACATCGAAATGGATCGCGCCATCCCAGGGATAGCGGGTCTGCTGGGAAAGCTCGACCTTGGCGCCGGCAAGATCGAAACGTGCCTTGCTTTCCCCGTAGAGATGGACGGCAATCTCGTCTTCGGCGATCGCATACATATAGGAGCCGACTGATGCGAGCAGGCGGGCGATGTTCGGCGGGCAGCAAGGGCAATGGTGCCAGATCCAGCGGTGATGCTTGCCGGCACTTTCCAGCGGGTTCTCGTAGAAGAAGCGCGTGCCGTCGAGCGACAGACCGGCCATCGCACCGTTGTAGAGCGCCTGCTCCATGATATCGGCGTAACGACGATTTGGACCGCGGCCGAGCATGCGGTTCGCCCAGAAGACCAGGCCGACGGAGGCGCAGGTCTCTGCATAGGCGCTTTCGTTCGGCAGGTCGTAATAGTCGGTAAAGCCTTCGTTGGAGGCGGCCGGGCCGATGCCGCCGGTGACATACATCTGCTTGGTCGTCAGGTCGTCCCAGAGAGTCTCGAGTGCTGATGTCAGCGTATCATCGTTGTATTCGGTCGCGATATCGGCCATGCCGGCATAGAGATACATGGCGCGCACCGCATGGCCGACGACCTTCTTCTGTTCGCGCACCGGCAGATGCGCCTGGCCATATTCATAGGTCTTCTGGTGGAAATCGGCAGCACTGCGACCGTCGCGGGCAGCCTCGTCGGTGAAGAAATGCGGTTCGGTGCCGCGCTCGTCAATGAAGAACTTCGAGAGGTCGAGATATTTCTTCTCGCCGGTGACACGCGCCAGCTTGACCAGCGCAAGTTCTACCTCTTCGTGGCCGCAATAGCCGGGTAACTGGCCGGGGCCGTGGCCGAAGACCGTGATCAGGTAATCGGCATAACGGCTCATAATGTCGAGCAGCTTCTTCTTGCCGGTCGCCTGGTAATAGGCGACGGCGCCTTCGATCAGGTGTCCGGCGCAATAGAGTTCGTGATGATCGCGCAGGTTCGTCCAGCGCCGGCCGGGCTGTACACGTTGGAACCAGGCGTTCAGATAGCCGTCCTTGTCCTGGAGTTTCTCATACATGTCGATAATCTGGTCGACGCGGGCCTCGAGTTGCGGATTGGGCCGACGGTAGAGTGAATAGGCAACGGTCTCGATCGACTTGCCGAGATCGCTGTCCCAGAACATCTGCGTCGTGCCGCCCCAGGGACCGATCGGAATGACGACGCCGGGGCTCGGCTGCGTCACGTCGATTGCCTGCAGCATGCCGGCCTCGACACAGCGGTCGAGCAGCGTTTCGGCGGTGGAATCGCAGATCGCGTCCTGGCGATCGCCAAACAGCCCCTGCAATTCGACACTTGGCACGGCCAGGGGACGGAACTGGCGATCTCTTTTCAGCTGGTTCATGGCTTCATCCATTTTGTTGAAAGGTCATCATTTCACCGCGCCGGCCATCAGCCCGCGCATGTAGTAGCGTTGCAGGACCAGGAAGACGATCAGGCAGGGGATCGTCATCACGACGACGCCAGCCTGAACCGCGCCCCAGTTGATGGCGCCGAGGCGTCCGGCGCGCACAGCCGTCATCAGGACGGGAAGCGTGTATTTCTCGTTGCTGGAGAGCAGCACGAGGGCGGCCAGGAATTCATTCCAGGCATTGAGGAAGGCAAAGATCGCGACTGTCGCAATACCCGGCAGCACCAGGGGCAGAAGCACGCGGATCAGCAGTCTCAGATCCCGGGCACCGTCGATGCGTGCGGCCTCCTCGATCTCCTTCGGCACGGCGTCGAAGGCATTGCGCATCATGAAGACGGAGAAGGGAAGTTGCAGCGTCACGTAGACCAGGGTTAGCCCCAACAGCGAATTGTTGAGGCCGAGCTTCGCCAGGATGATGAAGAGCGGCGTCAGGATCGACTGGAACGGGATCATCAGCGTTGCGATGATCAGCACGAAGAGGGCATTTTTCAGCGGGAAGCGGTAGCGAGAGAAGCCATAGCCAGCGAGCAGGCTGACGGCGACCGTCAGCAGTACCGTTGCCAGCGAAACGAAGAGCGAGTTGATCATGTGCCGCCAGATGCCGGCGCCGAACGTATCGAGCAGCGCATAGGCATCGAAGCTGACACCTGTCGTCGGCCATGGCGGCAGCGGCGGCAGGCTCGACTCCGTACCGTGCCGGAACGAGGCAAAGAGCGTGATGATGAAGGGCGCCAGGAAGAAGATCGAAATGGCGATCCCGGCGACATGATAGGCCGATTGCGACCTGAAGCGCTTGCGGGCGCGGCGTTCCCGTGAGGAGATCATCAGCGTTCCTCCCCGACACGCAGCAGCCAGAGCTGGACGATGGATATCGCAACCAGGATCGCCAGAAGAGCGATCGACAGGGCGGACCCGTAGCCCAGATTGAAGGATACGAAGGACTGGTTGAAGATGTAGTAGACGACCGAGATCATCTTGTTCTGCGGTCCACCCGAGGTCATGATGTAGAACTGGTCGAAGGCAAGGATCGACCCGGTGACCGAGACGATCAGCGCTAGCGCAATCGTTTTGCGCATCAGCGGCAGAGTGAGATGCCGGAAGCGCTGCCAGCGGCCGGCGCCATCGATGCGGGCGGCCTCCGTCAGTTCGGACGGAATGGCCTGCAGCCCGGTCAGCAGGATGATCATCGTAAAACCTGCGATCTTCCAGACGACCATGACGATGATGGTCGCAAAGGCGGTATCGAAGCTTGCCATGATGTTAGGGCTTCGCTCGACGAGGCCGAGTGCGCGAAGGGCAGGGCCGAAGAAGCCGCTATCGACATTGGCAAGCCAGACCCACAGAAGCGACGCCGTCGCCAGTCCTACCACGACGGGCAGGAAGATGATCGTCCGGTAGGTGCTGACGAAGCGGCGTTCCTTTTCGACGAATATTGCCAGCGGGAAGGCGATCGCGAAGATCGCGATGGTCACGATGACGGTGTAGTAGGCGGTGAAATTCAGAGCCGCCATAAAGCGGCTGTCGTTCCACATGCGGGTATAGTTGGCAAAACCAATCCAGCGCGAGGCGCCCATCAGCGGCCAGTTGTGCAGGCTCATCCAGCCGGTGAACAGCACGGGCATGACGAAGAAGACGATGACGAGCGCCATGGCGGGCGCAATGTAGAGAAAGCCGCGCCATTGCGACCTTCGCCGTTTTCGGACAGCGCGCGTGCGCTGAGGACCGGAACCGGTCATCGAAACCTCCGCATTTTATAAGGTCTTCTAGCTTTGAATCGGCCGGGGAACTGCCACCGTCCCCCGGCCACGGCCGGGAGAGTTATTGGCCGCTGTYGATGATGGACTGCATCTCGGACTGGGCGTTCGAGAATGCGCCATCGACGTCGTCACCGAAGATTGCTGCGTTGGTGAAGGTCGCCCAAGGTCCGTTGGCGCTGTTGATCAGATCATTGAACTGCAGCGTGTAGGGTGTCTTGGCCACAGCGATTGCCTTCAGGCCCACTTGCATGCGGGGGTCGAGCCCGGCAAGCACCTGGTCGGCAATATCGCCGCGTGTCGGCAGGCTGCCGTATTTCGCCAGGACTTTCTGGCCGTCCATCGAATAGATGTATTCGAGGAATTCCTTGACCGCATCGATCTTCTTCGTGCCCTTGGTGATGACGAAATTGTCGCCGCCGGCAAAGGACGAAGTCTTGCCGTCGACGCTGGGGATCAATGTCACGCCGAAGTTGATATCCGGATACTTGGTGACCAGCGTACCGATGGCAAAGGCGCCAAGGCTCTGTTGGCCGATCTTGCCGTTGGTGAAGCTCAGGAAGCTCGTACCATTGTCGCTTGCTGCACTTGCCGGAACGAGATCCTTTTTCACCATATCGCGATAGAAGCCGACCGCCTTGCGCATCTGCGGAGTATCGAGCGTCGCGGTCTTGCTATCCTCCGAAAGGATATCGGCACCGGCACCCCAGACGAGTGGCGTGAAGGTGAAGATCATGCAGCCGCCACAGCCACCGCCCGAGAAGTAGAAGCCATAGGTATCGTCGCCGAGCTTGCGGATCTTTTCAGCGTTCGCCTCGATTTCCTCCCAGGTCGCGGGCGCCTTTTCGGGGTCAAGACCGGCCTTCTTGTAGAGGTCCTTGTTCCAGGCGAAGACAGAGGTTTCGACTGAAAGCGGCAGGCCGTAGATCTTGTCCTGATAGGTGCCGAGCTTGACATGCGACGGCGACAGCGAATTGAAATAGGGCAGGCTCTTGGCCCAGTCCGTCAGGTCTTCGAGCTGACCTGCCGCGGCAAAGGCCGGTGTGTAGATCAGGTCCATCGACAGGGCATCGGGCGCCTGGCCGCCGGCGATTGCCGTTGCATATTTCTGCACCAGTTCGCCGAAGGGCACTTCGGTGGTGACGACCTTGTTTTCATGGCTCGCATTATAGGACTCGACGACCTTGTTGAAGGCATCGCCGATACCGGTGCGGACCCACATTTCGATCTTTTCGGCAGCAGAAGCTGTCGAAGCCAGACAGAGTGTGGCAAGGCTGGTTGCCACCAATAGACGCTTCATCATGGCTCTCCTCCCAATAAGGCGCGTCTCCTTCGCGCCGTTGCTATATTCCGAGGGTGTCTCCCCCGCATGACTGCCGCACGACGAGACGGCACGGCAGTTTCCTGATGCCAGGCTCCACCGGACGTCCCTCCGCAAGCGCCAGAACCGTCAATCCGGCCTGCCGCCCCAGTTCCTTCAATTCCATATCGACCGTCGTCAGCGGCGGGCGCGTCTGGCCGGCGACAATCTCCCAATTGTCGAAGCCGACCACCGAAACATCCTGCGGCACCCGAATGCCGCGTTCGCGCAGCGCATCGATGACACCGCGCGCAATCTGGTCGTTGCCGCAGAAGATGCCGTCGGGCTTTTCGCCGCTGCCGCTCCACAATCTTGCGACGGCTTCGTGGCCCCAGCTTTCCGACCAGGCTCCAAACAGAACCGGCCGCTCCTCTCCCGCAACCTTACGATAGGCATCGGCACGCTCACGCACCGAAAAGAAATTCTCCGGTCCGGTGACATGCACGATCCGCTTGCGCCCGAGCTTTGCCAGCCATTCGATGGCAAGCCGCGCGCCCTGCGCATCATCAGAACTGAACGTCACGGTTCCCGGCGCTCCCTCCGTGAAGGCGTAGACGACGGGCACGTTCAAATTCGACAGGTCGATCGGCAGCCGTCTGTCCAGACGCTTTCCTGTGGCGATAATGCCGTCGACCTGTTTGTCGAGCATCGCCTCCACATGAATCTGACCGAGTGCCGGATCCTCCTCGATTGCGCACAGGAAAACCGAAACGCCGTGATCAACGAGAGCATCCGATATGCCGGCCATGACCGGCAGGGTAAAGCGACCATAGGTATCGTTGGTAAGAAGCCCGATCGTGAAGCTGCGCTTGCTGAGCAGCCCTCTCGCCAAAGCGTTCGGTCTGTATCCGATCTCTGCCGCTATGCGCTTGACCCGCTCGCGCGTTTCCGGTCCCATCCGGCCTGTATCGTTGAGTGCCTTCGATGCCGTCGAGATGCTGATTCCAGCTGCCGCCGCGACGTCATGAATGGTAATCCGGCCTCTTTTTTCTCCTGTTGTCTCCAGCAACCCCTCCCATCGAGCTTGCGATGAGAAAAGCTTTTCTCAATAGAATTGTCAAGTGAGAAAAGGTTTGCGCAATTGCTTTGATCTTGAGCGAAGTTACAGAAGATGGACGTACGATGGCCGATGATGAGCCGGCTTTTGGTCGAAGGCTGGCGCTGCGGGCTTGTTAGTGTGCGAACGCAATCACTTACAGATAGCCGACGTGGTCGCCGAACGGGACATCTTCATCCAAGTTGCCGCTGCCGATGCGCTCGCTCTCACCGGACAGACGTTCTTCGTCCGGATCAGGGGCCTCGGCATGGGGGTGGGTGGAATGATGGTCCAGATGCCGGCCCGCTGCCGGATCATCATCCGCATCGATACGGTCTTCGTCGCTGTCAGCGGAATGATGCTCGTCTTTTTTTCCACTGCCGGCGGTGATCTTTGCCTGTCGCTCGGCGACCCAGGCATTGTCGGGTTCGGAGCCGATGGAGGTGCTGTGGTTTACGTGTGTGGCCGAGGAGGGTGCGGTGGGCGAGGTGGGCGCAATCTTTTCGACCATTGGAATTCCCTGGCTTATGGCCCGACTGGCAGGCTTGTCTATGATTTCTGTCGCCCAAGCGGGTGCGCGTGGGGATCGATGCTGATCTGGTCGCGACCCCTCATCTTGGCCGCATAGAGCGCCAGGTCGGCCCTGCGATAGATATCATTGGCATAGTCTCCGCTCATGACACAGGCAATGCCTGCGGAAAAACTGTAGCGGAAGCTGAGTTGGTCGGCCAGCGGACGGGACTGTCTGACGGCAACCAGCATGCGATTGACGATTTCTGCCGCTTCCTCGGGAGCCGTGTTCGGAAGAACCAGAACAAATTCCTCGCCGCCCACGCGGCCGAGAATATCGGTCTTGCGCACCATCTTCTGCAGAGTAGCGGCGAAATCCTTGAGAACGGCATCGCCCGCAGTATGGCCGAAGCGGTCATTGATATATTTGAAATTGTCGATGTCGATAACTGCGAGGCAACCGACCTTCTCGGGCTGGTGCCCATAATTGCGCACCAGTTCCTCGAGCTTTGACATCACGAAACGTCTGCTCGGGATGCCTGTGAGCTCGTCGGTCTGGGCAGCCTTGATTGCGCTGTCGCGATCTTGCCGCAGCGTCCTCTGATCGGAGCGGATCGATGTCACGTCGCTCGCAATACACAGCATCCAGCCATTGGCCTGCATGGTTTCGGTCATCCATAACCAACGGCCGTCATGAAGGTCGGTCTCAAAGGCGCGAAACCCGCTTTTCCCGCGGCGGGCAAGCGTTGACAACAGCCAGCTCTCAAAGTCGGCCGCGGCAATGATCGTTCCGCGGCGGGCGTGAAAGTTGCGCCGCATCAGCTCGGCCCAGAGGGGCTGTTCCTCTTCTGTGACAAACCAGGCATCGCGAAACGCGCGATTGGCAAAACGCAGCCGGTCATCCTGGTCGTAGACCGCAACCATGACGCCCGCAACGTCCATCAGCTGCGCCATTTGCAACATTGCTTCCGTGTCAGCCAAGGTCATCATGCCCTCAGAACAGATCATCATCAGCTTGCACTATCCGCCCCACGTGAAGAAACAGTTAGCCGGTCTGCATATGCGCAGACCGTTCTGACATCATCAACAGTTGCGGTGCAATTCCTGCCAGGCAATTATTCCTCCAAGTGGAATAATACCTTCCGCATTCTGCAGATTAACGGATTCCGGTGAATGGCTATTGTTGGTCCCAGGCCAGCAAGGGCTGTTGGCGAATTTGTYAAAACGGAGAACTGAGATGAACAGACTGATCCTTTCCCTGATGCTGGCAACTGTCAGCTTTGCTCCCCTTTCCCAAGCCGTCGCCGCTCCTGCCAAGCAGGCTGCGATCACCCAACAGGTGCCGGTGACCGTGCACTATCGTTCGGCCAAGATCGATGGCGTCAACATGTTCTATCGTGAAGCCGGCCCGTCCGATGGCCCGGTCGTCCTGCTTCTGCACGGCTTCCCGACATCCTCGCACATGTTCCGTAATCTCATTCCGCTGCTCGCGGATCGCTATCACGTCATCGCGCCGGACTATCCGGGCTTCGGTCAGAGCGATGCACCCGATCACACCAAGTTCGCTTACACTTTCGCCCATTACGCAGACATGGTCGATACGCTCATGAACCAGCTCGGCGCCAAGAAGTATGCCATGTATCTCATGGATTATGGCGCACCAGTCGGCTACCGCCTGGCTCTCAAGCATCCCGAACGGGTGAGCGGGCTGATCGTCCAGAACGGCAACGCCTATGAAGAAGGCCTGCGAGAGTTTTGGGATCCCATCAAGGCTTACTGGGCCGATGACTCCAAGGAAAAGCGCGAGGCCCTGTCCAATCTTGTGGTCCTCGAGACCACCAAGTTCCAGTACACGGACGGCGTCAAGGACCTCACCCGCATCAGCCCCGACAACTGGGTTCACGATCAGGCCCTGCTCGACCGTCCCGGCAACAAGGATATCCAGCTCGATCTCTTCCACGATTACGGCACGAATGTCCCGCTCTATCCGCAGTTTCAGGCCTTCTTCCGCGAACGCAAGCCGCCGACGCTGATCGTCTGGGGCAAGAACGACAAGATCTTCCCCGAAGACGGTGCACATCCTTACCTGCGTGATCTTCCGGACGCCGAAATGCACCTCCTCGATACCGGCCATTTTGCCCTCGAAGACAAGCTGGATGAAATGGCGCCGCTTATTCACGACTTCCTCGACCGCAAGGTCGCAAAGTAAAACTCGCTTATACGAGAGCCCGCGCATTCTGAGATGAATGCGCGGGCCTTTGCTAATTGAAGTGCCTGTTGGACCTCAGTTTTCCCACCGCAAAATCGATGAAGCTCCGTACTTTTGCCGAAGCATGCCGGCCTTCCGGATGAACGACGTGGATCGGCAGGGCTTCTTCCTCGTAATCGGACAGGATCGTGCGCAGTTCACCTGCCTCGAGCTGCGGTGCGATCTGATAGGACAGGACGCGCGTCAGGCCCCAGCCGGAGGCCGCCGCCGAGATGGCAGCTTCATTGGTGCTGCAGTAGAGGCGCGGATTGACCCGCACGGTCGACTTCTTCTGCACGCCGAAACGCCATTCGAGCGATGTCCATGCACTGGTCGATGCGATGATGCGATGGCGCGACAGATCGCTTGGGCTTATCGGGACACCGTGCTTTTCAAAATAGATGGGCGACCCGCAGATGACACGCCTCACCTGGCCGACACGTGTTGCGGTGAGGCCCGAGTCCGGCAGATGGCCGATACGGATGGCCACATCGATGCCCTCATCCACCATGCTGACAACCCGGTCGACGAACAGGCCACGACCGATGACATCAGGGTAAAGATCGAGATATTCCGTCATCAGCGGCAGGACGAACATTGTCCCGAACATGGCCGAGGTCGTGACGGTGAGGGTGCCTGTCGGTTTGCCGTAGGCGCCGGCAGCGCTGGCTTCCGCCTCCGAGAGATCGGCGAGAAGTCTTTGGCAGTCCGCAAAATACTGGGCACCGGCTTCCGTCAGTTTGACAGATCGGGTCGTGCGCGCCAGGAGGCGTGTCCCAATGACGTCTTCCAGGGCGGACACGATGCGTGTGACTGCCGGCGGGCTCATGTGGAGTTGCCGTCCTGCATCTGCAAAGCTCTCGGCCTCCGCAACCTTCACGAAGACCCTCATTGCCTGCCATCGATCCATGCGCCCCACATTCTCGTGAAAATCTCGGTCCCGCACCAAGCTTTAAACGCTTTTATTCCGATCGCAATCTATCGGTCCCATAGCGTCAAGCCGCTGAACGGCAATCTTTTATCTGGCGGGCGATAGGTCCAGTCTCCTGATGAGGGCGGGCAGTTCCGACGCGATGTCCGGAACGCCGAAAGCCATCAGTTGCCGACTCGCGACCATGCTTGCCTCGTCGTCACCGGCTTCGATCGCCAGTGCGCATTTCACGGCGATATCGACAAGCAGGTCGAAGCTGCCTCCGCGTTTTGCAGCATCGATCTCCGCGCCGCTCAACGCCAGATGTTTCGCCTCCTCCTCCAGCAATCGGACGGCGTGGGGATCATGTCTCGCGTTTGCGATGGCCAGTTCGATTTGTACGCGCATGATCGGGGTTATGAGATCTTTACTCACTTCATTCTCCATAGGCTGCGAATAGCGGTCGTCTCTTCGCTCGCCGTTTCGAGCCTGTCGGCAAAGATGTCGGGTGACGCTTTGGCTGGTGGAGCGATCGCGAGCCGTTGGCCATTCGCAGACGGAGCACCATCGACGCATTGGTACACCTGGCCGCATTGGGCTAGAACAGGGGTTCTGCTGAAGACTTTCTTTCCAATAGCGAAACAATCGAAGAAAGCCGCTCCGCTGAGGCTTTTTTGCAAAAGCGGACCCACACCAAAGAACAGTTCCTGACACACGGAGGCTCTGCTAACCGTCTTAAAACGCCGACAGAGTGCTATAAACCGAGACAACTGCATTCAGCTTCGAGGAACGCCATGCCCCAACCCGTCCTGTTTTCTCCCTTCACCGTGCGCAGTCTTGAACTCGCCAACCGTATCGTGATCGCGCCCATGTGCCAGTACTCGGCCGTCGACGGTTGCATGACGGACTGGCATCTGATCCATCTTGGACAGTTGGCGCTTTCCGGTGCCGCACTTCTGACCATTGAGGCAACCGCTGTCGTTCCCGAAGGACGCATCACCTTTGCCGATGTCGGCCTTTATGATGACGCCTCCGAAGCCGCGATGGCCCGTACGCTCGAAAGCATCAGGAAATGGTCGGATATGCCAATTGCCGTGCAGTTGGCGCATGCCGGCCGCAAAGCCTCGACCGAGGTTCCCTGGAGAGGCGGCGGTCAGTTCGCGCCGACCGATTCGAACGGATGGCAGACCGAGGCACCTTCCGCCGTTGCCTTCAACCCGAACTACGTGCCGCCAACTGCGCTCGACCGCGATGGCATGAAGCGGGTCCGCGATGCCTTTGCCGCTGCCGCACGGCGGGCAGCGAAAATCGGCATTGATGCCGTTCAGATCCATGGCGCTCACGGCTATCTGCTGCACCAGTTCCTGTCGCCCTTGTCGAACCTGCGAACCGACGACTATGGCGGCTCGCTGGAAAACCGCGCCCGCTTTCCGCTGGAGGTTCTCGATGCCGTGAGGGATGCCTTTCCCTCCGATCGGCCGGTGACGATGCGCGTTTCCGCGACCGATTGGGTCCAAGGTGGTCTGGAGATTTCCGAGAGTGTGGAATTTGCCAAGATGCTCAAAGCACGGGGCTGCAACGCCATCCACGTATCGAGCGGCGGCCTGCATCCCTCCCAGGCGATCCCGATCAGCCCGAGCTACCAGGTGCCGCTCGCACGAGCAATCAAAAGTGCCGTCAAAATGCCGGTCATCGCCGTCGGCCTGATCACAGAGCCGACGCAGGCCGAGGCAATCGTGGCGACCGGGGATGCGGACCTGATCGCACTTGCGCGAGCCATCCTCTACGATCCTCGCTGGCCCTGGCATGCAGCCGCCGAGCTCGGCGGGCAGGTCAAGGCAGCCAATCAATATCTCCGCTGCCAGCCGCCGCAGCTCAAAAACCTGTTTGCGAAATAGGACCGAGCGCAAATATCCGCGCGCGGAAAACGCTGTCTGCGTGATCGTTCGGGCGGCTGTCTGGCACCATGATTATGATGTACCCTTCCGGCTACGCTAAATGGGCGGGAGGGGCTCATGACCGATACGGGCACAGTGATCGTCGGAGCAGGTCCCGCCGGTCTTGCCTGTGCGGCGGCGCTCAGAAAAAATGGCCGCTCCTCGTTAATTCTCGAGAGTGCAGACAATCTGGCTGCCTCGTGGCGAAGGCACTATGATCGGCTGCATCTGCATACCGCCAAGGCCCATTCGGGGCTGCCCGGAATGCCAATGCCGGGAGAGTTTCCAAGATATCCCTCACGGCTGCAGGTGATCGACTATCTCGAAACCTATGCGCGCGCCAACGATGTCAGGATACGGTTTCGCAAATCGGTCACGCGTATCTGGCGGGAGCAAGGCTGGATCGTCGAGACGATCGATGGAGACGCCTTCGACGCCCGAACCGTGGTGATCGCGACCGGGCTTTCCAAAGCCCCGATAAGGCCGGTCTGGAAAGGCCAGGAGAGCTTCGCGGGGAAGATCCTGCATTCCTCGGAGTTCGCCAATGCAAGGGCATTTGGCGGGGGCCGGGTGCTTGTCGTCGGCTTTGGCAATTCAGCGGGCGAGATCGCGCTCGAATGCGCTGAGGAGGGTCTTGAGGTCGGCATGTCTGTGCGCGGGCCGGTGAACATCGTCCCGCTGGAAATGTTCGGAATTCCAACCGCGACAATCGCCATTGCGCAACGTTACTTTCCGTACCGACTTGTCGACGCCCTCAACGCGCCGCTTTTGCGTCTGCGCTACCGCGACATGGAGAGATTGGGGCTGCAAAAATCCACGGATGGTCCTCTGACCAATATCGCCGAGAAAGATCGTACACCTTTGATCGATATTGGAACCATGGCAGAGATCAGGATCGGAAGGATCAGGATCTACCCGGGCATTAAAAGCTCGGATCGTCACCAAGTGCATTTCGCCGATGGCCGATCGGCGGATTTCGACACCATCGTCCTGGCGACTGGTTACCGTCCCTCGCTGGAAGCCGTATTGCCGGATTTCGTCGAGAGATTTGATGGCGCCGACAGGCCGAAAAGGGGAGATCTCCAGCCAGGGAGTGACGGTCTTTATTTCTGTGGGTTCAATCCGGCCTCAACGGGCCTTTTGCGTCAAATCGGCATCGAAGCTATCAGCATTGCCCGATCGATAGCGGAGCGATGAATGAAGCTCGGATCGAAATCCCATGAGCGCCAATGTCGGGAATGGCGGCTTCAGTAACGACGTCAAGAGCCAGGTCCCGTGGTCATCGTGCGGAGATCCCGGATCAATCCGCCGGGACCGTTTTCGTTGGTGGGTTCGAGGCCGAGCTTCGTCAGCCAGCACCACATGCTGACCCGATGGAACAGCGTATAGAGCCAGAGCGCCCCGCTCGATATCGGGATGATCGAGAGCGCCGTAGCCCTCGAGGATGGGTTTCCGGCTGCGCGGATCTTCATGTGCCGAACAGAAGAGCGCCTTTGCAAGATCGAAGAGCTTGTCCGCTGCCCGCGCATTGCCGAAATCGACAAGCCCACTGAGCTGAAGTCCGCCTGGATCGGTGCGCAGGGCCAGCACATTGCCCTGATGAAGATCGTCGTGGCAGAGGACGGCGCCGCTGCTTTCCCGCAGGAGGTCGAAGCTTCCTTCTGCCAGTTGCTGCAGACGACGCCCAAGATCGGCATCGCCGCCGAAGTCGCGGAACCGCCGGAACACATCCTCGAACGCTGATGTCATATAGTCGGCATTCGTCGGCATCGGTTTGGCGATCCCGTGGCCGACTACGTAGCCATAGGCCGGCATCGGCATTGCATGGATGTGTCTCAGCAATGCACCCATCTGGCGGTAGGCATTGTCGATATCCGGCTCCGCTACCCAGCCGCGCAGCGAGCGGCCGGGCAGCAGCGGCAGCAAGGCATATCGCAGCGGCAAGAGGCTTCGCGACTCGTCGATCGCAAGCCACTTTGGCGCAAGCGGTGTCAGCTCCGTGAACCAGCCGGCCACAAGCTTCTCCTTGGCCGGTCCCCATTCAGGTTCGTCGGGATAGATCTTGAGCACCAGCGGTTCGCAATCAGCGCCGGCGAAGTCGATCCTGTAGACCTCCGTGCTGCCGCCATGCAGGCGGGCAAAGCCGTCGGCGACAAGCCCAGGATCGAGATTTTGGACGATCCGCTGGATGGTTTCCCTATCGAGCTCCAAGGTCGTTCGTCTTTCCGGTGCCATCTGTAGTCCCTGGACGACGCGCGCAGCCATTTTTAAGATGCGAGGCCAGAAGTTGCGTACTGGAAAAAGCCACCCGGATGATCGGTCGGCGCGGAGTGGGCGCAGAATGCTGTGCCCAATACAGCCGGTCAATCTCGTTCCGTCGAAATATGCCTTGGCTTTGCGAGCTTCTGGAAGCCGGACGTGTCTTGATGAAGGTTTCGATGTCACTGTGGTGGACTGGCGATTATTGAGCCGAATACCCATATAGGCGTCAACGAAGCGCACCTGACGATTCCCGTCCAACTCGCGCATTGGAAAGGAAAGTTCTATGACAACAGAACGTGCAGTACTTGCTGGCGGCTGCTTCTGGGGAATGCAGGACCTTATTCGACGCCTTCCCGGCGTTGTTTCAACGCGCGTCGGTTACACCGGTGGCGAAGTCCCCAATGCAACCTATCGCAATCACGGCAACCATGCCGAAGCGATCGAGATCATTTTCGATCCGCAAAAGACGAGCTATCGCGATATCCTGGAATTCTTCTTCCAGATCCATGATCCATCGACCCGCAATCGTCAGGGCAATGACATTGGCGCAAGCTATCGGTCCGCAATTTTCTATGCTGACGAGACCCAGCATCGTATTGCCGAGGACACGATCGCCGATGTGGATGCTTCGGGCCTCTGGCCCGGGAAGGTCGTGACGGAAGTCGTTCCCGTCAGCGATTTCTGGGAAGCCGAGCCGGAACACCAGGACTATCTCGAACGTATTCCGAATGGCTACACATGCCACTTCGCTCGTCCGGGCTGGAAATTGCCGAAGCGGCAGTCGAACGTCGCTTGAGCGTTGTCGATCAGGAAAATTGAACGGACTTGACGAGCGGCGGCCTTCCGGGCCGCCGTTTTGATTCACGAGATCATTTCAATCTGTCCGTATGGCCTCCGCATCATGATCAAACCCTTGTTTGATCATCTCGCTTGGGTGCCTGCCGCCATCGTGATATCCACCGCTTTCGGCGAGGGCGATGCGAGGAAATTGCACGCCCCGCTGGCGCTTTTTCCAGCGCCATTCCACGCTCCAGCGATCATGCATTTTGTCCGCCGACAATGCGGAAAACGTATGTTATCGTTTGCTTGAATAGAAGTGATTGTCGATGTTTTGAARGCAGGAGCCGCGTATGACTCGCGACACGCCAATCGATAAACAGGGGCGGTCTGCAAGTATCACGACCGGCGATAGCCGCTCTTCTGAAATTCATGGCGAGCGGCGGGTCGTGACTGCGCTTTGCTATGATCTGGTCGGCTCTACAAATCTCTTCAATCTGATGGATCTCGAAGACTACCAGGATCTGCTGGCGGCCTTCCTGCAGGCGGCGCGCCAATCCATCACCGCGCATTCCGGCGTCATCCGGGTCGAAGCCGGGGACGGCGGAGTGGCGCTTTTCCCGATCGAACTCGGACCGAGAGATGCAGCATCGGCTGCGATCCGCGCCGGCCTTGGAATCGTTGAAGCGTGCCAGCGCCTTGCCCGCGATCTCAAGCGCGACGACGTGCAAGTGCGTGTGGGGGTCGCCACTTCCGTTGCCCTCATCCGGGAAGCGCAGTTGCAGAACTGGATACACGAGCCCGTCACGGGTGCCGCACTCGCTCTTGCAACACGGCTCGAGGCCGCTGCCCAGCCAAACACCGTCCTGGTTTCGGACGAGACACGAAACCTCGCCGGTCGTTCCCACGCCTTCGTATCGGAGGGTACGCGCCTGTTGAAAGGCTTCTCGGAGCCCGAAAGCGTCTGGAGAGCGATCGGCCACAAACGGGAGGTCGACCGGTTTCACGCCTTCGGAAGGCTGGACGGTACTTTCATTGGCCGTGTCCACGAACTCGAACGGATCGGGCAAGCCTGGACCGCCGCCGCTGAAGGCAAGGGCAGGATCCTTGTCATCACCGGCGAGGCCGGTATCGGGAAGTCGCGGATGCTTCGGCAAGTCAGGCGAATGATCCATGCGGAGCCCGCAAGATCGCTGCTCTTCCAATGCCTGCCGGGAGGCGTTCGCTCGACGCTTCACCCGCTGCTTAACAGTTTCCCCCAGCGCCGATCCGAAACCGCTGACGGCGGACGCCTGACGGTCGATATGGTTGCCGCCCAATTCGCTCGACAGGGTATTCAGGATCCGGACGTCATCGACATTTTTTCTTATCTGCTCGGCGCCGATGGGCGCAATGAAGCTCTCGCAGGCAGTTCCCCCAAGGTGATACAACAGCGCGCACGACAGGCGCTGTCAAAGGCATTGAGCGTCATCTGCGAGGAAACGCCGCTGGTCATTGCTGTCGAGGACATTCACTGGATCGATCCGACTTCCGAGCGTCTTCTTCACGAAGTGGCCCGGCTCGTGCCCACGCTGCCTGTGCTGCTGATCGTCACCTGCCGACCCGGTTCTGAGGCCGGCATGTTCGACGCGGACGCCGCGGAACATATTTCCCTCGGCCCGCTCGATCGCGATGAAACACGGCTGGCGATCGCGGCGCGCTGGCCGACGGATCGCCAGGATGCACTACCGCAGCTGTTCGAAGTAACCGAGCGCATATCCGGCGGCGTGCCGCTTTTCATCGAGGAAATATGTCAATGGGCCTCTGAAATAACGTCCAAGGACGCGATGAGCGTGCCCCCAAACACATCCCGCAGCCATGTTTCCGCCTTCGAAGGAATATTGGACTTGCGGCTCGAACACCTGGGTCCGGCCAGAGACGTTGCCCGTGCCGGAGCCGTTGTGGGCGATCGTTTCACCATTCCGCTGCTTCGCGCATTGCTGCCGGACACGAGCAGGAAATCGCTCGTGCATGCGGCCGAAACGCTTTGCGAGACCGGATTCTTGACCCGTGTGCGTGCTCATGGCGATGTCGCATATGGCTTTCGCCATGCTCTGATCCAGGAGACCATCTATAACGGCCTGCTTAAGACCCAGCGTCAGCTTCTCCACCGGCGCCTGTTCACGGCAGCAAACAGCAATCGTCCGGTCGTAAATTGGCTGGATGCGGGTGCACTTGCCCAGCACGCAGAGTCTGCAGGCCTCCGGGAGCATGCGATTGCATTGTTCATAAAGGCCGGAAAGGAGCTCGCCAGGCGTTCGGCAATGGTCGAAGCGCGCCACCATTTTGAACGCGCCCTGGCGCTGTGTGAGTCTATGCCCGGAGGTGCCGCCGATGGTTTATACCTCTCGGTGCTGACCGAGCTCGGGCCGCTCCTGACGGCAACGGTCGGTCCCAACTCGGCACCGGCGCGGATCCTTTACGAAAAAGGCGTCGAGGTCGCACGACGCCAGGCCAAGGAGGATCAGCCCAAGTGGTTTCCGGTCTATTGGGGTTGGTGGCTGACCGGGCAGAACTTCATGGAGATGCGCAGCCGTGCCCGTGAAGTTCAGGTCATGCTGTCAGGAATTGCCGATCGCGAGATCGAACTCCAGGTCAATCATTCTATCTGGGCGATCGAGTTCAATGTCGGCAGGCAGGAAGATGCCCAGAAAGCGATAAGGGCGGGGCTTGCGCTTTATGACGATGAGGCGGCCAAAGCGAGCCGCAACGTGTTCGGCGGCCATGACGCGAAGGTCTGTGGTCTTGGACAGTTGGCGCTATCCCTCTGGCTGACCGGCCAGACCGAGGCTTCAAGCAAGGCGCTTGCCGATATGGTCGCCTTTGCGGACAGCATCGCCCATATGCCGAGCAAGGCGCACTCGCTGGATACCGAGGCAGTATCGGCATTCTACCGCAACGACCATGCTCGTCTGATCGAGATTTCCAGCAGGATGGGTGATTTCGCGAAAAAACACGAATTGCAATCCTTGTCTGCCCTCGCAATGCTCTTTCGCGGATGGGCGACTGCGCATGTTGAAAATCTGTCCCGCGGTCATGAGATGTTCCGCACGGGTTTGGCGCTCCTGAAGGAGCTTGGGGCCGTCGCGGATCTGCCGATCTATCTCTACATGCACGCCACAATGCTCGGCCATGCGCGCAAGTATCAAGCGGCGATCGATGTCGCCACCGACGCGATCCGTGAGGCGAGGGCGACAGGCCATGGTTACTGGCTAGCCGAACTCCACCGGCGTCGCGCGCTCTTGCTGTCGAGCGCCAAGGCTGAAAAGACGGCTCTCCTGTCCGATCTGAGAATCGCCGTCGCCATCGCGGAAGAGCAGGGTGCGGTTGCCTTGCTGCACCGGACGCAACGGTCCTTGAAGGAGCTCGGCCTTGCTGGCGAGTCCTGACATTTGCCCTGCAGGCGTCAGTGAGATGCTCTCGGCATTCTATGCCGGGATCAGAGATGGAAACATGTCTCCTACATCTGCAGGATCGGACCCTGAAGATGCAGAGGCTTATTTCCGCTCCTTGTTGCCTCTCTGTCGTCGCGCCCGGATCACACGCATCGCCGACCTGACCGGCCTCGACCGGATCGGGCTTCCGGTCATCCAGGCCATACGACCCGCGGCATTGTCCGAAGTCACCTCGCTCGGCCGCGGATTGTCCAAGGCGCCTGCTGCCATCGGTGCAATCATGGAGTCGCTCGAGCGCTATTACGCCGAGGCAATCCCTGCTTCTCGCGTCTTCGTGTCGACTGCAGAAAGACTGCAGGTTGGCGCCGGATTCTTCGATGGTTTCAGTCCCGCTGCTTCTCGGGAAAATTGGCGCGAGCGCGAGATCGACTGGATCATGGGCGTCGATATTGCGACCGGCGCTCTCACCCCCGTGCCGTTTGAACTTGTGCATACGATCTACACCGATCCGCCACCTCGGCGTGACGGCGTATTCCTGCGCACCACGACCGGCCTTGCATGCCACCGGTCAGACCTTGCCGCCTTGCTGCATGGGCTACTGGAATGCATAGAGCGGGATGCGATGGCGCGTGCTTTCGAAACCCACGGCCTTATGGACCGGATGAGGCTGTCGTTGTCGGGACTGGGAGCAGCGGCTCAAGATCTTCTGTCACGCATCGCCGAGCACGGAATATCGGCCGCCTTCTGGTATGCGCCATCGCCAGCAGGGATCCCGGTCGTCTGGTGCCAGACGATTGAAGCTGGCGAAGGCGAGCCCACGCTCGCGCTGCCGACGGAAGGTTATTGTGCCGGTCTTGATATTCATCAGGCGGCGTTCGGCGCGCTGCTTGAAGCGCTGGCGGCCCGTGCCGGCGCGATATCCGGTGCGCGTGACGATCAGACGCGGAGACATTATCTGAGGCCGAGCAAGGCAATGCTTGCCGACGCGCGCGATCTCATCCTAGGCAAAAACGCTCACTCGACCAATTTTCCCGGTGTTTTGCCGCCTGCTGTCGACCTCGTTGATCTTCTGGAGCGGGTCATCGCTGCTGGACTGGGGCCGGTTCTTGCTGTTCCGGTTGCTTTGCTGAACGATCCGAGCATTCGTTGCGTGCGCACGATCCTTGCTGGCATGCGCCCCTTTTCCGTCGAGCGGTGAGGATCCGGAATGGATCAAGGCAAGGACGGCCCAACACTCGTTTTTCTCGGTCCGACCCTGCGTTTGCCGGAAGCGCAGCACCTTCTCGACGCGATATACCTGCAGCCCGTTTCGCAGGGAGACATCATCCTTGCCGCGCACGCGTTTCGCCCGAAAGCGATGGTCTTGATCGATGGCTTCTTTGAAGACAGACCCGCCGTGCGCCATAAGGAAATTCTCTGGGCGCTGTCGCAAGGCATCGTGGTGATCGGCGCGGCAAGCATGGGCGCGCTCCGGGCTGCAGAACTGCACCCGTTCGGAATGATCGGTGTCGGCCTCATCTATCGCTGGTACAGGCGGTGGCCGCTGACGGCGGAAGATGCCGTCGCAGTCCAATGCGGGCCTGCCGAACTCGGCTTCACGCCTCTCACGGAGGCCATGGTCGACCTTCAGCGCAGTTTTAAGGCGCTCTTTCGTCGTGGCCTGATCTCAAAAGCCGAGATGGATGCCGGTACCGCTGCGGCCCAACGGCTTAATTTTCGGGAGCGCTCCCTCAGAAAGGTAGTGATTGCAGCGCAATGGCTGCCGGAGAAGGCAGCCTTGCTTCGCAGCCATCTCATTATGCAGAAGAAAGCCGATGCCAGACTGGCACTGCAACTCGCTCCCGCGCTCTTGAAGTTAAAACAGGAGAAGCTGCCCTGTACGATAACCAATACTTTCCTTCGCGATCTGGAAGCCGGATCTATTGACATCAAGTTAATTAGAAATTACTAATTTAATAAATTGCCATACAACTCATCTCACCGAGGAGTTGAGCTATGGAATTATATCCCGACATATCACTTGAAAAGTCCGCGCAGGCTCTTGGAACGCGATGCTGGATATTTCCCCAGCCGCCTTTTATCCTTGGCTATGAGCAACCGGACCGGGTCTTGCTGTCCATATTGCCCGATGAGATTGGCGATGGTCCAAGCGACATCTTGATGTATGTCGCCGATCCGCTCTTCGACAAGGAGCCCTACGGGTTCAGCGGTCTTCCCCCTTATGGCGGCCCTCGACGGCGCTCCGTCCGATCCGGCCCTGATGGTCATTTTGACAGCCTTGATCCGAGATCACGCGATTATCTCGGCGTTCATGCCTATGCATGCGTGCATTTCGTTCTGGACGTCTGGCGCAATTATCTCGCCCGGCCGATGCATTGGTTCTTCTCCGATTACTATTCAAGGCTCGAAATCATTCCCTTTGTCCGGTGGAACAATGCGCATGCGGGCTTCGGCTTCATCGAGCTCGGCTGCTCAGAGGCAGGTGGCGAAGAATCGCCCTATGCGTTGAATTTCGACACGATCGCTCACGAGATCGGCCATCTGGTCACGCTCTCGCAGATGGGGCTTCCAGATAGCCTTTCCCGCGACGCGGATTTCTTTCCGTTCTCCGAGGCCATCTCAGACAGCATATCGTTGATTTCTTTTCTGCATTTCGAATCCGCCATCGACCGGCTGCTGCGCCGGACGAAAGGAAATCTCCTGCTTTACAACGAGCTCAATCGCTTCGCCGAAACAAGCCCGGAGACGCAAATTCGCCTTGCGACCAACTTCCGGCGCATGTCGCAAGTCACGACCGAGGCCCATGATCGCTCGCTGCCTTTCCTCGGTGCGATCTTCGATACGATCGTCGAACTCTATCACCGTGAGCTGGTGGCCAGCGGCTGTGCCGATCATCGTCTGCTCTCTGTCAATCTTCGCGATCTGACGCAGGACGAGTTTGACTGGTTCCGGCAAACGACAGCGGAGGCTTTTCGCGACAAACCGCTTTTCTTCAAGCTCGCCTTGATCAAGGCGAGAGATTCAGTGGGAGGGGCAATCGGTGCTGCACTTCATAAGCTGGATCCGGGCGCGATGCGTCTTGGGGATGCCGCGCTGGCTATTGTCTCGGCTGCGGATATACGGGCCGCCGCGCAACTGGAGGAAAACTTTGTATGGCGTGAAATCATCGGCTCGAGGTGAGCCAGAACAGGAGGGGAAAATGAGCTGCTGCTCTGAAAATCCGTTCGTCGGAACAGGCAATCTGCCATTCAATCCAAGCGAGGTTCGTCTCTATGGACGAAACGAATATTGTCCGCCCGACGAAGCCCAGCAGCGATCCGAAGCTGCCCAGGCAAAACCTATCCGGGATGGTGGCGTTGAAGCTGGCAAGGACAAGATCAAGCTCAGGGTGGACAACTGCCACATTCTGATCGATCCCGGGAAGGTCGACATAGTCAGCATCGGCGTGATCTATGGCTATGCCTATGAGGGACACTGCTACAAACTCCCGAAACCGCGGATCATGTATCTCCCGGTCAAGGCCACGGAAATAGAGGGAGATGACTGCGGATGCGATTGCGGCTACTCGAACGCACTCGGCTATTCCGTCTGGTCGCTGGACAAACTCGAACGCGTGATTGCGCTCGATGTGCGCTCCGACGATATCAAGACGCTGATCCTTGACGAGAACCTTCCCGGCAACCGTTCGCCGCTCGCCTATGCGCAGACGCAATCGCTGGCGCCGCAGCGGCTTCGCGATTGAGAACCGGCAAGCGTCCGGATCAAGGCCTGCCTGCTCTCCGTTCGACGCCAGGACGGAGAGCAGGCGTCACCTGCTCGTCCCGGTCCGACACGACGCGACGGTCTGTCTTCGCGAGAGGCGTCCCGCATGCCCTGCAGGTGCTTCGGCATTGATGGTTCCTGCCGGCAAAGTTACTGGACTTTGCGGCATCGGAAGTTTAGTACGTGCCTCCGCTAACCGGTCGCAGCCCACCCGGTTCAACAAAACAAGGGATCCTAAAATGAAAGTACTTGTCGTCTGCTCAGGCGGACTCGACTCCATTTCGCTTGCATACAAGATCGCGGCGAGCCACCAGCTGATCGGGCTGATTTCCTTCAACTACGGTCAGCGGCATGTCAAAGAGCTGGAATTCGCGGCTCTCTGCGCACAGAAGCTCGACGTTCCGCACGACATCCTAGACGTCTCGAACGTGGGCAAGCACCTGACCGGCTCCGCCCTCACGGACGATATTGAGGTGCCAGACGGCCACTATGCTGAGGAGACGATGAAGGCAACGGTCGTGCCGAACCGGAACGCCATCATGCTGGCGATTGCATTCGGGCTGGCCGCAGCACGTCGGGCAGACGCCGTGGCGATCGCGGTCCATGGCGGAGACCATTTCATCTACCCCGACTGCCGGCCGGGTTTCATTTCGTCGTTCGAGGTCATGCAACAGCATGCGCTCGAGGGCTACGCAAACGTCAGATTGCTCGCTCCCTATGTGAACGCTACGAAGGCCGACATTGTCATCGATGGCGCCAGGCACCGAACGCCATTTGCGGAGACCTGGTCTTGCTATAGGGGCGGTCGCCTGCAGTGCGGAAGATGCGGCACTTGCGTCGAGCGTCGCGAAGCTTTCCATCTCGCCGGTGTCGAGGATCCGACCGTCTATGACGATCCGGATTTCTGGATTGCGGCGACGGGTGGGTACAGAGCAGAAGAGGCGAAGTGATGTACCGGATCACCAAGGAGTTCCATTTTTCCGCCTCGCATCAGCTGTCCCATCTTCCCGACGACCATCAGTGCGCGCGTCTCCACGGGCACAATTATATCGTCGAGGTCGAGCTTGCCGCCTCCGAATTGAACGAGGACGGCTTTGTCCGCGACTATCACGAGCTTGCGCCTCTCAAACGGTACATCGACGAAGGCTTCGATCATCGACATCTCAACGATGCGCTGGGCCATGATCGGGTAACGTCAGAATGGCTCGCCAAGCATTTTTACGACTGGTGCAAGGAAAGGCTGCCGGAAACCTCGGCGGTCAGGGTAAGCGAGACGCCGAAGACATGGGCGGAATATCGCCCATGACAGTCAGGGAGCAAAAGATCCGCATCAGCGAAATATTCGGACCGACGATCCAGGGGGAGGGGCCGCTCATAGGCCTTCCCACAGTCTTCGTCAGAACGGGCGGATGCGACTATCGCTGCGAATGGTGCGATACCCTCCATGCCGTCGACAGCGCCTTCCGCGACGAATGGACGCCGATGTCGGTCGACGACATCTGGTCGAAAGTGGAAGCGCTCTCTCAGGGCTGTCCGCTGACGATTTCCTTGTCTGGTGGAAACCCGGCAATTCAGCCACTTGGGCCGCTGATAACCAGGGGAAAGCGCGACGGTTATCAATTCGCTTTGGAAACGCAGGGCTCGATCGCCCAGGACTGGTTTGCAGAATTGGATCATTTGATCCTTAGCCCGAAACCACCGTCCAGCGGAATGGAATTCAAGGCTGGTGAACTAGGGGAGTGCGTGGCAGCTGCACGCAATGGTCCCCGGATCGCTATGAAGATCGTCATCTTCGATGAGCTTGACTACGCTTTTGCAAGGTCGGTCGCCAGGGAGTTCGAAGAGCTTCCGATCTTTCTCCAGCCGGGCAATCACACGCCGCCGGTGGAAGATGAAGTGCTGGTCGATCTCGACGGCATTCTCAACCGCATGCGGTGGCTGGTCGATCGGGTCGCCTCGGACCGGTGGTTCGACGCGCGCGTTCTCCCGCAGCTCCACGTTCTGCTCTGGGGAAACATGCGGGGCGTGTGATCGCCTCCAAGGAAATCTCGGACCGCCGGGGATTTGCGACCTTGTCGCCGGTCGCTGCGGCGTCGCCATCTATCTGTTGAGAGGAACGCAAAACTGCCTTGACGGCTTCCCATCTTTCAGAAATGCTAAGATGTCAGACCAATTTAATAGGTCGGCTGCCTTGAAAAAGAACCTGGGGAACCATGAAGGCAAATGCTAGCGACCGGCCGGTAATCCGGCCCCTTCCGGCGATGGATCGCGCGCGTCAGGTGACCGATGCGCTGGCGCATTATGTCGAGGATGCCCGGCTTCAGGCGGGTGACCGGCTGCCGGCGGAGCGCGAGCTGATGGCGGCCCTGGCCGTCGGGCGTTCCACCATTCGTGAAGCGATCCGGCATTTCCAGGCGCTCGGCGTCATCGAGACGCGCAAGGGCAGCGGAACCTATCTACTGAAACCGGTTTCTCGCGATACCGTTCATATGCCGCTGTCACTCGATACGACGCATCTGCGCGATGTTCTGCTACAGACGCTGGAAGTTCGCCGCGGCATTGAATGCGAAGCCGGCATGGTGGCTGCACGCCGGCGCACCGGGAAGGATCTCTCGCTCATCGAGGAAAAGCTCTGCGAGATGGAGCGGGTGCATATAGCCCAGGGCGCATCGGGTCCGGAAGACCTGGCCTTCCATCTGGCGGTCTATGATGCCACCCATAATCCGCTGTTCCGCCAGCTTCTCGAGCAGATGCGCGAGACCTTCGAACGGTTCTGGACGCATCCTTTCGACCGGCAGGACTTTGCCCGCCGGTCCTTTCCCTTTCACCGCACCCTTTTCAACGCCATCGCCGCCCAGGACACCGAAGCGGCGCGGCGTGAGACACTGAAAATCCTCGACGTGGTCGAGGAAGACATCAAGGAAATGTCCCGATGACTGACGGCCTCGAACCGTTCGACCTTGCCTCGCTGATTACCGCCCATGACGAAGGCAACTTCGCCGAAGCGGTCGTGCCGCCAATCTTCCAGACGTCACTTTTCACCTTCTCCGACTATGACGACATGATCGCCTCCTATCGCGGCGAAAAGGTGCGGCCGATCTATACGCGTGGCCTGAACCCGACCGTGCGCATGTTCGAGGAGATGCTGGCAAAGCTCGAAGGGGCCGAGGATGCGTTGGGCTTTGCAAGCGGCATGGCGGCGATCTCGTCTGCCGTTCTGAGCTTCGTGGAACCGGGCGACCGCATCGTCGCCGTCAAGCATGTCTATCCGGATGCCTTCCGCCTGTTCGGCACGATCCTGAAGCGAATGAAGGTCGAAGTGACCTATGTCGACGGTCGTGATGAGGAGGCCGTCGCCAAGGCGCTGCCGGGTGCAAAGGTCTTCTACATGGAAAGCCCGACGAGCTGGGTCATGGAAGCCCATGATGTCGGCGCGCTGGCGGCACTCGCCAAAAAGCACGGCGTGGTCACAATGATCGACAATAGCTGGGCGAGCCCGTTCTTCCAGCGGCCGATAACGCTCGGTGTCGACCTGGTCATTCATTCGGCCTCAAAATATCTCGGCGGCCACAGCGATGTCGTCGCCGGTATCGTCGCCGGCTCGAAGGAGATGATTGCGCGCATCAAGGCCGAATCCTATCCCTATCTCGGTGGCAAGCTGTCTCCCTTCGATGCCTGGCTGCTGATCCGGGGCCTCCGGACTTTGCCCTTGCGCATGCGGGCACATGAGGCAGCGGCCATGGCGATCGCGCAGCGCCTGCAGGCGCTCGATGTAGTCGAGCAGGTCTGTCATCCGGGCCTTGCCAACCGCTTGCCCAACGGCCTCAACGGCACGTCGGGCCTCTTTTCCTTTATATTCCGCGAAGGCATCGATGTCAGAGCCTTCGCAGATCACCTCAAGCTTTTCAAACTGGGCGTAAGCTGGGGTGGACATGAAAGCCTGATCGTACCGGGCGAGGTGGTGCTGCAGCAAAAGGCACAGCCGAATTCCGCACAAACCTTCGGTATCAGCCCGCGATCTGTGCGCCTCCATATCGGCCTCGAAGGAACCGAGGCCCTGTGGAGGGATATCGAGGAGGCGATTGCTGTCGCCTCTTAACTGAAACCTCACAAACAACGACGGAGGGGAACCGAAAATGAAAAAGCTTATTCTTTCAGCGCTCTTTGCAACCACGATGATGGCAGGCACGGCCTTTGCGGACACGACGCTGAAGCTCGTCGAAGTCATCACCAGCCCAGAGCGCACCGAAACGCTGAAGTCGATCGTCGGCAAGTTCGAAGCCGCCAATCCCGGCACCAAGGTCGATATCATCTCGCTGCCCTGGAACGAAGCCTTCCAGAAGTTCGCGACCATGGTTTCGGCCGGCGATGTGCCCGACGTGATGGAAATGCCCGATACCTGGCTGTCGCTCTATGCCAACAACGGCATGCTCGAGAGCCTCGAGCCCTATCTTGCGAAGTGGGAGCACACCAAGGAACTGACGCCGCGCGCGCTCGACCTCGGCCGTGACGTCAACAACACCGCCTATATGCTGCCCTACGGCTTCTATCTGCGCGCCATGTTCTACAACAAGAAGCTGCTCGCAGACGCCGGCGTCAAGGAACCACCGAAGACGATGGAAGACTTCACCAAGGCCTCCGAAGCTGTCTCCAAGCTGCCGGGCAAATATGGCTACTGCATGCGCGGCGGTCCAGGCGGCCTCAACGGCTGGATGATCTTTGCAGCCTCCATGGCCGGCAGCAACAAGTACTTCAACGAAGACGGCACCTCGACCATGAACAGCGAAGACTGGGCAAAGGGCATCGAGTGGATGGTCGATCTCTACAAGAAGGGCTATGCACCGAAGGATAGCGTCAACTGGGGCTTCAACGAAGTCGTCGCCGGCTTCTATTCCGGTACCTGCGCCTTCCTCGACCAGGATCCGGATGCGCTGATCGCCATTGCCGAGCGCATGAAGAAGGAAGACTTCGGCGTCATGCCGTTGCCGAAGGGCCCGGCCGGCAAGTCCTATCCGACCATCGGTTACGGCGGCTGGTCGATGTTCACGACGAGCCAGAACAAGGACCTCTCCTGGAAGCTGATCGCCACGCTCGAAGGGCCTGAAGGCAATATCGAGTGGAACAAGAAGATCGGCGCTCTGCCGGCCTATACGGCTGCCGAGAAGGATCCCTTCTACGCCGGTGACCAGTTCAAGGGCTGGTTCGAGGAACTCGCCGATAAGGATACCGTCCCGACGGTCATGCCGACCTACCTCGAGGAATTCGCCTTCTTCAAGGATTCCATGGCGATCAAGACTTCGCAGCAGGCGCTGCTCGGTGACATCTCGGCCAAGGATCTCGCCGATCAGTGGGCCGATTACCTCACCAAGGCGCAGCAGAAGTTCCTGGCCAAGAAGTAAGGCCAAAATCGCAAACGGCGGCGGAGATGTTCCGCCGCCGCTCATGCAACGACAGACGGCGCGCCGAAGTGCCGCAAGGGGAAGTATCGGTAAATGACTATCACCGCCGACACGCTCGAGATGCGCCACGACCGCCGGCCATGGCTGCGCCGCCTGGCCGATGCCTCGGAGCCTTATCTCTATAGCGCGCCCTCGTTGATCCTGATCATTGCGGTCATGCTGGTCCCGCTGGTGGTCGGCGTTTCCTATGCCTTCCGCGATATCCAGCTTCTCAATCCTTTTTCCGGTGGCTTCGTCGGGATCGAGCATTTCCGCGAGCTTGCACAGGACAAGGCCTTCTATGGTGCGCTGAAGAATACGCTCTGGTGGACCGGCGCGTCCGTCATCCTGCAATTCATCTTCGGTCTCATTCTCGCCCTTCTGCTCGACAAGCCGTTCTGGGGCAGGGGCGTCATTCAGGCACTGGTCTTCCTGCCCTGGGCCGTACCGTCATTCCTTGCCGGCCTGAACTGGGCCTGGCTTTTCAATCCGGTCATCGGGCCGATCCCGCACTGGCTGTTTGGGCTCGGGCTGATGAGTGAGCCGGGCAATATTCTCTCCGATCCGCAATATGCGATGTGGGGGCCGATCATCGCCAATGTCTGGTGGGGGATTCCCTTCTTTGCCATCACGCTGCTCGCAGCCCTGCAGGCGATCCCGCGCGATCTTTATGAAGCGGCCTCGATCGACGGTGCCGGCTGGTTCCAGCGTTTCTGGTCGATCACCTTGCCGTTTCTGGCGCCGACGATTGCCATCACTGTCATGCTGCGCACCGTCTGGATATCGAATTTCGCCGATCTCATCGTCGTCATGACTGGCGGCGGCCCGGCGGACAGGACGCAGATTGTCGCGAGCTACATCTTCACCCAGGCCTTCAAGCGGCTCGATTTCGGCTATGCCTCGGCGATTGCGCTGGTGCTGCTGGTCCTGCTTCTCGCCTATTCCATGCTGATCATCCTGCTGCGGCAGAGCTTGCTGGCCAAGGATTGAGCCATGAGACGATCCATTCTCCCCACCATCGCGCACCGTCTGGCGATCCTCGTCTATGTCATCTTCGCGCTTTTCCCGCTCTTCTGGCTTTTGAAGGTCTCGGTAACGCCGAATGACCTGCTTTATACCGAAGGCGTCCGCATGTGGCCGTCGCGGACCACTTGGGAACACTATAGTTTCGTGCTGCAGCACAGCGCCTTCCCAACCTTCTTCAAGAACAGCGTTATCGTCTCGGCTTCGACGGCGATCACGGTGACGATCTGTGCCTCGCTGTCCGGCTACGCTTTGTCGCGCTTCACCTTCCGGGCGAAATACTGGATCGTGGCGCTGATGCTGCTGACACAGATGTTCCCGCTCGTCATGCTGGTGGCGCCGATCTTCAAGATTCTGTCGCCCCTGCACCTGACGAACAGCCTGACCGGTCTCGTCATCGTCTACACCGCCTTCAATGTGCCCTTTGCGACCTTCCTGATGCAGTCCTTCTTCGATGGCATTCCGAAGGACCTCGAAGAGGCGGCGATGATCGATGGGGCCACCCAGTTCATGGCCTTCCGTCAGATCATCCTGCCGCTGACGCTGCCCGGCATTGCGGCAACTCTCGGCTTCGTCTTCACGGCGGCGTGGAGCGAGCTGCTCTTTGCATTGATGCTGATCAACGGCAATGACGCGGCGACCTTCCCGGTTGGCCTTCTTACCTTCGTTTCGAAATTCTCCGTGGATTTCGGGCAGATGATGGCGGCAGGCGTCATGGCGCTTATTCCGGCCGGCCTCTTCTTCCTGCTCATCCAGCGTTATCTCGTCCAGGGCCTGACGGCCGGCGCGGTCAAGGGTTAGTCACATGGCATCGATCGACATCAAGAATATCAAGAAATCCTACGGCCATTTCCCGGTGCTGCATGGCGTCGATCTGGAAATCAAGGATGGGGAATTCGTCGTCCTCGTCGGCCCGTCCGGCTGCGGCAAGTCAACACTGCTGCGCATGATCGCCGGCCTCGAAGAGGTGACTGATGGTGAAATCTGCATTGCCGGCAATCGTGTCAACGAGCTGCATCCGAAAGACCGCGACATCGCCATGGTGTTCCAGTCCTACGCACTCTATCCGCACATGAATGTTGCCGGCAACATGAGCTACAGCCTGAAGCTCAGGAAGACGGCGAAGGAGAAGATCGCGAGTGCCGTTGCCGGTGCGGCTTCCAAGCTCGGCCTCGACCCGCTGCTCGAACGGCGCCCGAAGGCGCTCTCCGGCGGCCAGCGCCAGCGTGTCGCCATGGGCCGCGCCATCGTGCGCCAGCCGAAGGCATTTCTCTTCGACGAGCCGCTGTCGAACCTCGATGCGCGCCTGCGCGAACAGATGCGCGCCGAAATCAAGAAATTGCATGGCGACCTCAAGGCAACCTCGATCTACGTTACCCACGACCAGATCGAGGCGATGACGCTGGCGGACCGGATCGTCGCCATGCATGGCGGGGTCGTGCAGCAGGTCGGCAGCCCCTTGGAGCTTTACGACCGTCCCGCCAATCTCTTCGTCGCAGGCTTCATCGGTTCGCCGGGCATGAATTTCCTCGATGCGAGTTATGAGGCAGGCGGAGCGAAGCTGAAGGACGGTACCATCGTGCCGCTCAACACGTCGCTTGGCCTGCCGAACGGCGAAAAGGTGACGATCGGCATTCGGCCGGAACACGTCACCATGACGAATGACGGGTCAGGTATTAGCGCCGACGTCGAGCTCGTCGAGCCGACCGGCTTCGGCATCATCCTGCATCTTTCGCTGCACGGCCTGCCATTCAAGATCTTCACTCTTGATCGTGATGCGCTGAGTGCGGGACCGAAGGTCAATGTCACTTTCCCGGCCAAGCATCTGCATGTGTTCAACAGTGAGGGCAACCGGGTCGATTGAACCGAGGGAGAGCAATTGCCTGTCTTCAGGCAACGGAAGGAGCGGTGATGCGGCCTTGCCGATAGCGGAAAAGAGCTTTCATCACAGGCCCTTCGGTGGCTATATGACCGGGTGATGATCATGCTGGACTGGATATTATGACAGACACTGTTCTCGACCGTTTTCTTCGCTATGTCGTCATCGACACGCAATCTGATCCCGCCTCGTCCGCGCAGCCGACGACCGAAAAACAGAAGGATCTCGGCCGGGTTCTTGTCCAGGAACTCCTGGAGATCGGCCTTTCGGATGCACATCTCGATGAGTACGGCTATGTCTATGCGACTATTCCGGCCAATACGGACAAGAGCGTGCCAGTCATCTGCTTCTGCTCGCATATGGACACTGCGCCTGACTTCACCGGCAAGAATGTGAAGCCGCAGATGGTGAAGGCCTATGCCGGTGGGGATATTCAGCTTCCCGGTGATCCAAACCGGGTGATCCGAGTTTCAGAACATCCCGAGCTGAAAAACCAGATCGGCAACGATATCATCACGACCGATGGAACGACTTTGCTCGGCGCAGACGACAAGGCGGGCCTGGCGGAAATCATGGCTGCGGCTCAAGTCCTCGTCGACAATCCGGGGATCAAGCATGGCACGATCAAGATCCTCTTCACGCCGGATGAAGAGGTTGGTCGCGGCGTCAACAAGGTCGATCTGAAGAAGCTCGGCGCGGAATTTGCCTATACGATGGATGGCGAGACCGCCGGCCATATCGAGGATGAAACCTTTTCGGCAGATAGCGTCGATATTGTTATCGCCGGCGTGGCAATCCATCCGGGTTTTGCCAAGGATCGGATGGAAAATGCCATCAAGATCGCAGGCGCGATTATCCACCGGCTGCCGAAAGAGATCGCCCCGGAAACGACCGAGGGAAAGCAGGGCTTCATCCATCCGACAGGGGTGGCGGGCTCGATGGAAAAGGCTGCAATCAGCCTCATCATTCGCGATTTCACCGATGTGGGTCTGGTCGAAAAGGAGACCATGCTCGAAGCGATCGTCAAGGATGTGATGAAGGCTTACCCGGGGTCGACCTATCGTTTCGACGTGAAGGAACAGTATCGCAACATGAAGACGGTGCTCGACCGCCATCCCGAGATCGTCGCGAATGCCGTCGAAGCGGTTCGCCGGGCGGACATGACGCCGGTGCGCGGCAGCATCCGCGGCGGCACTGACGGTTCGCGTCTTTCCTTCATGGGCCTGCCGTGCCCCAACATCTTCGCTGGCGGTCACGCCTTCCACTCGCCGCTCGAATGGATCAGCCGCCAGGATATGGAAAAAGCTGTCAGGACGATCGTGGAGCTTGCCAGGGTTTGGGAAGAGCGCGCCTAGCGCTCTTCATCCTTCTGAATTCAGGTGCCGTTCGCCGAAATGCTTGGACGCAGCATCACGCTGTCATAAGCGGGGCGGGGTGTTGGGATGGCGATGGGCGTACCGGGTTGGGGCTCGATCGCAGTCGCTGCTGCGGGCATCGGCAAAGGAGTGACGCTTGCCGTCGCTGCGGGGTCGGGAGACGGGATCGGGACCGGAACGTCCGACGGGATCAGTATCTCGAACTGCGGCGGCAGCATGCTCTCGCCCGGGACGTAGTTCATCGCGACTTCATAGGAAGGCAGCGGTGGCGGCGTTTCAAGCGTGCCGTCTTCGTCACGCTTCTCGTAGAAGGCATTGCCGCCTGCGACCGTCACATAATGCATGTTGTTGTAGGGGAATTTCAACCCTGCCGTGTGGAAGAACATCGCGTCCTTCACCGCCGGATGGCGCTCGCCGCTGAGGATCGCGTCAGCCGCTGTCGTAAGCTCCGGCTCGGCCTGAGATTTGACCTCGCGCGTCATGACACCGGGCGCAAACTGCTTCTTCTGGGCGACGACACCACAGATGGAGCCGGCATAGGCGCCGGAAGTGAGTCGGTTCATGACGACACTGCCGACGGCCATATAACCAGCCTCATCCGAATGCTGCGATTCGAAGTACATCGCGCGCTTCAGGCAGTCGCGATCCTTGGTGGTGTAATTGAAAGTGACTTTTGCCGATTGAGCCTGTTTTGTTTTGGCTTTTGCCGGCGATGCCGCCGGTTTCGGTGTTGTCGTGCAGCTCGCAGCTGCAAGTCCTACGAATAAAATCCCAACCAGGGATTTTCCAAAGGAAATCTCCGCCCTCAACGCTAGGTGCCTCCTATTGGAATTAGTCCAGCCCTTTTCGATCTTAGCGAAAACGTTTTACCCGGCATGTGACAAAAATACAAACAACCGCAGATAACAAAAATAACAAGGGGTTCCCGCCAAAATACGATTCTGGCGGGAGCCGGTATTGCAACGGTGTCAGCTTCGGAAAAGCTTCCAGCGCGTGGGCTTGAAGGCGACGCGTGACCGGTCGAGCCTGTCGGCCTCGCTCGGCGGAAGCTCGATCTCGATATGCGGGCGGTCCTTGCCGATGTCGAGTTCGATATGGCGGGTACCGGCGACGCGCCGACTTGCAACCGGTTGGCCGGCAATACAGTTTTCGGCCGATTCGCAGAGCCGGACATCGTGCGGGCGGAAATAGAGCTGCGCAGCGCCATCAGCTTCACCATCGGCGTTGAGACCCAGCGAGCGCCCTTCGAAGCGGATATCGCCGCCGGCAACTTCCACCTGCAGGCAGTTCGACTGGCCGACGAAGCCGAAGACGAAGGGCGAATTGGGGCTGTCATAGACCTGGTCCGGCGTGCCGACCTGTTCGATCGCACCCTGGCTCATGACGACGACTCGGTCGGCAAGCTCCATCGCTTCGTCCTGGTCGTGGGTGACGAAGACGGTGGTGTGGCCGGTGCGGTCATGGATTTCGCGCAGCCATTTGCGCAGGTCCTTGCGCACCTGCGCATCGAGCGCCCCGAAGGGTTCGTCAAGCAGCAGGACGTTCGGCTCGACTGCCATGGCGCGGGCAAGGGCTACGCGCTGGCGCTGGCCGCCGGAAAGCTGTGCCGGATAGCGCTTTTCAAGACCTGAAAGCTGTACGAGATCGAGCAGTTCCAGCGCCCGTTTGCGAATCTCTGCCTTGGGCGGACGGCGCGATGAATTGCGCACCTTTAGGCCGAAGGAGACGTTGTCGAGTACCGTCATATGGCGGAAAAGCGCATAGTGCTGGAACACGAAGCCGATATTGCGTTGCTGGACCGTCTTTCTCGACGCATCTTCGTCGCCGAAAAATATCAGGCCATCGGTCGGGCTTTCAAGGCCGGCGATGAGGCGCAGCAGCGTGGTCTTGCCGGAACCCGACGGGCCGAGCAGTGCGATCAGTTCTCCTGAGCGGATATCGAGCGAGACATCGTGCAGCGCCGGAAAACGATCGAATTCCTTGCGTAGGTTTTGGACGCGTACTTCCATTCTAATTCCTTCAGTGCCGCCGGCTGGCGGCGATTTCCGCGCTATAGCGCATTTCCAGCAGCGTCTTCAAAACAAGCGTGACGAGGGCAAGCAAGGCCAGAAGCGAAGCGACCGCAAAGGCTCCGGTGAAGTTATATTCGTTGTAGAGGATTTCTACCTGCAACGGCATCGTGTTGGTTTGCCCGCGAATATGGCCTGACACGACCGAAACGGCGCCGAACTCACCCATGGCGCGGGCATTGCAGAGAAGGACGCCGTAGAGCAGGCCCCATTTGATGTTCGGCAGCGTGACGTGCCAGAAGGCCTGCCAGCCGCTCGCGCCGAGCGAAAGAGCTGCCTCCTCGTCCTGCGTTCCCTGTTCCTGCATGAGCGGGATAAGCTCGCGCGCAACGAAGGGGAAGGTGACGAACATGGTGGCGAGGATCAGCCCCGGCGCCGCGAACAGGATCTTGATGTCATTGGCGCTCAGCCACTGGCCGAGCCAGGTGTTGGCGCCGAAGAGCAGCACGAAGACGAGACCCGAGATAACAGGCGAGACCGAAAAGGGCAGATCGATCAGTGTCGTCAGGAACGCCTTGCCCTTGAATTCGAACTTGGCGATCGCCCAGGCAGCGGCGACGCCGAAGACGAGGTTGAGCGGCACGCTGACGCCGGCAACGATCAGCGTCAGGCGGATCGCCGAGAAGGTTTCGGCGTCCTGGAGTGCTGTGAAGAAAGCGCCGGCACCCTTGCGAAAAGCTTCGACGAAGACGGCTGCAAGCGGCAGGAACAGGATCAAGAGCAGAAAGACGAGTGCAATGACGACCAGCGTGATACGGGCGACCTTGCTCTCTGTGACAGCCGAATGAACCTTGTGCGGCTCTGCGGTCGAAACGGTTGCGGTAACGTTAGACGCCATAACCGTACCTCCGCCTGCTCCAGCTCTGGATAAGGTTGATGACAAGCAGCATCGTGAAGGAGATGATCAGCATGATCGCCGCGATGCCGGTCGCTGCTGCATAGTTGTATTCTTCGAGCTTGATGACGATCAGCAATGGGGCGATTTCCGATTTGAACGGCAAGTTGCCGGCAATGAAGATGACCGAGCCGTATTCGCCGACCGCGCGGGCGAAGGCGAGGGCGAAACCCGTCAGGACCGCGGGCGCAAGGCCCGGCAGCAGCACGCGTGCGATTGTCTGGAATCGATTGGCGCCGAGCGTGGCGGCAGCCTCTTCCACTTCCTTGTCGATCTCTTCCATGACCGGCTGGACCGTCCGCACGATGAAGGGCAGGCCGACGAAGATGAGGGCGACGACAATGCCGGCCGGCGTGAAGGCGATCTTGATGCCGAGTGGCGTCAGGAACTGCCCGACCCAGCCGTTCGGAGCGTAGAGGGTGGTCAGCGCGATGCCGGCGACGGCCGTCGGCAGGGCAAAGGGCAAGTCTACCATGGCGTCGATAATGCGCTTTCCGGGAAACCGGTAGCGTACCAGCACCCAGGCAAGGATGACGCCGAAGACGACATTGAGGCAGGCGGCAATGAATGCGCTGCCGAAGCTGATCCGCAGGGCGCTCAGCGTTCGCTGGTCGAATGCAATGCCGAAGAACTTCTCCCAGCCGAGTGCGCTCGACCGCCAGGCGAGGCCAGACAGCGGAATAAGGACGATGAGGGTAAGCCAGATCAAGGTAAGGCCGAGCGCCAGTCCGAAACCCGGAATGACGCTCGGCCGCTTGAACCGCCACCGTGTGGGGTTATGTGCGCTCATAGAACCTATTATTGGGCCGGCTTGTAGATCTGGTCAAATACGCCGCCATCGCCGAAGAATTTCGGCTGTGCATCCTTCCAGCCGCCGAAGTCGTCAATCGTGGCGAGCGTCAGCTTCGGGAAGCGGGCAATATCAGCCGCATCGGCTGCTTCCGGCTTGATCGGCCGGTAATAGTGCTTTGCCGCAATCTTCTGGCCTTCGTCCGAATAAAGGTAGTTCAGGTAAGCTTCCGCGACCTTGCGGGTGCCCTTCTTATCGACGTTGCCGTCAACGATTGCGACCGGCGGGTCGGCGCGGATCGAGAAGGTTGGGGTCACGATCTCGAACTGGTCGGGACCGAGTTCCTCAAGCGAGAGATAGGCTTCGTTTTCCCAGGCAAGCAGAACATCGCCGAGGCCGCGCTGGACGAACGTGGTCGTCGCGCCACGTGCGCCGCTGTCGAGAACCGGAACGTGCTGGAGGAGCTTGGTCACATAATCCTGCGCCTTGGCTTCGTCACCGCCGTTCGCCTGCTTTGCCCATGCCCAGGCGGCAAGGAAATTCCAGCGGGCGCCGCCGGAAGTCTTCGGGTTCGGCGTGATGACCTGCACATCGTCCTTGATCAGATCGCTCCAATCCTTGATGCCCTTCGGGTTACCCTTGCGGACGAGGAAGACGATCGTCGATGTATAGGGGGTCGAATTGTTCGGGAATTTGGTCTTCCAGTCGGCCGGGATCTTGCCCGTGGCCTTTGCGATCGCGTTGATGTCGCCTTCGAGGGCGAGGGTTACCACGTCGGCATCAAGGCCGTCGATGACTGACCGCGCCTGTGCGCCGGAACCACCATGAGAGGCTTGGATCGTCACGGCTTCACCGGTGTCAGCCTTCCACTTCGCAGCAAAGGCGGCGTTGAAATCCTTATACAATTCGCGTGTCGGGTCATAGGACACGTTCAGAAGCGTCTGGTCGGCGAATGCCGGTGCGACACTGCCGATGGCAAAGCTGCCTGCCATGACCGCGGCCGCGACGAGCCGGGTGAACCTTAAAGTCTGCATGGGAACCCTCCGTGGTTATACGCTAAACTCTATCAACTAGGTCGTATAATGAAACGAAGATTGTTCCGGTTCCGGGGACCAACCTTAGAAAGCCATCCCATTTTCAGTGCGAGATTGCGAATGGGACGTGCTGCCAAGTTGGCCGCGGCCAATTAAGGCACCGTGCCACAGTCGTGATTTTTCTGCCACAGTTCGAGCCGGAAAGTGACATTCGTGTGTCGATTTTTAGTCTTGTTTTGCAGCGGTGACGCTTTCGAGTGCCTACATGGCCTTCCGGTCGTTGGGATTCGGCGACCGATGGTGGGGGTGTCCTTGAAACACTGCTTGCCTCTTTCAAACCGTAAAAGGTCTTTCTGATGTCTATTAAAACTATCCTTCTTGGCTCTGTTGCCGCCCTTGCAGCGGTTTCCGGAGCACATGCAGCCGACGCTATCGTCGCCGCCGAGCCGGAGCCCGTAGAATATGTTCGCGTTTGCGACGCCTACGGGACTGGCTACTTCTACATCCCGGGCACCGAAACCTGCCTTCAGATCAGCGGTTACATCCGTACTGAAGTTCGTTTTGGCCAGAACGTCTCGGGTGATTCCGATGTGAACTTCTGGACTCGCGGTCAGGTTACCTTCCAGACCAAAAACGACACCGAGTACGGCACGCTCACGGGCGTTATCACGTTGCGTACCAACGCTGACAACGCCACCGATCAGGAAACCCTGCTCGATGAAGGCTATATCGACATTGCCGGCTTCCGCGCTGGTAAGCTGTACAGCTGGTGGGACGACGATCTGAGCGGCGAGACGGACACGCTCTCGAGCAACGAGACGACCCACAACTCGATCCGTTATCAGTACGAGACCGACAGCTTCGCAGCCGGTGTCTCGGTCGACGAACTTGAAGAAGACTATGTCGAGAAGCCGGGTGAAGGCCCGAACAACTTCGGCGTTGCAGCCCAGGTCTCGTTCAAGAGTGGCGCATTCAGCGGCTACCTGCTTGGTGGTTACGATACGGATAACGAAGAAGGCGCCATCCGCGCTATCGTTTATGCCGATATCGGTCCAGGCACTCTCGGCCTCGCTGGCATCTGGGCCAGTGGCGCCAACTACTACTACGAAGCGTCCGAATGGACGGTCGCAGCCGAGTACAAGATCAAGCTGACCGACAAGTGGGCCGTCACCCCGGCCTTCCAGTACTTCGACAAGATCGATATCGATGCTGACGGCGACTTCAGCGGCGGCAGCGCTTATACGACCGGCGTCACCATCGACTACCGGATTGCTGACAATCTGCGCAGCAAGCTCAGCGTCCAGTATCACGACGAAGAAGACGGCGACGACGAAACCTTCGGTTTCCTCCGTTTCCAGCGCGACTTCTAATAAAAAGGGGCCGGAGCGGCCCCTTGTCCTCGATTTGCCTTCCCCCCGCCATGGCGGGGAGAAGGTCGGAAGCGCGAAGCGAATTTCTCTTCAGACGCGTGAATCCGCGATGAAATCCGAATAGAATTCATCTGTGCTTTTCGCCTTGCGCATGGCCGCCAGGACGCCATCCGACTGAAGCCTGCGGGCGATGGCGGCGAGCACGTTCAGATATTCCCCACGATTGTTTTCCCCGAAGAGCAGCACGAAGGCGATGTCCGTCGCGATATCGTCGATCGCATCGAAGTCCAGCGGCTGGGCGAAGCGGATCAAGAGACCGCGCGGGCTCGTCATGCCGTCGATGGCTGCATGAGGAACAGCGATGCCGTTGCCGATGCCGGTGGAGCCGAGCTTCTCCCGGGATTCGAGCGCTTTCAGCACGCTCTGGCCGTCAATGCCGAAGGCCTTGCCGGCTTTTTCGGAAATCGTCTGCAGCGCGCGCCACTTGGTGGTCACCGACAGGCCAATGAAGGTGTGCTCCGGCCGGATGATATTGGAGAGGTTCATTACATTCTCGATGCTGTTTTCGGCAGGTATCAGTCAGGCTCACGGAGCCGGTAGCCGACGCCGGTCTCTGTGGTGATATAGTGTGGCTGGTCAGGAATCTGCTCGACCTTTTGCCGCAGCTGGCGCACGTAGACGCGCAGATACTGCACGTCCGCGGCCGGACCCCATACCTGCTTCAGAAGAAATTGATGTGTCAGCACCTTGCCGGCGTGCTGGGCGAGCACGCGCAGGATGTCGTATTCCTTCGGCGACAGCTTGATTTCCCTGCCGTCGACCTTGACGATGCGCTTGACGAGATCGATTGACAGCCCGCCGGTCTGAAAGATCGCCTTTTCGCCCTGCTGCTGCAGCCGGTGGCGGAGCGCCACGCGGATACGGGCACCGAGTTCGTTGACGCCGAAGGGCTTCGTCACATAGTCGTCGGCACCACTTTCCAGCGCCTTGACGATGCCGGCCTCGTCGGTACGGCTCGAGAGAATGACGACAGGCATGGTGAGCCCGTCTTCGCGCCATTCCTGCAAAAGGTCGTGGCCTGATATGTCGGGAAGGCCAAGATCGAGCACGATGAGATCGGGCTGATCATCCTTGACGGACTGGCGGGCGGCACCGGCATTCGGGGCCTCCTGGACTTCGTAGCCTTGTGCGGTGAGGCCGACGCGCAGAAGCTTGCGGATTGGCGGCTCGTCATCGACGACGAGAATCTTGACGGCTGAACCGGTCATTTGAGTTCATCCAATTTTGGAATGTCGTTCGGTTTTGGAAGGCGGATGGTGAAGACGGCGCCGGACCTGTCTGTCCGGTTGCCGGCTGTGATCGTCCCACCCATCGCCTCGATGAAGCCGCGGCATATGGAGAGGCCGAGGCCGGTGCCGGCGCGCACCTGATCGCCCTTGCGCACGCGGTAGAACGTGTCGAAGACACGGTTGAGGTCTGCAGGAGGAATGCCCGGGCCTTGGTCGGAGACCTGTACGACGACATTATCGGCATCCGCCCAACCTTCGATGCGGATGACAGAGCCTTCGGGCGCGTATTTGGCGGCATTGTCGAGAAGGTTGAAGAGGACCTGCTCGAAGAGAACGGGATCGACGCGGACCATGGGCAGGTCGGCAGGGATTGTCATTTCCGTCCTGTGGTGATCGAGAATTTTTGCAGCCCGGCGCAACGCGCTGCCTGCGATATCTCCTGCATAGTGCAGCGCATAGTTCGGCTCCATGGCGCCGGACTCGATCTTCGTCATGTCGAGCAGATTGGCGATGAAGCGGTTGAGACGTTCGGATTCATCGACGACCGTCGACAGAAGATCTGTCCGGTCATCCGCTGACATGGAATCAAAGTAATCGCGCAGTGTGCCGGACGCGCCGAGGATCGCCGCAAGTGGCGTCTTGAGATCGTGGGAGATCGACGTCAGCAGAGCAGAGCGCAGGCGGTCCGCTTCGGCCGCAAGCTTGGCTCGATCGACGTCAGCAACGAGTTGCACGCGTTCGATGGCGAGTGCCGCCTGATCGGCAAGCGCATCGAGAAGCCGCTGCTGTTCCGGCGTCAGCAGCGGTCCGTCCCGGCGGTCACTGTCGAGGCCGATGACGCCAACGGCCGTTCGACCGGTACGCAATGGTACATAGAGGCGCTTGGCCCCGGGCAGGGTATCAGCGCCGCGACCGGCGGCGTGATTATGTTCCCAGGCCCAGCGGGCGGCGGCGATATCGGCATCGTCGAGCGTATCGTCAGGCGGATAGCCGGCCTTGACGGCAATGGAATTATCTTCCGGCAGGAGGAGAACGACGCGCACCTTGAGCATCGAGGCGATCTGGAAGGCCGTCGCCCAGAGGACGTCATCGAGCGTACCGGTGCCGGCAAGCTTCTTGGAAAAGAGATAGAGGTCTTCCGTCGTGCGCGCTCTTTGCCGGGCCGCGGCCGCCTGCCGCTGGACGGTTGCCGTCAGGTTGGAGGCGATGACGGCGACACCAAGGAAGAAGAAGAGCGCGAGCACGCTTTCCGGATCGCTGATCGTCAACGTATAGCGCGGCGGCAGGAAGAAGAAGTTGAAGGAGAGGGCACTGACGATGCAGGTATAGAGCGCCGGTCTGAGGCCATGGATGACGGCTGATGTCAGCACCGCCATCAGGAAGACGAGCGCCAGATTGCGAACGTCGAGCACCTGATCGAGCACCACGCCGGCAACAAGCGCAATGGCGACGTAGAGCGTTGAAAGTGCGTAAGCCCGGAAGTCCAGCGCAGCCGTGCTCGGCGCCGCCTTTACGCCACGCTGCGCGGTCGGATCTTTCTCGTTGCCGGAAATCACATGGACGCTGATATCGCCCGCGCACCGTATCAGCTCGTCGGTGATGGAGGGGTTCCACCACCATTCGCGCCATGTTGGCTTTTTCGGCGCGCCGATGACGATGTGGGTGACGTTATTCGCGGTGGCGTGACGCACCAGCTCCTCAGTCACCTCGCGTCCGGGAATGGTGATCGCTTCGCCGCCAAGCTGCTCGGCAAGCCGGAGCGTGGCGGCAATCGTATCACGCTGCGTTTCCGAGAGATTGATGGAGCGGTTGGTCTCGATATAGACGGCCGCCCAGGGGGCACGCAGACGCGCAGCCATGCGCGAGGCGTAGCGGACCAGAGAAGCAGAGCGTGGATGATCGTCGATCGACACCAGCACACGGTCGCCGGCAGCCCAGGGGCCGGAAATAGCATGCGCCTGCATATGGCTCAGCAACTGGTCATCGACGCGCTGGGCGGTCTTGCGCAGTGCGAGTTCGCGGAGCGCCGTCAGGTTGCCGGGCGTGAAATAATTGGTCAGCGCGCGCTCGGCGGTCTTTGCCACATAGACCTTGCCATCGTGAAGGCGTTTGATGAGGTCGTCGGGTGTCAGGTCGATGATCTCGATGTCGTCAGCCACGTCGATCACGGAGTCCGGCACTGTCTCGCGCACCCGGATGCGCGTGATCTGCGAAACGACGTCGTTCAGGCTCTCCACATGCTGGATGTTCAGCGTCGAATAGACATCGATGCCACGGTCGAGCAATTCCTTGACGTCGAGATAGCGCTTCGGATGGCGACTGCCCTCGGCATTGGTATGGGCAAGTTCGTCGACGAGAACAAGATCGGGCTTGCGCGCGAGAATGGCATCGAGATCCATCTCCTCGAGCGACTGGCCGCRATAGGCGATCTCCACACGCGGAATGATTTCGAAACCGGCAAGCAGTGCCTCGGTCTCTTTGCGGCCATGGGTTTCGACGACGCCGATCACCACGTCGAGGCCGTCGGCGATCTTGGCGTGGCCGGAGACCAGCATTTCATAGGTCTTGCCGACGCCGGGTGCCGCGCCCAGGAAGATTTTCAGGCGTCCGCGCGACTCCGCCCGGGCCTTTTCGAGAAGCGCATCGGGCGAGGGCCTGCCGGCCTGGTCGCGGTTGTCGTCTGGCATGCGTTCGGTCTTTCTTCACGAGCAAGCCCCGGCGCGCATTGCAGCGTTCCGGGGCTCTCAACCTTCACTGAGTCATAGAAGCATCAAGGCTCTGGTTCAACGCCAGAACATTGACGGTCGGTTCGCCGAGCAGGCCGAGTTCACGGCCCGTAACGGCTGCATCGACCAGCGCCTTGACCTTGGCTTCATCAACACCGCGGGCCTTGGCGACGCGCGGTACCTGGAAGTATGCGGCATCGGGCGAAATATGCGGGTCGAGGC
The DNA here is from genome assembly GCF_056396805.1 of Rhizobium sp. 05N49. NCBI lineage: Bacteria > Pseudomonadati > Pseudomonadota > Alphaproteobacteria > Hyphomicrobiales > Rhizobiaceae > Rhizobium > Rhizobium sp. 05N49. The sequence continues at coordinate 324,782 of NZ_JBFTME010000004.1, forward strand.
CGCTACCCGAAGCGGTGACGAGGTCGACGGGAACCTCGGCATTCGGGTTGCTCGCCTTGGCAGCCTCATAGTCACCCTTCACGCGGTCGATCAGCTTCTGGCTGGTCGGGCCGAGGTTGGAGCCCGAGGAAGCCGCTGCATTGTAGCCATCGCCAGCGGCGGACGGACGGCCATGGAAATACTTGTCGCTGGCAAAGGCCTGGCCGATCAGCGTGGAGCCGATAACCTGCCCGTTCTTTTCAATGAGGCTCCCATTAGCCTGGTAGGGGAAGATGGCCTGTGCGGCACCTGTCATGGCTAGCGGGTAGAGGAGGCCGGTGATGGCCGTGGTGGCAACGATCATGACGATTGCCGGACGAAGTTCTCTAAGCATTGTTTTAACTCCTTAGGCGAGGCCGAGGGATGCGACGACCATGTCGATCGCCTTGATGCCGATGAAGGGGACGATGATGCCGCCGAGACCGTAGATCAGCAGGTTGCGTGAAAGCAGCGCACCGGCGCCGATCGGGCGGTAGCGCACACCCTTCAGGGACAGCGGGATCAGGGCGATGATGATCAGCGCATTGAAGATGATCGCCGACAGGATGGCGCTCTGCGGCGTGGCGAGACCCATGATATTGAGTACGCCAAGCTGCGGGTAGAAAGTCAGGAACATCGCCGGGATGATGGCGAAGTACTTGGCGATGTCGTTGGCGATCGAGAAGGTCGTCAGCGCGCCGCGGGTCATCAGGAGCTGCTTGCCGATTTCGACGATCTCGATGAGTTTTGTCGGGTCGCTGTCGAGGTCGACCATGTTGCCGGCTTCGCGGGCTGCGACCGTGCCGGTGTTCATCGCCACACCAACGTCGGCCTGAGCCAGAGCAGGAGCGTCGTTCGTGCCGTCGCCGCACATGGCGACAAGCTTGCCCTTGGCCTGTTCCTCGCGGATCAGCTGCAGCTTGTTTTCAGGCGTTGCCTGGGCGAGGAAGTCGTCGACGCCGGCTTCGGCGGCAATCGCCGCTGCTGTCATCGGGTTGTCGCCCGTAATCATGACGGTGCGGATGCCCATGCGGCGCAGCTCGTTGAAGCGCTCGCGGATGCCGCCCTTGACGATATCCTTGAGCTGGATGACGCCGAGCAGCTTGCCGTCGCGGGCAACGGCGAGCGGCGTGCCGCCGGCCTTGGCGATCTCGTCCGATATCGACTGCAGTTCACGCACGATTTCGGCTCCGTTCTTCGAGGAAGCATCGCCGTTGACGTAGTTGAGCACAGCATCGACGGCACCCTTGCGGATCGCCGAGCCTTCGAGATCGACACCGCTCATGCGGGTCTGGGCAGTGAAGGGTACGAATGTGGCCTTCAGGCTTGCCATGTCGCGGCCGCGGATCGCGTATTTTTCCTTGGCGAGCACGACAATGGAGCGGCCCTCGGGCGTCTCATCGGCGAGCGAGGCAAGCTGCGCCGCATCGGCGAGATCCTGTTCGGCGACACCGCGTACCGGCCGGAAGCTGGTGGCCTGGCGGTTGCCCAGGGTGATCGTGCCGGTCTTGTCGAGCAACAGCGTGTCGACGTCACCGGCAGCTTCTACGGCGCGGCCGGACATGGCGAGCACGTTGAAGCGGACGAGACGATCCATGCCGGCAATACCGATCGCCGAAAGCAGGGCGCCGATCGTGGTCGGGATCAGCGTGACGAAGAGGGCAACGAGCACGATGATCGGGATCGAGCCGCCGGCATAGGCCGCAAAGCTCGGGATCGTCGCCGTGGCGAGAACGAAGATCAGCGTCATCCCGGCAAGCAGGATGTTGAGCGCGATTTCGTTCGGCGTCTTCTGACGTTCGGCGCCCTCGACGAGCGAGATCATGCGATCGAGGAAGGTCGAACCTGCCGCCGCCGTGATGCGCACGCGGATCCAGTCGGAGAGAACCTGCGTGCCGCCGGTTACGGCCGAGCGGTCGCCGCCGGATTCACGGATGACGGGGGCGGATTCGCCGGTGATGGCCGCTTCATTGACGGAGGCAACACCCTCGACGACTTCGCCGTCGGAGGGAATGATATCGCCGGCTTCGACAAGAACGAGATCGCCGACCTTCAGGCTGGTGCCAGGTACCATGCGGTAGCCGGTGCCGTTGTTAGCGGTCAGGAGCTTCGCCTGGGTCTCGGTGCGCGCCTTGCGCAGCGAGTCTGCTTGCGCCTTGCCGCGGCCTTCGGCGACGGCTTCGGCGAAGTTGGCAAAGAGCACCGTGAACCAGAGCCAGAGGTTGATCTGGAAGGAGAAGGCGAGATTGCCGTTGCCTGAAACGAGATCGCGCAGGAACAGGACTGTGGTTAGCGCCGAGACCGTGGCCACGACGAACATGACCGGGTTCTTGGAAAGGGTGCGCGGGTTGAGCTTGGTGAAAGCAGCGCCCACGGCCGGAATGAGGATGCGAGAATCAAGGATGCTCGCGGATTTTGCCTGGCTCATAAGAGACTCCAGCTTTGAAACGAGGATGGCGAACCGGATTGCCGGTCAGCCCTGTAAAATTCTGAGAACGCAGACGACGACGAGCAGGCCTGCCATCATCACCAGGATGATGTCGGAGGCGCGCGGCATCCGCTGGGCTCCACGCCCCGGCAGACCGGGACGTGGATGGAAGGCTTTTCGGAGCCTGTGACGGATAATCATGGTCAACCTCTAAAGGTTTGGCTCAGAAGGTCTGGCCGGCGATCATGACCAGGTGCTCGACAACAGGACCGAGGGCCAATGCCGGGAAGAAGGTGAGACCACCGACGATCAGGATCGTGCCGATGAGCAGGCCGACGAAGAGCGGCCCATCCGTCGGGAAGGTACCTGCCGAGGCGGGTACCGTCTTCTTCGTCACCAGCGAACCGGCAATGGCGAGCGCCGGGATGATGACGAGGAAACGGCCCATCAGCATGCCGAGACCAAGCGTGATGTTGTACCAGGGCGTATTGCCCGTCAGGCCGCCGAAAGCCGAGCCGTTGTTGGCCGCAGCCGACGTATAGGCATAGAGGATTTCGGAGAAACCGTGCGGGCCGGCCGTGCCGACCGAAGCGACTGCCGAAGGCAGGACGCTGGCGATCGCGGTGAAGACCAGCATGGCGAGCGGCAGGCAAAGGATGGCAAGAACGGCCATCTTCATTTCCTTCGCCGCGATCTTCTTGCCGAGATATTCCGGCGTGCGGCCGACCATCAGGCCTGCGACGAAGACAGCGACGATGATGAAGAGAACGATGCCGTAGAAACCCGCACCAACGCCGCCGACGATGACTTCGCCGAGCTGCATGTTGATCAGCGGGATCAGGCCGCCGAGCGCGGTGAAGGAGCCATGCATGGCATTGACCGCACCGCAGGAGGCAGCCGTGGTAACGACCGCAAACAGCGAGGACATGGCAACGCCGAAGCGGACTTCCTTGCCTTCCATGTTGCCGCCAGCCAGGCCGAAGGCGTGCATCAGCGGGTTGCCGGCAGCTTCAGCCCAATAGGTGACGCCGACGCCGACCATGAAGAGGACGCCCATCGCCGTCAGGATCGCCCAGCCCTGGCGCTGGTTGCCGACCATACGTCCGAAAACGTTGGTGAAGGCTGCGCCAATCGCAAAGATCGAGACCATCTGAATGAGGTTTGAGATTGCGTCCGGGTTTTCGAAGGGATGGGCCGAGTTGGCGTTGAAGAAGCCGCCGCCATTCGTCCCAAGCATCTTGATGGCGAGCTGCGAGGCAACGGGGCCGAGGGCGATCGTCTGCTTGGCGCCTTCGAGCGTGGTCGCATCGACATAGGGACCAAGCGTCTGCGGTACGCCGAGCCAGACATAGGCGAGCGTCAGCACGATGCAGATCGGCAGCAGAATATAGAGTGTGGCTCTGACCATATCGACCCAGAAATTGCCGATCGCCTTGCCCGAGGCACGCGAGAAGGCGCGGATCAGGCCGATGGCGATGGCCATGCCGGTCGCAGCCGACACGAAGTTCTGAACCGTCAGGCCCATCATCTGCGTCAGGTACGACATGGTGCTTTCGCCGCCATAATTCTGCCAGTTGGTATTGGAGACGAAACTGGTGGCGGTGTTGAAGGCGAGTTCCGGCCCGACCGCGGCCATGCCGGCCGGGTTATAGGGCAGTACGTTCTGGAACCGCATCAGGAGGTAGAGAACGATGACGCCCATAAGGTTGAACATCAGCATGGCGAAGGCATAGGAGGTCCAGTGCTGGTCTTCGCGCTCGCTGGTGCCGGCGACGGCGTAAAGCCCCCGTTCGATCGGAACGAGGACCGGTGAGAGGAATGTGCGCTCGCCGCTGAAGACACGCGTCATGTAACCGCCGAGCGGTTTGACGAGCACAAGGACGATCCCGCAGTAGAGCAGGATCTGAAGCCATCCGTTGAGGGTCATGGGAGGAAACTTTCAGTACCCGGCTGCTTCTGGATGAGAAGCGCCGGCGCTTTCAGAAACGTTCTGGGCGGATGAGAGCGTAGGTGAGGTAGACGGTGAGAAACACGGTCACGGCACCGCTCAAGATGTAATCGAGGGTCATCTGTTCTCTCCTGTCAAAGCCTGTCGCAGGCGCGTGTATAGGCAAAGCAAAGTCCGAAGAATACGATTGCAGTGCCGAGTAGAATTATATCCATCATCGATCTTGACTCCGGTTGTTATTCTTGGAGTCAGACAAGACAAAGGGCGCCGGCTCGCAAAGGCGGCACCTTTTATGCTTTCTGGCGTGGAGATGATCTTTGCGATCTCTCGGACATTAATATGCGACCGAAGGGCATAAAGGTTCGAGATTGGGCGAAGGGTATCTATATAAAAATCTTATAAATGCCTTTATGCGGTCGGAGGGGCCAGTGAGAACGCTTCAACAGACAAAAACGCCGTGTCCAATGACACGGCGCAATATCGGGTGGCGAAATATCGCAGCGTTCAGGGCTCAACCCTAAACTGGTAATGGCCTTCGGCGCTGTGGCCGTCCATCGAGAGTACGCGCCAGTTGAGTGTATAAACACCGGGCGCCATGGACGGATCGAGCGGAACCTTGAAGACCGAACCTTCCGGTCCTGAAAGAAACGGCTTGCCGGTCGGCAATGTCAGGCCCTGGGCATCGAGAAGGGTGGCGGTCGAACGAGCGAGATCGACAGGGCCAGTGAACGTGAGCTCCAGATTGGCCGGCACCAGCCTTTCTTCCTGCTGCGGTGGCGGAAGGGATGCTTCCTCGATCGCCGCGGACGCCTCGGTTGCGGCAAAGAGAAGAGATGCGAACAGGCAGAATGACACAATCGATTTCATGACGGTCTTCCTTGTATTGCCGATCCGCATGGTGCCGGAAGCGTCATGCCCCCGCCACGCCATGCCGGCGCATGCCTAATAACGCTGCGGAGGCCGATTTCGATCCCGCGCCCGTGCAACAACCCTAACCGGCTGAAGCAATGCCTGCGGCTCGCGATCCTGATGGATTGCAGCAACAGCCTCATCCACCAGGTTGCGCCAGAATTCGCGGAGCTGCCGCGTGATCTGAGAGTTGGAAACCAAGTTTCGGCCGACATTGTCGTTGTCGTGCTTCATCGCTTTTCTCCTTCCCACTATGTCGTGGTCGTTGAAGATAAAGGTAGTCCTCGCCGGGCTTTTCCGGAATCATACGGACGTCTAGGAAGAGCTTATCTTTCGGGTGATAATTACGTGAGCATTTCGTCACATGGCGAGCAAAAGCCTGACAGGGATGATTGAATTGCTGCGCCTTGCAGTCTTATAGTCGCCAGAACGGCGCCCCATGAACCGCGGGAGCCATAGGGAAGGAAACCGATCATGACAAAAGTCCGTGCGCTGGTTCTGGAGCGCCAGCATGAGCTTGCGCTTCGCGATATCGATCTGCCTCTGGAGACAGGTCCGGGGCAGGTGAAGATCAAGATCCATACCGTTGGTGTCTGCGGCTCCGACGTGCATTATTATACGCACGGCAAAATCGGTCCATTTATCGTCAACGAGCCGATGGTGCTCGGCCACGAAGCGGCGGGCACGGTGGTCGAGGTCGGCTCCGGCGTTACTCATCTGAAGGTTGGCGATCGCGTTTGCATGGAGCCTGGCATTCCTGATCCCAATTCCAAGGCAAGCCGGCTTGGCATGTACAATGTCGATCCGGCCGTCACCTTCTGGGCGACGCCGCCGATCCACGGCGTGTTAACCCCCGAGGTCGTGCACCCGGYCAATTATACGTTCAAGCTGCCGGACAATGTCAGCTTCGCCGAAGGCGCAATGGTCGAGCCTTTCGCGGTCGGCATGCAGGCAGCCACCAAGGCGAAGATCGCACCCGGCGATACAGCCGTTGTCCTCGGTGCCGGCCCGATCGGCACCATGGTTGCGATCGCCGCTCTCGCTGGCGGTTGCTCCCGTGCGATCGTTGCTGATCTTGCCCAGCCGAAGCTCGATATAGCTGCGCAGTATCAAGGTGTCATTCCGGTCAACATTCGCGAAAAGAACCTTGCTGAGGAAGTCGGCCGGCTGACTGATGGCTGGGGTGCGGATGTCGTCTTCGAATGCTCAGGTTCACCGAAGGCCTGGGAGACGATCATGTCTCTGCCACGTCCGGGCGGCGCTATCGTCGTCGTCGGCCTGCCGGTCAATCCTGTCGGTTTCGACGTCTCGACGGCTTCGACGAAGGAAATTCGCATTGAGACGGTGTTCCGCTACGCGCATCAGTATGAGCGCTCGATCGCGCTTCTCGGATCGGGGCGTGTCGACCTGAAGCCGCTGATATCAGAGACGTTCACCTTCGAAGATTCGATCAAGGCCTTCGATCGTGCGGTCGAGGCACGTCCTGATGATGTCAAACTGCAGATCGTCATGGATTAGGACCCTTTACGGGTACTTGACCAAATTTCCTCTTGCGAAGCACCAGCGCCGCGCCCGCGATCAGGGCCGCGGCGCCAAGTGCTATCAGCAGATGATGATGCAGTGGCAGGCGGCCGAATATCTGGTGAATTCCGTGGCCGAAGGCATAACCAAGCGCGGTGAAGAGCTGTCCCCAGACGAGCGCCGCCAGGAGGTTGAGCACGAGAAACCTCTGCGTCGAGATGTGTGTCGTGCCGATGACGATCGGGCTGATCGTCCGCAATCCCACCAGAAAGCGGAACGCGAAGATGAACCCGGTCGGATATTTTTCGAGAAGTCGCGTGACGCGTGCAAGCGCCGGTGTCTCCATCACGCGGCGAACGAAGTTCCATTGGGCGGCATAGCGGCCGGCAAAGAACCACATCTGATCTCCGGCGAATGATCCCGCCGAAGCTGCCATCGAGGCGGCCCAATAGGTTAGAAGCTCGCGATGCGCGATGACGCCGCCGAGAAAGGCAGCAGTTTCGCCCTCGAAGGCGGTGCCGAGAAAGATTGCCGGCAGGCCATAATTTTCGATCAGCAGTTCGATATTCAATGACCGGCCTCCGGCTGATTGCGATCTATCAGATCGCCTTCAAATCACCCAGAAGCGTCGGGATCAATTCCGAAACGGTGGGATGGATCGGTACCGACCACTGCAGCACCGGATAGGTCGTCCCGGCATTCATCGCATCGATGATGCCGTGAATCACCTCGTCGCCCTCGATCCCGAGGATCGCCGCCCCCAGGATTTCCTTGCTCTCCGCATCAGCGACCACCTTCATGAAGCCCTTGGTTTCGCCGCGCTCATTGGCGCGGCCGACCTTGCTCATCGGGCGGGTCGACACCATGATCTTGCGGCCCGAGGCGCGTGCCTGCTTTTCCGTCATGCCGACGCGGCCAAGCGGCGGATCGATATAGAGGGCGTAGGCGAGAATGCGGCTCGACAGTTTCCTGTCGCCACCGTCCAGCAGATTGGCTGCGGCGATCTCGAAGTCATTGTAGGACGTATGGGTGAAGGCACCGTGGCCGTTGCAATCTCCGAGTGCCCATATACCTTCGACATTGGTTGCCAGCCGGTCATCGACGGTAATAAAGCCGTGCTTGTCAGTGGCCACGCCAGCGGCATCGAGACCGAGGTCGTCGGTATTCGGCGTCCGGCCGGTCGCGACGAGCACATGGCTTGCCTCGATTGTTTCCTTGTCGACCGTGACCGTCGCGCCATTGTTGGTTCTGGCGAAGCTAATATCCTTGACATCTGTATGGATCTTGATGCCCTCGGATCTGAGGATATCGGCGATCGCATCGGAAATATCCTCGTCCTCGCGGGAGGCGAGTTTCGGGCCGCGCTCGATCACCGTTACCTCGGCGCCGAAACGCCGGTACATCTGTGCAAATTCCAGGCCGATATAGCTTCCGCCGATAATGGCAAGATGCTTCGGCAGGCTGTCGAGATGGATGATGCCGGTGCTTGTGAGATACTCGATATCAGCAATGCCCGGCATGTCGGGGACGACAGGGCGAGCGCCGACATTGAGGAAGATCTTCGGCGCCGTCAGCGTCTCGCCGTTGACGACGACTTCCTTCGGGCTCGTGAAGCGGGCGTGGCCGTAGATGACGGTCATGGTTTGCATGCCGCCGAACCAGCTGCTCAAACCGTTGCGGGCATTCATGATGATTGTCTCTGCTCTACCCCGCACGGTCTTCATGTCGATGGCGATTTCGCCCGGTATCCGCACACCGTAATCGGCGCCGTGCCGCGCCACGTAGGCGGCGCGCGCGCTTGCGACCAGCGTCTTTGTCGGCATGCAGCCTGCGTTAACGCAGGTGCCGCCGAGGAACTTGCGTTCGATCAGCGCCACCTTCATACCCTTTTCCGCCATGCGGGCAGCGAGGAATGGGCCGGCCTGGCCGGCGCCGATGAAGATTGCGTCGAAGCTCTTCATCAGACTGCCCACGCGATAATAATGGCGCCGATGACGGCCACGGCATCCTCTATCAGGGCTGCCGGGCGATCCTGGCCGAAAGAGGCCGCGAGCTTGCTGCGCACCGCAGCCCCGCCAAGCGTGCCGATGACAGCGCCGATGACGCCGGCGAGAAGGCCTCCGAAGAGCAGGCTGCTGGCCGCGCCGATGACTGCGCCGGAAAGTGCGCCCATAACAATGCGTGCGCCGAACTGGACGGGCACCTTGCGCGAGGGGGTGGTCGGCAGCTGGTCAGTGATGAGCTCGACGACAGCCAGCACCGTGAAAATCCACGGTGTCCACTGGTAGCCCATGAAGGCGAGCGGTGTCTGGGAGACATCGAACCAGCCAAGTGCCGCGCCCCAGGCGACGGCGGCAGGTGCGGTCATGGCGCGAAGACCGGCAATGACGCCGATCAGAAGTGCGAGCAGCAGAAACATATGCACATCCCCCTTGCACCGTCGGCCTGTCTGCCGCGGCAAGGGAGGTTTGCACATTGTTATCCAGCTTGCAATTCGCCTCCTGCGCGGCTGAGTCAGTTGGAGAAGGCTGCAATGCCTGTGATCGCGCGACCGAGAATAAGCGCATGAATATCATGCGTTCCTTCATAGGTATTGACCACCTCGAGATTGACGAGGTGGCGGGCGACGCCGAATTCGTCGGAAATGCCGTTGCCGCCCAGCATGTCGCGGGCTGCTCGCGCAATATCCAGCGCCTTGCCGCAGGAATTGCGCTTGAGGATCGATGTCAGTTCGACGGGTGGATGGCCCTCTTCCTTCATGCGGCCGAGACGCAAGCATCCCTGAAGCCCGAGCGAGATTTCGGTTGCCATATCGGCAAGCTTCTTTTGAATGAGCTGGTTGGCGGCGAGCGGCCGGCCGAATTGCTGACGGTCCAGCGTATATTGCCGAGCCGTTGCATAGCAGGCTTCGGCCGCGCCCAGCGCACCCCAGGCAATGCCGAAGCGAGCGGAGTTGAGGCAGGTGAACGGTCCCTTGAGACCGCTGACATGGGGCAGCAGGTTCTCTTCCGGTACGAAGACATTGTCCATGACGACTTCGCCAGTGATCGAGGCGCGAAGTCCGACCTTGCCCTGAATCTTTGGAGCCGACAGGCCCTTCGAGCCTTTTTCCAGGATGAAGCCGCGGATAAGTCCATCCTCGGTCTTTGCCCAGACGACAAAGACATCGGCAATCGGCGCGTTCGAGATCCAGGTCTTGGAGCCCGTCAGGCTATAACCGCCATCGACCTTCTTTGCCCGTGTCGCCATGGAGCCCGGATCAGAGCCGTGATTGGGCTCGGTCAAACCAAAACAGCCGATCCATTCGCCGGTCGCAAGCTTCGGCAGATATTTCTTCTTCTGCTCTTCGGAACCAAAGGCGTCGATCGGCACCATGACAAGCGAGGACTGTACGCTCATCATYGAACGGTAACCGCTGTCGATCCGCTCTACTTCGCGGGCGATCAGGCCGTAGGCGACGTATCCGAGGCCAGCGCCGCCATATTCCGGATCGATCGTCGGGCCGAGAAGGCCGAGTTCGCCCATCTCCCGGAATATTTCCGGATCTGTCTTTTCGTTGCGAAAGGCTTCGAGGACACGGGGGGCGAGCTTTTCCTGCGCGTAGGCATGGGCGGTGTCCTGCACCATGCGCTCCTCGTCGGTCAGCTGCTCCACGAGCCGAAACGGATCAGCCCAGTCGAAAACCTCGCGCGTATGCCGCATGTCCAGTCTCCTCACCTGTAATCACGCATGCCTGACTTAAGGTCGCATAGACCTGCCTGTTTGCGGCGTCAACAAGGGGACCATCCCGCCAAAGATCAAGGCACATCTTTTCAAATGCCGGCTGGTGCGCCAGTTTGCGCGCAATGGATTCGGATGTGAGGAGCAGACATGTCATCGAGCGATCTCTTCGTATCGGCGGAAGGTGCCGAATGGGTAAACCCTGAACCGGGCGTGACTCGCCGTATCATGGCCTATCTGCCCGAGATGATGATGGTGGAGGTCGCCTTTGAGGCAGGCGCCGTGGGTGCGGCTCATTTCCACCCGCATATCCAGGCAAGCTATGTCGCCGAAGGTAGCTTCGAGGTGACGATCGATGGTCGCACCGAAGTCTTGAAACAGGGCGGCAGCTTTATTGTGCCACCCAATCTGGTCCATGGTGTCAAGGCATTGCAAAAGGGTCGCCTCATCGACACCTTTACTCCGCATCGCGCCGAATTCCTGAAGTAATCACATCTCTGCCTTTGCCTTTCGAGCTGCGGCGGAGCCAATGTAGGGCGGTATGAAACAGGCGTCTTCGCTGCGCACGGCTTCGCGCAGGAAGTCGATGACGGCGCGCACGCGCGGCGCCTGCTTCAGATCCCGATGGCAGGTTATCCAGTAATGCCGCTTGAGATCGATCTCGTCAGGCAGCACGCGCACCAGTTCGGGATAACGGCAGGCAAAGAAATAGGGCAGGATGCCGAGGCCCAGACCGTTTCTGGTGGCCGTCAACTGCGCGAAGATGCTGGAACTCTGGAATTGCGGCTTGATGCGCGGATGCACGTCGCCGAGATAATCGAGCCCCGGTGCGAAGATCATTTCCTCGATATAGCTGATGAAGGGATGGTTCAGCAGGTCGTCACGCGTGGCGATGGGTGCTGCGCGGGCGAGATAGTCGCGCGAGGCGTAGACCTGCAGATGATAGTCCGTCAGCTTTTCCGCAAAGTAGGGACCACCTTTGGGCTCGTCGAGGACGACCGAGATATCCGCCTCCTTACGGGAAAGCGACATGATCTGCTGGATGGTGACGAGTTCTAGTGCCAGATGCGGATGGCGGGCGGCAAATTGCGGCAGGACGGTCGCAAAGAAGAAATTCGCAAAACCTTCCGGTGCGCTGAGGCGCACGAGGCCGCGCTGGCTGAGCGAGCCATCGGCGAGATCGGCGCGCAGCCGTTCCGTTTCCTGTTCCATCTTTTCGGCGGTTTCTACAAAGCGCGTGCCCATGGCAGTCAGCACGTAACCGCGCGGATTGCGCTCGAAGAGCTTCACCTTCAATGCGAATTCCAGCCGATCGATGCGCCGTGAGACGGTCGCATGGCTTGAGCGCAACTGCCGGGCCGCCGTCGAAAGCTGGCCGGTGCGGGCGACGGCTAGAAAAAACTGCAGATCGTCCCAAGTAAACTGCGAAGCATGGCTCATCGGCGTCGCCCATCCGTCTACGTCTTTGGTCTAATGCCGCCCGGCAACGAGAGCGCTGCGACTGTTGGCGGAGCACCATTATGACGGGTTCTGTTCAAAAACGAACAGATACTGTTTGGAATTAGATGTAAACCGCCAGTTGCCTCGTTGAGGAAATTCCGTGATCGTAAGGGTGGAGCGGCCGCTTTGAGGAGAGTGGATCGCCAAATTTGAACAGATTCGCGATCTGGCCAATCTCTGGGAGGAGAGAATATGCGAAAGAATTTCATTGCGTCCGTTGCATTTTTGCTTGCAAGCAGCACCGCCGTGTTTGCCCAGAGCGCAGCTATTTCCGATGGTAAGGTCAAGATCGGCATCCTGAACGACCAGTCGGGCGTTTATGCCGACTTTGGCGGCAAATCCTCTGTCGAGGCCGCCAAGATGGCCGTCGAGGACTTTGGCGGCAAGGTGCTGGACATGCCGGTCGAGATCGTCGATGCCGACCACCAGAACAAGCCTGATATCGCCTCCAACATTGCCCGCCAGTGGTATGACACCGAACAGGTCGATGCCATCATGGAACTGACGACCTCTTCGGTTGCGCTCGCAGTCCAGGCGGTCGCCAAGGAAAAGAAGAAGATCGATATCGTTACGGGTGCTGCGACGACTGATCTCACCGGCAAGGCCTGCTCGCCTTATGGCTTCCACTGGGCCTATGACACCCATGCACTTGCCGTCGGTACCGGCGGGGCACTGGTCAAGCAGGGCGGCGACAGCTGGTTCTTCCTGACGGCGGATTACGCTTTCGGCTACTCGCTGGAACAGCAGACCACCGACTACGTAAAGGCAAGCGGCGGCACGGTCGTCGGTTCGGTACGCCATCCCTTGTCGACACAGGATTTCTCGTCCTTCCTGCTGCAGGCACAATCATCGGGCGCCAAGGTTATCGGCCTTGCCAATGCCGGCCTCGATACGTCGAATGCCATCAAGCAGGCGGCAGAGTTCGGCATCACCCAAGGCGGCCAGCATCTGGCGGCATTGCTCTTCACGCTCGCCGAAGTTCACGGCCTTGGCCTCGAAGCAGCTCAGGGCCTGACGTTGACGGAAGGCTATTACTGGAACCGCGACGACGACAGCCGCGCATTCGCCAAGAAATTCTTTGCCCGCACCGGCAAGATGCCGAACATGATCCACACCGGCACCTATTCGGCGGTTCTGCAATATCTGAAGGCGATCCAGAAGGCCGGAACGGATGAGACGGAGGCCGTCGCCAAGCAGTTGCACGAAATGCCTGTCGACGACGTCTTCGGCCGTGGCGGCACGGTTGGCCCGAACGGCCGCATGATCCATGACATGTACCTGCTGCAGGTCAAGAAGCCCGCGGAAAGCAAGGAACCGTGGGATTACTTCAACGTTCTCGCCACCATCCCGGGCAAGGAAGCCTATATCGACCCCGCCAAGAGCGGCTGCGATTTGGTGAAGTGAACGATGGCGGTTTCCGCGATTGAGACTGGAGCCAAGCCGCGGGTGGTACTCTCCGCCCGCGGCCTGCGCCGTGATTTCGGCGGCTTCACGGCCGTCAAGAATGTCGATCTCGATGTGCATGATGCGAGCGTCCATGCACTGATCGGGCCGAACGGTGCCGGCAAGACGACGGTGTTCAACCTGCTCACCAAGTTCCTGCAGCCGACATCAGGCGCCATCACGCTGATGGGGACCGACATCACCAGGACGCCGCCGGACCGGGTGGCGCGCATGGGCCTCGTCCGTTCGTTCCAGATCTCTGCCGTCTTCCCGCATCTTTCCGTGCTCGATAATGTCCGGGTCGCCCTGCAGCGTCCGAATAATCTTTCCACCCAGTTCTGGCGACCGCTTTCGGCGCTCGACAGTCTCAATGATCGGGCCGAGCAATTGCTCGCCAGTGTCGGGCTTTCCAAGGAGCGTGATCATATCGCCGCCGACCTCTCCTATGGGCGCAAGCGTGTGCTGGAGATTGCGACCACTCTCGCGCTCGATCCGAAAGTGCTGCTTCTCGATGAGCCGATGGCCGGTATGGGGCAGGAGGATGTCAGCGTCGTCTCCGCCATCATTCGCGATGTCGCCCGCGACCGCGCGGTTCTGATGGTCGAGCACAATCTGTCCGTCGTTGCCAATATCTGCCAGCATGTCACCGTGCTGCAGCGCGGCGAGATCCTCGCCGAGGGGGACTATGCGACAGTCAGTCAGGATGAGCGCGTACGCCAGGCCTATATGGGCACGGAGGAGCATCACTGATGGCGCCGCTTCTCGAAGTTAAGGGGCTGAACGCCTGGTATGGCGAAAGCCATATCCTGCACGGCATCGACATGACGGTGGGCGAAGGCGAGATGATTACCATTCTCGGCCGCAATGGTGTTGGCAAGACGACGACTTTGCGCACCATCACCGGTATTGTGCGCTCCCGAAAGGGAAAGATCAGCTTTGCTGGTACGGATATGATGCAGGTGCCGTTGCATAAAACCGCCCATAGGGGCATCGGCTTCGTACCGGAGGAGCGCGGTATTTTTTCGACGCTGACGGTTTCGGAGAATCTGATGCTGCCGCCGGTCGTAGCGCCCGGCGGCATGACCCTCGATGAAATCTACGAGCTTTTTCCGAACCTTTACGAGCGGCGCACGAGTTCCGGCACCAAGCTTTCGGGTGGCGAGCAGCAGATGCTGGCGATCGCCCGCATTCTGCGCACCGGCGTGCGCCTGCTGTTGCTCGATGAGCCAACCGAGGGGCTGGCGCCTGTTATCGTCCAGCGGATCGGCGAGGTCCTCRGGACACTGAAGGAGCGCGGCATGACGATCGTGCTCGTCGAGCAGAATTTCCGTTTCGCAAGCCGTATTGCCGATCGCTTCTATCTGATGGATCATGGGCAGATGGTCTCGGAATTCCCGGTCGGCGAACTGCCGCAGCGCATGGATATGCTGCACAAGGTTCTGGGAGTGTGACGCGATGACGATGATCTTCGGCATTCCCTTGCAGGCACTGCTCGGCCAGCTGCTGATCGGCCTGATCAACGGGTCCTTCTATGCGCTTCTGAGCCTTGGTCTTGCGATCATTTTCGGTCTTCTGCGTGTCATCAACTTCGCGCACGGCGCCCAGTACATGCTCGGCGCCTTCGTGGCCTACCTGCTCTTGAACTATCTCGGTATCGGTTACTGGCCGTCGCTGATCCTGGCGCCCGTCATCGTCGGATTGGCCGGTGCTGTCATCGAGCGGCTCTTCCTTCGCCGGCTCTATGATCTCGATCCGCTCTACGGCCTGCTGTTCACCTTCGGTCTGGCGCTCGCAGTCGAAGGCACGTTCCGCTATCTCTACGGCTCATCCGGCCAACCCTATGCGACGCCACCGGCACTGGCCGGGGGCGTGAATCTCGGCTTCATGTTCCTGCCGATCTATCGCGGTTGGGTGGTGGTCGTTTCGCTCGTCGTCTGCATCGGCACCTGGCTGCTGATCGAAAAGACCAAGCTCGGCGCCTATCTGCGCTCGGCGACGGAAAACGCCACGCTCGTGCAGGTCTTCGGCGTCAACGTTCCGGTGCTGCTGACCTTTACCTATGCGCTCGGCGCCGGCCTTGCGGCCTTCGCCGGCGTGCTCGCCGCCCCCATCTACCAGGTCTCGCCGCTGATGGGCTCCAACATGATCATCGTCGTCTTTGCCGTGGTCGTCGTCGGCGGCATGGGGTCGATCATGGGCGCCATCATCACGGGCTATGTGCTTGGCATCGCGGAAGGCCTGACCAAGGTCTTCTATCCGGAGGCCTCCAATATCGTCGTCTTCGTCATCATGGCGATCGTGCTTCTCATCAGGCCCGCGGGCCTCTTCGGCCGGGATGCGTGACATGGCTGACATCACCGAAACCATCCGAACGGAAAAGAGCCGAACTGCTTTATCGGTTCAGACTGGGTTCCTGATCATCGGGCTCCTGCTTCTCTTGCTCGCGCCCTTCTTCTTCTACCCGATCTTCCTGATGAAGCTGCTTTGCTTCGCGCTCTTTGCCTGTGCCTTCAACCTGCTGCTCGGCTACACGGGACTGCTGTCCTTCGGCCATGCCACCTTCTTCGGCGGAGCTGCCTATTTCACCGCCTATACGGTGAAGTCCTGGGGCTTTCCGCCCGAGCTCGGCATCCTCGTCGGCGTCGCCGGGGCCGCATTTCTGGGCCTCGTCATGGGTTTCTTTGCGATCCGCCGCCAGGGTATCTATTTCGCCATGATCACGCTGGCGCTGTCGCAGATGTTCTTCTTTTTCTGCTTGCAGGCAAAATTCACTGAAGGTGAGGATGGCATCCAGTCTGTGCCGCGCGGCCACCTCTTCGGCTTCGTCGATCTCAGCAGCTCCACCAACATGTATTATTTCGTGCTGGCGGTGTTCCTGATCGGACTTCTGATCATCTGGCGCTTCATCAATTCGCCCTTCGGCATGATCCTGAAATCGATCCGCGAGAACGAGCAACGGGCAATCTCGCTCGGCTATTCCGTGGCGCGTTACAAACTCGGAGCCTTCGTGATGTCGGCAGCTCTTGCCGGGCTGGCAGGATCGGCCAAGGCTCTGGTCTTTCAGTTTGCGACGCTGACGGATGTCGCTTGGCAGATGTCGGGTGAGGTGATCCTGATGACCCTGCTCGGCGGTATCGGCACGCTGATCGGCCCGGTATTCGGCGCTGGCCTCGTCGTGACGCTGCAGAATTATCTCGCGACCTCAGAATTTCCGGTGACTATCATCACCGGCGTTGTCTTCATGATCTGCGTGCTGATCTTCCGCCGTGGTATTATCGGCGAATTCTACGCCTCGCGGCTCGGGCGTAAACTGGGCTTTGTCTACCGCCGCTGAACGGGCGGACCTCTTTTCCTGCAATGGGAAAAGATGTGCAGCGGCGCCGCAAAATTCCGCCTCCTCGGCCCCGGGGAGGCGGGAGGCAGCCATTTCGGAGTGCATGATCCATGGATCGCTACGACTATATCATCATCGGGGCAGGCAGTGCGGGCTGCGTGCTCGCAAACAGGCTATCGGCCGACCCCAATACGAGGGTCTTGCTGCTGGAGGCGGGTGGCAACGACAACTACCACTGGATCCATATTCCCGTCGGCTATCTCTATTGCATTAACAATCCGCGTACCGACTGGTGTTTTACGACCGCGCCCGAGGACGGGCTGAACGGGCGGGCGCTGAATTATCCGCGAGGCAAGGTGCTCGGCGGCTGTTCCTCCATCAACGGCATGATCTATATGCGCGGTCAGGCCCGCGACTACGATCTCTGGCGGCAGATGGGCTGCACCGGCTGGGGGTGGGACGACGTGCTGCCCTATTTCCGCAAGTCGGAGGATCACTATAGGGGCGAGGACGACATGCATGGCGCCGGCGGCGAATGGCGCGTGGAAAAGGCGCGCGTCCGCTGGGATGTGCTCGATGCCTTCCAGCAGGCGGCCAAGGAGGCCGGCATTCCCGAAACGGCAGATTTCAATCGCGGCAGCAACGAAGGCTCCGGCTATTTCGACGTCAACCAGCGCGCCGGCATCCGCTGGAACGCGACGAAGGCCTTTCTGCGCCCGGCCATGAAACGCGGCAATCTCACTGTCATGACCAAAGCGCAGGTGCGGCGGCTGCTGGTTGAAGAGGGCTCCGTCACCGGCGTCGAATTCCAGCATGGCGGCAGGGCGAAGCGGGCCTATGCAGCGAAGGAGACGGTGCTTTCGGCCGGCTCCATCGGCTCGCCACACATTCTGGAACTGTCAGGCGTCGGCCGCGGTGACGTTCTCCATCAGGCCGGCATCGACGTGCTGACCGAGGTGAAGGGTATCGGCGAGAACCTGCAGGACCATCTGCAGCTTCGGCTTGCCTATAAGGTGACAGGTGTGCCGACACTCAACGAAAAGGCGTCGAAGCTGCTCGGCAAGGCGGCGATTGGCCTCGAATATCTGATGCACCGTTCCGGCCCGATGGCGATGGCGCCGAGCCAGCTTGGTATCTTCACTCGCTCCGGCCCCGATAAGGAGACGCCTGATCTGCAGTATCATGTGCAGCCGGTGTCACTCGACAAGTTCGGCGATCCCGTCCACGCCTTTCCGGCGATCACGGCGAGCGTCTGCAATCTCCGGCCGGAAAGCCGCGGTTCCGTGCATGTCTCCAGCCCCGATTTTGCCGCCCAGCCGGTCATTGCGCCAAAATACCTCTCGACGCAGCGCGATCGCGACATAGCTGTTCGCTCGATAAAGCTGACGCGCCGGATCGTCGCGCAGCCGTCCTTCGCCCGCTTTCATCCAGAGGAGTTCAAGCCGGGGCCGAGCTACCGAAACGAGGCGGAACTGGAAAAGGCGGCTGGCGATATCGGCACGACGATTTTTCATCCGGTCGGCACCTGCCGCATGGGCATCGACAGGGACAGCGTCGTCGATCCGAGGTTGAGATTGCGGGCGCTCGGCAGGCTCCGGATCGCGGATGCCTCAGTGATGCCGGCCATCACTTCGGGCAATACCAATTCGCCGACGATCATGATTGCCGAAAAGGCGGCGGCCATGATCATCGAGGACAACAGATAGGAGAAGAGCATGGCAAGGATCGGATTTATCGGGCTTGGCAACATGGGCGGTCCAATGGCTGCCAATCTCGTCAAAGCCGGCCACGAGGTTCTTGGCTTCGATCTGGCGGCTCCGGTGCTGAAGGCTGCGGAGGAAAGCGGTGTGAAACCGGCCAGCCATGCCAGCCAGGCGGTCAAGGAGGCCGAGATCATCATCACCATGCTGCCGCAGGGCAAGCACGTGCTGACGGCCTGGGCCGACATATTGCAATCGGCGGCGCAGGGTACGCTCGTCATCGATTGCTCGACCATCGATGTCGAAAGCAGCCGCAAGGCGCACGAAATGGCGAAAGCCGCAAGCTGCCTGTCGCTCGACGCACCCGTTTCCGGCGGCACGGTCGGAGCGAGCGCCGGTACCTTGACCTTTATGGCAGGCGGCTCGGAAGAAGCCTTTGCCAAGGCAAAGCCGATCCTGGAGGCGATGGGCAAGAAGATCGTTCATTGCGGTGAAGCAGGCGCCGGACAGGCCGCGAAGATCTGCAACAACATGATCCTCGGCATTTCCATGGTCGGGGTCTGCGAAGCCTTCGTGCTTGCCGAAAAGCTCGGTCTCTCGCATCAGGCGCTCTTCGATGTCGCTTCCACCTCATCCGGCCAATGCTGGTCGATCAACACCTATTGCCCGGTGCCGGGACCGGTGCCGACCTCGCCGGCCAACAATGATTACAAGCCGGGTTTTGCTGCAGCACTGATGCTGAAGGATCTGAGGCTTTCGCAGGAGGCGGCACTCGCGAGCGGTGCCTCCACGCCGCTTGGTGCGGAAGCCGCACAGCTCTACGCGCTCTTCGAGAAGCTCGGCAACGGCGGCAAGGATTTCTCCGCCATTATCGAGATGTTCCGTGAAAAGGCATAAGGGGCCTCTACCGCTCCCAATAGGCGCCGATGCTCATCTTGTGCCGGTCGTGGCCACGTTCGGTCTTGAGGAAATCGCGGATGCGCTTGGCCTCGGATCGTTCACAGCCGGCCCAGACGAAGGTCTCTGCGTCGACATCCGTCAGTGCGCCTTTGATTGCGCTTTCGATTAGACCCATGGTGCCGGCCGGCGCGCCGTTACGATGMATCCAGGTCAGGTCGACAATGCCAGCGGACGGCAGCGACAATTCCTCCGAGGGACCATCGACTTCGAGGAAGATTCGCAACTGCGTTCCCGCGGGAACTTCTGCCGCAATGCGCGAGATCGCGGGCAGCGCCGTCTCGTCTCCGGCAAGGATCATCAACGTGGCATCGGGAATACCCCCGCCGCCAGGGCCGAGTGCACCGGCGATATCGCCGGGCTGGGCATTCACCGCCCATTCGGCGCCGGGCATGTTTTCGCCTTCATGCAGCACGAAATCGATATCGATCTGGCCGCGCTCCAGATCGATCCTGCGGAACGTGTAGATACGCACGGTCAGCGCATCCTCATCCTTCGCCCATTCAATGCGGCCATCGGAGCGGAGCCTTGGCCAGACGGGCGCACGACCCTTCGGTGGGATCAGCAGGCGGAAATGCAGCCCGCCGTGCGCGAAATGCCTGGCATCATCACATGCCACAGTCACCCGGCGCATATGCGGGCTTATGTTACGAGCGCCGATCACGCGGATTTCGCGCAGATCCGGCAGATGGTCGGCTTTCGGTGCGTCCGACCATGTCAGCTCCAGCGTGTCTTCGCCGGCGAACTGAAAGAGATGTTCGGCAAGCACCGAGCGGACATTCTGGAGTGCACGCGCACTTCGGCACGAGAGTTCGATCTCGAGCTTGCGGCCCTCGTGCCGGATATCGGCCTTGCCGGTGATCATTTCCAGCGTGACCAGATCACCGTCGCGTTTCACGGTGCTGTGCTCGACGAAATGCGAGCAAATCTCGTCGAGCATTCGGCCTGGATCGACGGCGATTGCGACGCCGGATGCGGTAAAGGGTTCGCCCATCATTGTTTGATGTCCTTTCGCGAAAGCAGCCAGATGAGGTAGGGGCCGCCGATCAGCGCGGCGAAAAGGCCGACTGGCACCTGATAGGGGTAGATGATGACACGCGAGAGCCAGTCGGCCGTCATCAGTACCCCGGCGCCTGAAAGCACGCTCGCAGCAAGCTGATGTGCAGGTCGGTCGAAGCCGGCCAGACGCGCCAGATGCGGGGCGATGAGCCCGGTGAGGCTGAGTGGGCCGACCAGGAATGAAGCGATCGCCGTCATCAGTGCGGCGAGCACGGCCAGAACCAGGCGGCTTGCGCCGACCCGGAGGCCGAGAGATCGACTGGAATTGCCGCCGAGCGGCAACATCGTCAGCCAGCGGCCGAGGAAGGGCAGCGGCGTCACCAGCACGATGAGCGAAATCATTGCCGTCCAGGCTTCAAAAGCACCCGCGCGATTGGTCGAGCCCGAAAGCCAGGTGAGCAGGATGTAACCGCGCATGTCGCCCTGCGCGAGCACCATCGTGACGATTGCCATTGCGAAGGCGCCGATGCCGACACCGGCGAGCAGCATGCGCTCTGGCGAAAACTGCGCGCGAGCGGAAATGGCGATCATCGCGCCGAAAGCCGCGAGCGCCCCTAGCACCATAGCAAGCAGCATGATGACGGTCGACGGGAAGCCGAACAGGAAGAGCGCGACAGTCAGGCCCGCGCCGGCGCCGCTACTGATGCCGAGCACTTCCGGACTGGCGATCGGATTGCCGGTGACGCGCTGCATGATGAAGCCGGCGGCGGCGAGCATGCCACCGGCACCGGCCGCAACTAACGTGCGCGGCAGGCGGAAAGGCAGGAGGTCAGTGAAGAGCACGCCGGTGGCCATATGCCAGCCATCATCGGACGGACCGAGCGTGAGGAAGAGTGCGAAGAGCAGCAGGATTGCGGCTGACAGCACGGCAAGGGCGGCGATTGGCGTCGACAGCCTCCTGAGCGCCTGTGTTGACTGCGCTGCCAAGGTCGAGACGGAATGCACGCGCGGCAGCAGGAACAGCAGCAGGGGACCGCCGAGCAGCGCGGTGGCAGCGCCGGTAGGGGCGAGATCGGTGAAGCCGGGGCCGAGAATTTGCGTCAGGCAATCGGTAAGGAACAGTAAAGCGGCGCCGGTCAGTGGCGCAGCGATCATCAGGCTTCCGGTACTGCGCGCACCCAGGAGCCTGGCGATGGCTGGTGCTGCGAGGCCGAGGAAGCCGATGACGCCGACTTCAGCGGTGACCGAGGCTGCAAGCCAGACAGCGAGCGCGAGGACGGCAAAACGCGCCATATGCAGCGCGAGGCCGAGGCTTCTCGCGCTGCTGTCGTCGAGTGTCAGGATGCGCAGCGGTCGTATCAGGATCAGGGCGGAGACAAAGCCGAGAACGAGGCGGGGTGCGAGCGTGATGACGCCATCCCAGTCCTGCTGGCTGAGCGAGCCAGCGCCCCAGATGTAGATCGACATGGCATATTCGCCGCGCGCGAGGATGAGGGTCACGCTCAGCGCTGCAGCGATCATGCTGACGATCATGCCGGAGAGCGCCACGGTAACCGGATCGAGCCCGCGTCGCCAACTGAGCGCCAGCACGATCGCGACGGCGCCAAGGCCGCCGCCGAAAGCGACGATCTCTCGCGAAGGGCCGATCAGCAACGGCGAGAAACTGAGCGCTGCCGTCATCGCCAGTTCTGCACCGGAGGCAATGCCGAGTGTGGAGGCATCGGCTATCGGATTGCGCAGCACGCGCTGCAACAACGTTCCGGAAAGTCCGAGCGCTGCACCGGCAACCAGCGCCAGCACAGAGCGGGGGAGGATGCTGTTCCAAAGCAAAACGCTATCGAGGGCGGCCGCCTGAACGGCATCGCCAGGCACCTGCGGGCGTGTCGCGATCAGAAACACGAAGGCAGCGACGCAAAGGGCGGGAAGCACAATCGCCGCAAGCGGAAGACGGTGACCGCGGGCGGGATGAGCAAGGCTAGCCATTCCATGCATGACCGAGCCTCTCCTGCAAAAGATCGGCGAAGCGCATGGCTGCAGGCAGCGCGCCGTAGGGATTGATCGAACCAAGTACGAGCACGCGCTTCTCGCGTACTGCCGGCAACGCATTCCAGAAGGCACTTGTCGACAGCGTGGCGAGCGCATCAACGGGATGCGGCGGGATCATGACGATCCAGGCATCCGGCATGGAGGCCAGCGTCTCGATGCCGACAGGGGCCGCAGCCGAGTAGCTGGTCGCGCCTTGCCAGGCGTTGATCAGACCGACGCGCTTCAGCACCTCGCCGAACATGCTGTCGGAACCGAAGACGCGAAAATGCCTGGCATCGCCGAGATTGATCGGAAGGACAGGCCGGCCGTCGCCCGCCGCAAATGCTGCCTTGTATCGGTCCAGCCTTCCGGCAAGCTCTTCTGTGAACTTTCTCGCCGCATCGAGCTCTAGTCGATCGCCGATGGCGATTGTTGCCCGTTCTGCCAGCATGTAAGGGCTCTCGCCAGGCTTGTAGATCGCGTGGCTTTCGACGGGGGCGATCGGTTGCATACGGGCATCCGCCCAGGCGTAGAAGTTCGAATTGAAAATCAGGTCCGGTCGGGCAAACCGCAGTACTTCGAGGTTTGGCGTGCCCCGCAGGCCGAGATCGGCGACATCATCTGGCACCGCGGGTATGACCGCCACCTCCCGGAACTGGCGAAGTTCCGTTCCGGCAACAACATTGGCGCCGATTGCCAGCAGGGTTTCGAGCAAGGCCCAATCGAGGGTCGCGACACGCACACTATCGGCCGCCCGCAGCAAAGCCGGGGCCGACAGCGTGGCCGCCGCACCGGCGAGAAGCTGCCTGCGGGAGAAAAATGCCATGGCCTACAACAGATAACTGACCGGCTCGTTTCGAACCGGGTGCGAGAAAACGCCCATGCCGACGCCGAAGATCGACTGCAGCATGTCGGCCTGCATGATATCGGCTGGCGTGCCTTCGGCGGTGATGCGGCCACGGTTGAGCGCGATGATCGCATCGCAGTAGCGCGCCGCGAGGTTGATGTCGTGCAGCACTATGACGACGGTTAGCCCGCGCTCATGGCTGAGTTCTTGCACCAGCGACAACACGCTGGCCTGATGCGCAAGATCGAGCGCCGACGTCGGTTCGTCGAGCAGCAGGCAGCGGGCGTTCTGGGCAAGCATCATGGCGATCCAGGCGCGCTGGCGCTCGCCGCCAGACATGCTCGCGACGAGACGATCGGCAAAATCCTCAAGCTCAGTGCGGACGATTGCTTCTTCGACCATGTCGCGATCGGTGGCACTGAAGCGGCCGAGCGTGCCATGCCAGGGGAAGCGGCCGAGCGCCACCAGTTCCCGTACGGTCATGCCATCGGTTGCTGGCGTGAACTGCGGCATATAGGCGACATGGCGGGCGAACGCGCGACTGCCCCAGTCGGCGGACGCCTTCCCGTCGAAAGATATGGAGCCGCTCTTCGGGGCGATCTGCCGGGCAACGATCTTCAGAAGGGTGCTTTTGCCGGAACCGTTTGGGCCGACGAGGCCATAGATACGGCCAGCCTCAAGCGTCAGATCGATACCGTCAATTATCGACCTGTTGCCTATCGCGTAATCGATCCCAGCAAGGTTCAGGAAGGGCGTGGACACGAGGAAACTCCGGCTTTGCTGCAAGGGTTCGGGAGGACCAGGCCTCCCTTTCATGCAGCTTCCTGAAAAAACTAAACTCGATTTGTCAACTTACCATTTCTTGCTAAGCTTGAAAGTGACCGTGCGTGCGTCACCGTAACCGCAGACCGTCAGGCCCTGGCAGCTCGACACATACTCCTTGTCGAAGAGATTGGCGACGTTGAGCGACGCCGCCCAATTTTCCTTTTCGTAGCGGATGGCCGCGTCGAACACGGTCGCTGCCGGTACCTTCTCGGTGTTGGCTTCGTCAGCCCAGGACCAGCCCTGATGCCGAACGCCGGCGCCGAAGCTCACCCCTTCCAGCGCGCCCGTCGTGACGAGATAGTCGATCCAGAGCGAAGCTTTGACTTTCGGCGTGATGTAAGGGGATTTGCCGACGAGAAGCGGGTTAGCTTCGTTTTCAAGCACTTCCATGTCGGTATAGTCGAGCCCGGCAGTGACCTTCCAGTTGTCGTTGACGTTGACCTTGCTTTCGAGTTCGAAGCCGCGCGAACGCACCTTGCCGAGCTGGCTCTGTTCGAAGGTGACCGGGTTCGTCACGGCATTGTTGCGCTTGTCGATCTGGAACACCGAGGCCGTAATCACGCCATCGAAGAAAGTCGGCTCATACTTGACACCGCCTTCGATCTGATAGCCTTCCTCAGGCTTGAGCGGGCCGGAAATGCCGGTGCCGATCAACGGGTTGAAGAAGCTTGCGACACTGACATAGGGGGTCAGGCCATTGTCGAACTCGTAGGCGAGGCCGGCACGGCCGCTGGCTGCGCCATCATCGAAGCTGTAGCTCGTCCCGATCGCGGCATCGGAGTCGATATCGACATGGTCATAACGGCCATTCAATGTCAGCAGCCAGCCATCACCGAAATGGATCTGGTCCTGAGCGTAAATACCGATCTGCTTCATGGTGACGATGCCATCGGCGTAAACGAAATTGGCTCCTTGCGGCGCGCCGTAGACCGGATCGGTTGCGCTGATCGGGTTAGAGCCGCAGCAAGCCTGCCAATTGTCCAACCGGTAATATTTGTAGTCGATGCCGGCGAGCAGGTTATGCGTTGCGCCGCCGAGCTCGGCCTCGCCCTCGATGCGATTGTCGATGCCGACGGAATCGACGCCGGAACGGCCTTCAAAGCCGATACGAGCCAGATCGTAATCCGGTGCTGTCGGCACGCCGCCGACATAGCCGTTGAGGTATGGGCCCTGCTCATGCTTGTCGAGCCGGCCATAACGGAAGTTCGAAGTGAATTTCACGCCGCTGTCGAATTCGTGCTCGAATTCATAGCCGATCATTTTCTGGACATAACTGCCGTCGTCGAT
This sequence comes from Rhizobium sp. 05N49, assembly GCF_056396805.1. NCBI lineage: Bacteria > Pseudomonadati > Pseudomonadota > Alphaproteobacteria > Hyphomicrobiales > Rhizobiaceae > Rhizobium > Rhizobium sp. 05N49. The sequence continues at coordinate 350,243 of NZ_JBFTME010000004.1, forward strand.
ATCGGGCTCGCCGTAGAAGGCGTCGCGCGGGATCTTGCCGAAGGGCGCGTCTACGACCGTGCCGACATATGGGAAGAAACCGTTGCCGGTATGGACCTGATCGAGGCCTGCGAGATAACCCCAGACGGTGAAGCTCGTCGCATCGTCAGGTGCGATCTTCAGCTGCGGCATGATGAAGCCGCGGAAATCATGAGAGAAATCCGAGTAGTTGTCGCCGCCGGAGACCTTGCCGGTGATACGGTAGGTCATCGTATCGCTGGAACCAACCTTGTCGGATATGTCGAAACCGGTGAAGGCGTTGCCGTTACTGTTGATACCGATATCGGTGTAATAAAGCGGCTCGTCGAGCGGGCGCTTGCGCACGAGATTGATGATGCCGCCCGGATTGGCGCCACCGTAGAGAACCGAGGCCGGCCCCTTTAGAACCTCGACGCGCTCCAGCATGAACGGATCGATCTGGAAACCACCGAAGCCGTAGCTGAAGAGGTTCAGGTTGTCGAAGAAGACGCCGGTCTGTGTGGCGTTGAAGCCGCGGATATAGAACCAGTCCGTATCGGGATCATTGCCGAAAGGCTGGGTCGTGACGCCGGGCGTATAAAGCAGCGCCTCGTCGATCTTGTTGGTGATGCCGTGATCGTCCATTTCCTGCTTGCCGATAACGGAGACCGACTGCGGGATCTCGTTCAGCGGCGTATCGCTCTTGGAGCCTGTGGAGGAGGTTTTTGCGACATAGCCTTTGACGGGGCTGGTGGCGGTTTCATCGCCGGCGCCCTGGATGACGATCGGCGCCAACTGCGTCGGATTGGCATCCTGGGCAACGGCGGAAGAGATCGCCATGATGCCGGTGACAGCCGTTCCTGCCAATAGATATGTCCTGAAGGTGAGCCCTTTGGTCTGCGCTCGCATAGATTACCCCACTCGTGCCGCGGCTTTTCCAGCCGCGCAATGGCCTTGAATAAGTCGAGTGTTTAACTCAAATTTAATTGGGCGGATTGTCCTGATCGGGTGGAAATTGAACGTTCTTGGGCAATATTCTGCGCGGCGTGCAAAAGCTCAGGCGTGTTGCACTTACGCAATCTGCGCCTTTTTCCAGTTCGCCGGCGTGGTTCCCAGATTCTTGCGGAAGACACGAGTGAAATGGGCCTGATCGGCAAAGCCCGTTTCGACGGCAATGGTCGTCAGAGGATACTCGCTGCGCACGAGCAGATGTTTTGCGCGATCGAGGCGGAGATTGGTCTGATATTGATGCGGTGCCACGCCGGTCGAGGCCTTGAAGGCGTGGCTGAAATGCGATTGCGACAGGCCGGTGACCGATGCCAGTTCCTCAAGCCGGATGTTGCGCAGGCAGTTTTCCTCGATGAAATCGGTGGCACGGCGCAATTGCCAGCCGGCAAGCTTGCTGCGCTTGCGCGGCTGCACCTTCGTAAGCTTCAGCACATCGATGATGAGGGAGAGCGACAGGCCGTCGCCATAGAGATCATGCAGCGGCTGCGGATTGACGCATTCGGCGGCAATCAGCTGGGCGAGCGACAACAGCCGCTCGTCGGAAAACAGCAGTTGGGCATTGGCGAGGCGCTGCGGATCGAGATCATCGCCGAGCCTTCGGCTGATCGTCTCGACATCGAAATGGATATCGAGATGGCGCAGGGAATGCACATCCACCAGATCGGCCCAGACTTCCATATCGGCCGGCACATAGGAGATCGGCCGCTTCTCAGTGTCCTGGACCGTGCCGTGGGCGCGTGGCGAGAGCTTTACCTGCGAATTGCCCGGCCCGCGCTTTTCAAGGAGGATGAAAAGCCGCGGGTCGCGCGATACGTAGTAGCCGCCGGAATGGGGAGCACAGTCCACATCCCAGACATCCGCCACGATGCCGTTCCACACCCGGCGATTGACGCCTTTGGTGACGGAAAAGCCGTGAATCCTGTTTTGCATGCGCGGTTGAAACGTCATTTCCACTTCTGTCTCCGGCCGGACGGCCGAAATAAACCTTCGTAATAAACTCAAGTTTAATACAGGAGGCGGAGTGGGATGACAATCACCCAGTTCATGCGGGTGGAAATGCTGGTATCAGACGACGGAGAAGGTCAACCTTGCGCTGTCGCCGAAGCGGATGTCGATCTCGCCGGGTTCGGTGAGTTCGACGGCGCCACTGAGCGTGCCGGTGGTGACAAGCGCGCCCGATTTCAGTGAACCTTCCGGGCGCAGCGGGTCGTTGGCGTAATCGACCAGCCAGGTCACGACGTCGCCCTTGGGATGTTTGGCTAGGCCGTCATAGATCGTCTTGCTGCCCTGGGTGACCTTCAGCGGTGTGCTTGCGGCGGTATCGATGAAACTCTTTGCGATGGCGGGGCCAAGCACATAACCGCTATTGCCGAGACGATCTGCGAGGAAGAGAAGGAAGGAGACAGCACCGCTTTCCCTGACCGCGCTGACCAGCAGTTCGGCGCCGAGATAGGCGGTGGAGATCGCCTCCAGCACTTCGGCGCGGCTGTAGGGGGCACCCTTGCGGTAGGGCAGATCCTTGCCGAAGCGAACGGCAATTTCGGTTTCGAATTTCAGGCCCGGATACCAGGCAATGGTCGCACCGGAGACAGCTTCGGCATAGGGATGGAGAGGTGCTGTAACCGGCTGGCCCTCGGGCGAGACCGTGACCTTCCAGGCGTTGCTCGCGATCCCTTCTTCAGCCTTCACGGCATTCTGGGTTTCCATCGCCTGGTTCAGATCAGCCGGCAGCGAAAAGGCGCTCGTCGGCTCCTGCTTTGCGGCCTGGCGCAAGGCGCGGAGTTTGGTGGCGAGTGCGCGCGGGTCGAATGAATCAGTCATGCTGTTTCCTCCATCAAATCGAGAGGTGCCACAGTAGCGGCGCAGCCGACGTGGACAAGGCTAGTCTTGGAAAGACTGTTATTCCATCGCGGCGTACCAGCGATCCCGGTAGGCGGGAAGGCCTGGAATTGCCTGGGGCGAGAAGTGTTTTTCCACCCCGGATACCGGCTTGATGCCGGCAAGCAGGGCAGCGCCCTGACTGGTGCCGGTCGAGCCCGGCAGCGCCATCGTATCACGGCCGGTGATTGCGGCAATCAGCGACAGATAGGTCTCGTTCAATGCGAAAGGGCCTTCGACGATGATTGGGCCTTTGGCGCCGATCAGCCCGAGGCAGGCCTCCGTCATCAATGCGAGATAGAGGCAGGCAGCGGCATATTGTTCGTCGCGGCTCGCATCTTCCACGTTGATCCAGCGGCTGACCTTGCCCGGAAAGGGGCCTGAGCCGGGTGCCACGTTCGGCAGCAGCATGATGCCCCTTTCGACGACATCCGCGATAGCAGCTTTTGCCTCAGCATCGCCAACCTTGCCGATCTCGGCCGACAGGATTTCGAATTCGCGACCGCCCATGAAACGGGAGGAGGGCACGGCGCGGCCATAGGCATCGACATTGGCGAGCGCATCGCGCTTGGCGTCGAGATGGGCGAGATCCCCGCCGACGCCGAAATTGATGACCCAGGTCCCGGTCGAGACGACGGTAACGGGCGCCTCGCGGCCGACGAGATGCGGCAGCAGTGACGCGTTGGAATCATGGATGCCGCAATAGACCGGCACCGAGAGACCGATTTCTTCGGCAATGTCCGGCAGAACGGGACCGAGTGGATCAAAGGCCGAATGGATCGGCGCCATCCGGTCGCGAATGGCAAGCGCATCGACCAGCGAAGAGTAGGCACCGGTCTTCGGGTTCCAGAGGTCCGTGTGGCAGCCGAGCGAGGTTGCCTCGTTTGCCGCCACGCCGGTCAATCGTGCCGACCAATATTGCGCATAGGTGACGATGGTTGCGACCTTGGCGAATTCTTCGGCAAAAGCCGTTTTCTGGTAATGGAGTTGTGCGCCGATATTCAGGCCCATTGAAAGACGGGGCGAGAAGGTTTCGGAGAAGGGCGGCCGCAACGCGTCATAGGCGTCGCGGATCTCCTGTGGATATTCATGCTCATAATCGATGACGGGCATCACAAGCTTGCCGTCTGCGCCGAGCAGGGCGGCTGCCGCGCCGTGCGTGGTGATCGAGATCGCATCGAAACCCGGCTCGCTCGCAAAGGCTTTCAGCGAGGTGAGAGCGAAGCTCCAGAGTGCTTCAATATCATAATGCGGATAAAGGCCGTCGCGGATGACCGTATTCGGCTGCTTGCGGACGGCAATTTCTGCGCCCGTCGTGCTGTCGAGAACGACGACCTTGGCGTTTGTCTTGCCGATATCGAGAACGGCGATGCGGCGGTAATCGCTCATGGCATATGAAAAACAGTAACGAGGTCGCTCTGTACGGGCGAATTGTCGGGATTGGACGCCATGATATCAGCCATATGCGCCCACCATTTCTTCATGACGGGATGGTCCGGCAGGCTTGCCATCGTGTGATCCTGCGGCCGGGTCAGCACGCCGAAAAGCGTGTTGGTCTCGCGGTCGAGATGGATCGAATAGTCGCTGGCGCCGGACTGATGCAGCAGATCGATCAGTTCCGGCCAGATCTCGTCATGCCGCTTCCTGTATTCGGCCTCCATGCCAGGATTGAGCTTCATCTTGAAGGCGTGTTTTTCCAGGGTCATTTGGCGCTCATGGCTTTGATGCGGCGGGCGATGATCGGGATCGCGATGGTGATGATCAGGAGCAGGCCGATGAAGATCGACATGACGATGCCGGGTACGTTCAGGAGCCCCAGACCGAAAGTGACGAGGCCCATGACGAAGGCGGCGATAACGACGCCGCCGATCGTGCCGGAACCGCCGAGGATCGAGATGCCGCCGAGCACGACCATGGTGACGACTTCCAGCTCCCATCCTTGAGCGATCGACGGGCGCGTCGAGCCGAGGCGCGAGGTGAGGCAGACGGCGGCGATGCCGCTCATCACACCGGTCAGCAGGAAGAGGATGAATTTTACGCGCTCGACCGGAATGCCGGAGAAGCGGGCGGCAAAGTCATTGTTGCCGATYGTGTAGACCTGCCGGCCGAAATTCGTGGCATGCAGCAGGATGGCGAAAAGGATCGCCAGTACGATGAACAGAACGAATTCAAAAGAGAAAACCCAGACGACGTAGCCCTGGCCGAAATAGGCGAAATCAGTCGGATATTTTCCATAGGCCTGGTCGCCGAGCACGATGTAGGAAATGCCGCGGAAGAGGCTCATCGTGCCGATGGTGACGACGATTGAGGGCAGTTTCAGCACGGAAACGAGCACACCGTTGAAGATGCCGCAGAGAAGGCCGGTGCCGATGCCGATCAGCACGAGGCCCGGTGTGCCGACACCGGCCTGCGCTGCAGCACCCATGGCCGTCGAAGCGAGCGCGATGATGGCGGCAACCGACAGGTCGATCTCGCCGGCTATGACGAGCAGCGCCATTGCAAAGGCGATCATCGCCTTTTCGGTGAAGTTGAAGGTCGCGTCAGAGAGGTTCCAGGCATCGAGAAAATAGGGCGAAGCTACGGAATTGAAGATGAAGATCAGGACGGCCACACCGAAGAGCAGCACTTCCCAGCTTGACATGACACGCTTGAAGGGTGTGCCGAGGCGATCGGGAATGACGCGCTTTTCGGGTGTTGACGAAACGGCGCTCATGCTGCGACCTCCGCTGCTGCGCGATCCCGCAGGATGATGCGGCCGCGATTGCGCTCGCGCCTTGCATTGAAGACGACGGCGAGAATGATGACGGTTCCTGAGATCGCCATCTGCGTGAAAGGCGAAATGCCGATGACGGGCAGGGCGTTCTTGATGACACCGAGGAAGAGCGCGCCGAGCACCGTGCCGGCAACCGAGCCGACACCGCCGGCAATCGAAATGCCGCCGATGACGCAGGCCGCGACGCTGTCGAGTTCGAAACCGTTGGCGATATCAACATAGGCGACCGCATAACGGGAAACCCAGAGATAGCTGGAAAGACCGGCGAGCGCGCCCGAGAGCACAAAGGCCAGGAATTTCGTCTTGCCCGTATCGATACCGGCATAAATGGCGGCGGTCGGATTGCCGCCGGTTGCATAGGCCGAACGGCCGAACGGGCTGTAGCGCAGGAGCATGTACATCAGCGCGACGATGATGATGGCGACCCAGCTCAGCACAGGCAAGCCGAGGATCGGCGTGCGAGGAACGGCAAGGAAGGTCGGCGTCATCTGATGCGCGTTCACCCAGGCGCCGCCCGAGAGCACGAAGGCCATGCCGCGATAGATGGTGAGGGTGCCGAGGGTAACGACAATCGGCGGTATTTCGAGCCGCCAGACGAGGAAACCGTTGATCGAGCCGAGGGTTGCGCCGATCACGACTGCCGCAAGGATGAGAACGATGAGCGGCAGTCCGGGAAAGGCGGCGTTCATCATCGCGATCGCCATGCCGGTAAAGGCAAGATTGGCTGCGACCGAAAGGTCGATCGATTTCGTCAGGATCACCGTCATCTGGGCAAGCGCCAGGATGATGAGGATTGCCGTATCGTTGAAGATGCCGGCGAGATTATCCGGTGTGGCGAAATCGGCTGCGCGCGTCGAGAACACGGCAATCATCACCACGATGATGGCGAAGAGCAGGGTTTCGCGTTTTCTGATCAGTCTCATCATGCCCGTCACCTCATGCATTTCCGGTCGCCGCGCGCACCAGCGCTTCCGGCGAAAGCTGATCGCGTTCGAAGAACCCCGCCGACAGGCCTTCCTTCATGACGAGCACACGGTCCGACATGCCGATGATCTCGGGCAGTTCGGAAGAGATCATGATGATGGAGAGACCTTCTGCCGCAAGCTCGCTGATGAAGCCATGAACGGCAGCCTTCGAACCGATATCGATGCCCTTGGTCGGCTCATCGAGAATGATGACCTTCGGCATGGTGGCAAGCCATTTGCCGATGACGACCTTCTGCTGGTTGCCGCCCGAAAGTGTGCCGACCGGTACGGAAAGGGCAGCAGCGCGCAGGTCCAGCCGCTCGGCATATTTGCGGGCGAGCGCGAATTCCTCCGCGGCCTGCAGGAAGCCCTTGCGTGAGGTGCGCGTCAACGACGGCAGCGTCATGTTCTGATAGATCGGCATCGGCAGGGCCAGGCCGTGCCGGCCGCGCTCTTCCGGCACGTAGACGATGCCGGCGCGGATGGCGTCATGCGGCGAGTTGATCGAAATTGAACGGCCTTCAAGTGTCAAACTGCCCGAGAGCGGCTTGGTGATGCCGAAGAGCGACTGGGCCAGCTCCGAACGCCCGGCGCCGATCAGCCCGTAGATACCGAGGATTTCGCCCTTGCGTAGCGTCAGGGAAATGTCACGGAATTCGGTGCGATGGCTGTATTTCTCGACTTCCAGGACCGGGCCGCCGATCGCCACATCGATTTTCGGGAACGCGTTCTCGACGTCACGGCCGACCATCATGCGGACGATTTCGTCCTGCGGTGTTTCCTTGAGCTTTCCGTGGCCGACGGCGCGGCCGTCGCGGAAGACGACGTAATTGTCAGCGATTTCGTAGAGCTCGTCGAACTTGTGACTGATGAAGAGAATGGCCTTGCCGCTTGCCTTCAAGCCCTCGACGATGCGGAAGAGATCGTCGATTTCCTTACGCGACAGCGCAGCCGTTGGCTCGTCCATGATGACGATCCGGGCCTCGATCGACAAAGCGCGGGCAATCGCCACGAGATGGCGCTGCGCAATCGAGAGGTCCTTCAGGCGGATCGTTGGATCGATATTGCTTTCAAGCGAGGTCAACAGCGCCCGTGAGCGGCTATTCATCTCGCTCCAGTCGATCGTACGCCAGCGGGTGCGCGGCGCGTGGCCGAGGAAGATATTTTCGGCGACCGATAGCTCGTCGAAGAGCACGGTCTCCTGGTGGATGGCGGTTACACCTGCATCGATCGCGGCCTGTGCCGTTGCAAAATGCACTGAGTTGCCGTCGACAATGATCTCGCCCTCATTGGGGCGATAGATGCCGGTCAGGATCTTGACGAGCGTCGACTTGCCGGCGCCATTTTCGCCGATCAGTGCCGTCACCTTGCCGGGATAAAGCGCGATGCTGACATTATCGAGCGCCTTCACGCCCGGAAAGATCTGCGAGATGCCGCGCATTTCCAGAATGGCGGATGCGTCATCGGTTTTTTGATCCGCGACGGGGTGTTGAAGGGCAGGGGACATCAGCAAGCTTACCACCATCGAAAGAGAAGCCCGGCGGCAGAGCCGCCGGGTGTCCGTTCATGATCTCTGAAATCAGAAGACCTTGGAGAACTGGTCGATGTTCGAGGCATTGTAGACGAAGGGGTCGGCCATCGCGGCTTCGCCGTTGTCGCCGATCTTGATCTTGCCCATGCGGCCGGCTTCGATTTCGCTGCCCGGCTTGCCGTCGGCATCACCCTTTGCAAGGTGATAGGCGATCTGCGTTGCAGAGTAGCCGAGATCGATCGGGTTCCAGATGGCGAATTCCTTCGTGGCACCCGACTTGATCGCGCCAGCCATTTCAGAGGGCAGGCCGAGACCGGTGACGTACACCTTGCCGACCAGACCCTTGTCTTCGACAACCTTGGAGGCCGCGAGAACGCCGACCGTCGTCGGAGCGACGATGACCTTGACGTTCGGGTTGGACTTCAGGAGGCCTTCGGCTTCACGATAGGACTTGTCCGAGAGGTCGTCGCCGTAGACGGTGGTGACGAGGTTCAGGCCCGGGAAGTCCTTGAGCTGCTTCTTCATCTGGTCGATCCAGATGTTCTGGTTGGTCGAGGTCGTCGTTGCCGACAGGATGGCGAAGTCACCCTTGCCGCCATCAAGATGATCCTTGGCGAGCGTCAGGCACATCTTGCCGATCAGCTCGTTCGAAGACGGGTTGAGCTGCAGGATGCGGCCTTCCGGAGCAACGCCGGAGTCCCAGGAAATAACCTTGATACCGCGCTGGGTAGCCTTCTTCAGCGCCGGAACGACGGCGTCGGGGTCATTCGCCGAGATCGCGATGGCATCGACGCCCTGAGCGATCAGCGAGTTGATCACTTCGATCTGGCCTTCGGCCGTCGTGCTCGTCGGGCCGGTGTAGATGACTTCTACGCCGCCGAGTTCCTTGGCCGCTTCCTGGGCACCCTTGTTGGCGGCRTCGAAGAAGCCGTTGCCGAGCGACTTTACGACGAGGCCGATCTTGATGTCCTTGGCGCTTGCGGCGCCAGCCATCATGGTGACGGCAAAAGCCACACCGATTGCAAGTGTCTTTGCAAGTTTCATGTCATGTCCTCCCACTAAGATTTAGACTTCCACACCTCGCCGACGCCTCATGCGACCGACGAGGAATCCTCCTTCACAGCCTGGGCCACCGAGCTTGCCACGACGAGCCGGACGCCGGCATTCTCGATCATGCGAGCCGCTTCTTCCGAGATGCCGTCGTCGGTGATGACCACAGATACGCGGTCGAGCGGGCAAAGAATGAGGCTCGACCGGCGATTGAATTTGCTTGAATCGACCATGACGATGAGTTCATCGGCCTGGTGCATCAGTTTCTGCTCGCTCTGGATGATGAGGGCATCCGCCTCCATGATGCCGAGCGGGCCGACGCCCTGGGCGCCAATGAACATGCGCCGCGCATAAAAATTGCGGATCGCATCATTGTCGAAGGGCGACAGGATCAGGCTCTGCTCGCGATAGATCGCGCCGCCCGGCACTGTCACACTGTTCTTGGAATGCTTCACCAGATGTTCGGCAATGGCGAAGGAATTGGTCATGACCTGCATGCGATGGCCGGCCATGTAATGCACCATCTGGAAGGTCGTGGTGCCGCCATTGATGATGATGGCGTCGCCCGCCTCACAGAGATCGACGGCTGCGCGCGCGATTGAGCGTTTTTTATCGATGTTGACCGATTCTGAAACCCTGAACGGGCGTCCTGCAAGATTTCCAAGCTGCGGCGGGTGCACAGCCTCCGCGCCGCCACGAACGCGCCGGATCTTACCCTGCACGTGAAGAGCCGCAATGTCGCGCCGGATCGTCGCTTCAGAAGCGTCCGTCAGCTCGGAAATGTCCTGAATCGTAACGACGGACTTTTCCTGGACAGCGCTTAAGATAATGCGATGGCGTTCGCGTTCGTGCATTGGGCTCCTCCTCTTGTCATATTTATTTCGTATCCGTTAAAGCCTGTCAATCAGAAACGATCATAAATTTTCATATTGCGATGCAGCATAATCGAATTTGATCGTTTTCGATTGACAAGCGCCATTTTGATGCGCGATACCGTGAGCGAAAGGGCGTGCTTATCGCGGCGCCCGCAGGCCTATACACAAGCCTATATGGGAGGATGACATGGCGGCAAAAGTTCGACTTCTCGAGAACCGGTGGGATGATGCTTATGCGGCAGGCCTCGATGAGCCCGGCAAGCTTCTCTATCGCTCGAATCTGCTCGGCGCCGACAAGCGCATCACCAATTATGGTGGCGGCAACACGTCGGCCAAGGTCATGGAAACCGACCCGCTAAGCGGCGGCAAGGTTCAGGTTCTCTGGGTCAAGGGCTCGGGCGGTGATGTCGGCACGATCAAGCTCGACGGTTTCGCGACACTTTACCAGGACAAGCTGGAGTCGCTGAAAGGCATCTACAAGGGCGTCGAAGACGAAGATCGCATGGTTGGCTTCTTGCCGCATTGCACTTTCAACCTCAATGCCCGTGCAGCTTCGATCGACACGCCGCTGCATGGTTTCGTGCCCTTTACGCATGTCGACCACATGCATCCGGACGCGATCATCGCCATCGCCGCCTCCAAAAACTCCAAGGAACTGACCAAGCAGATCTTCGGTGAGGCGATCGGCTGGCTACCGTGGCGCCGCCCGGGCTTCCAACTCGGCCTCGACCTTGAAGCTTTCGTCAAGGCGAACCCCACCGCTAAGGGTGTCGTGCTCGAGAGCCACGGCCTCTTCACCTGGGCAAACGATGCCAAGGCTTGCTACGAGCTGACGCTCGATATCATCAACAAGGCAATCGAATGGTTCGCCGGCCAGACCGAAGGCAAGACGATCTTCGGCGGTGCCGTCGTGCAGAGCCTGCCGGTAGCAGAGCGCCGCGCGATTGCCGCCCGCCTGATGCCGGAAATCCGCGGCCGTATCGGCAAGCAGGAGCGCAAGCTCGGACACTTCGATGATCAGGACGCCGTACTTGAATTCGTCAATTCGAAGGACCTGCGCCCGCTTGGTGCGCTCGGCACCAGCTGCCCTGACCACTTCCTGCGCACCAAGATCCGCCCGCTGATCGTCGATCTCGATCCGGCAAAGCCTGATGTCGATGCCATCATCGCCGGCCTCGACAAGGCGCTTGAAGATTATCGCGCCGATTACGCGCGCTACTACAATGCCTGCAAGCACGCCAATTCGCCCGCCATGCGTGACGCCAATCCGGTCATCTTCCTGGTGCCGGGCGTCGGCATGCTGTCCTTTGCCCGGGACAAGGCGACGGCTCGTATCGCCAGCGAATTCTATGTCAACGCAATCAACGTGATGCGCGGTTCCTCGACGGTGTCAGAATATCAGGGCCTGCCGGAGCAGGAAGCCTTCGATATCGAATACTGGCTGCTTGAAGAAGCCAAGCTGCAGCGCATGCCGAAGCCGAAGAGCCTGGCAGGCAAGGTCGCCTTCGTGACCGGCGGCGCCGGCGGTATCGGCCGCGCCACGGCTGCGCGCCTCGTCGGCGAGGGCGCCTGCGTGGTGCTTGCCGATATCGATCAGGCCGCACTTGAATCGACCGAAGCCGAATTCGTGAAGAAGTACGGCGCGGATGCGGTGCGCACTCTGAAGCTCGACGTTACCAAGGAAGACGGAGTGATCTCCTCCTTCGCCGAATCCTGCGTCGAGTTCGGCGGCATCGATATCCTCGTTTCGAATGCCGGCATCGCGTCTTCGGCACCGATCGAAACGACAGAGCTTTCGACGTGGAATCGCAATATCGACATTCTGGCGACCGGCTATTTCCTCGTTTCGCGCGAGGCTTTCCGTCTCTTCCGCCGTCAGGCGCTTGGCGGCAACGTCGTCTTCATTGCATCGAAGAATGGTCTTGCCGCTTCGCCGAATGCGGCCGCCTATTGCACGGCAAAGGCTGCCGAAATCCACCTTGCCCGTTGCCTGGCGCTCGAAGGCGCAGAGGCCGGCATCCGCGTCAACACAGTCAATCCGGATGCGGTGCTCCGCGGCTCGAAGATCTGGAGCGGCGAATGGCGTGAACAGCGCGCGGCTTCTTCGAAGATCGAAGTGGACGATCTCGAGGAACATTACCGCAAGCGTTCCATGCTGAAGCTCAACGTTTTCCCGGAAGACATCGCCGAAGCCGTCTACTTCCTGGCATCCGATCTTTCGGCCAAGTCGACCGGCAATATCATCAATGTCGATGCCGGCAATGTTCAAAGCTTCACGCGCTGATAGCGAGCGGCGGGTATTGCCCGCCGCAACACAATCTCTGGGAGGAAGACATGGCTGAATTCAGGATTGCGCCGGATCTGGTCGCAGCGGAAAACGACAAGCGCGCCGGCGCGCTGAAGGCTGACTACGAAGCGCTTGGCGCCACACTCGCCCGTCGCGGCGTCGATATCGAGGCGATCACCCGCAAGGTCTCGGAATTCACCGTGGCCGTGCCCTCCTGGGGCGTGGGCACCGGGGGCACGCGCTTTGCACGATTCCCGGGCACCGGCGAGCCGCGCGGTATCTTCGACAAGCTCGACGATTGTGCCGTCATCAACCAGCTGACGCAGGCAACGCCGACCGTTTCCCTGCATATTCCCTGGGACAAGACCGATGTTAAGCAGCTGAAGGCGAAGGGCGATGCGCTCGGCCTCGGTTTCGACGCGATGAACTCCAACACCTTCTCGGATGCGCCCGGCCAGAAGCTGACCTATAAATATGGCTCGCTCAGCCACACAGATGCGGCGACCCGGCAGCAGGCAATCGAGCATAATCTCGAATGCATCGAGATCGGCAAGGCGATCGGCTCCAAGGCGCTCACCGTCTGGATCGGCGACGGTTCCAACTTTCCCGGCCAGAGCAACTTCACCAAGGCGTTTGAGCGTTATCTCGCCTCGATGGCTGATATTTACAAGGCGCTGCCGGACGATTGGCGGCTCTTTTCCGAACACAAGATGTACGAGCCAGCCTTCTACTCGACGATCGTGCAGGATTGGGGCACCAACTATTTGATCGCCCAGACGCTCGGTCCCAAGGCCTATTGCCTTGTCGACCTCGGTCATCACGCACCGAATACCAATATCGAAATGATCGTCGCCCGTCTTATCCAGTTCGGCAAGCTCGGCGGCTTCCATTTCAACGACTCGAAGTACGGTGACGACGATCTCGATGCTGGTTCGATCGAGCCCTATCGCCTGTTCCTCGTTTTCAACGAGCTCGTCGATGCCGAACAGCGCGGCGTCAACGATTTCCATCCAGCCCATATGATCGACCAGTCGCATAATGTGACGGATCCGATCGAAAGCCTGATCAACAGCGCCAACGAAATCCGCCGTGCCTATGCGCAGGCCCTGATCGTCGACCGCAAGGCGCTCGAAGGTTATCAGCAGGACAATGACGCGCTGATGGCGTCGGAAACGCTGAAGCGCGCCTACCGCGCCGATGTCGAGCCGATTTTGGCCGAAGCGCGCCGCCGTGCGGGCGGTGCGATCGACCCGATCGCTGCCTACCGCACCAGCGGCTACCGCAAAAAGGTAGCCGCTGAGCGTCCCGCCTCCGTCTCCGGCGGCGGTGGTATCATCTGATCGGTTGGAAGCCGTCGATCACGGCTTCCACTGTCCCGCGACCTGCCGGGTGGCGACGTTCAGCCGGTTCCAGACATTGATATTGGCAATTGCGATGACGAGGGCCGCAAGGCTCTTGCCATCGTAATGGCGCGTGCATTCCTCCCAGACCTCATCCGGCACCGGATCGGCTCGGTCGCTGAGGCGGGTGACGGCTTCGGTCAGGGCCAGTGCGGCGCGTTCGGCGTCGCTGTAGTAGGGGGCTTCGCGCCAGCCGGCCACGGCAAACAGCCGCTCGTCAGTCTCGCCGTGCTTGCGGGCAATGCGCCAATGTCCATCGATGCAGACGCTGCAGCCGTTGATCTGGCTGGCGCGCAGATAGATGATCTCCAGAAATCCCGGCGCAAGGCCGACCGTAACCGGCAGTTTGCCGAGGGCATTCAGTGCCTGCATGGCGTCGGGGATGACGAGGGCTGGATTTCCCATTCTCTCTTGCATGTTCAGTCTCCTGATGACGTGTTCCGTTTGACGCAGAGCCGGGCAGTTGCCGGTTTCGTTCGTCATGGATTTGACGGATCAGGGGCAGAGAGTGTGACGAGGGCAGCGTAAAAAGATGAGAAGCGAATTGGTGAGCATTTGCTACGTCAGGAATTAACGGCCGTCGTCAAGGCCGTTTCGCCAGCAGCCCACAGGCTCTCAAACGCCGTGAATTTCCGATCCCGGGCTCCTGCGCCGGCGACAACGATATCAGGCTCAGAGGTGGTTGGGGGTGTGGATCTAGCGGCCTCGTACCTGTGGCTGTCCGCAATCGCTATCGGGTGCGGACTTTGTATCGCAAGGCGACGGCGCCGTTGTCTTTCGTCTCGGCCGAAATGAGCGAGAGTTGTGTCTTGCCCGCCAATCCGCCTTCGAAGGTGACGATAGGCTGGCCGCCGCTACCGTCGAGAGCCGGCGCGACAAGCAGATAGAGTTCGTCGATAAGATCAGCGGCAAAGAAGGCTCCGTTGATCGCGGCTCCGCCTTCGAGCAGAAGTTTGCGGATGCCGAGTTCCTTCTCCAGCACATCGAGCGCTGCGGGCAGGTCGATATCTACTGATGGCGAAACGATGTAGGAGATGCCGTCGGCAGCGAGTTCTGCGAGATGGGTGTCCGGCACGGTATTGCCGAGGATGACAACGATATGGTCGCCTTCAATATCTGCTCGCGTGAAATGCAGCTTGCCCGACGTGTCGAGTGCGATCGCGTAGTTGTTTGCCTTGCGATCGGCAAAATGGTTCGGCCGTTCGACCGAGCCGGCAGATTGTGGCGGATGCGGCCCTCCCTTCGCCATTTCGGCCATGGTCACGCGCCCGACAAGCCAGGCGTCGCCCTGCAGTTCTTCATGGATCTGCTGATAGAGCGCCGACCATTCCTTGCGTCCGCCATCGGGGCTTTCGGTCCATTTGCTCGGATGCAGGCCACCGTCGAGCGACGACATCATCAGGCAGACAATTTCCGGCTTCATGGGAATTCCTTTCGGCTGTGCGGCAGGCACTCAGAACTTGATCGAAAGGTGGCCGCTGTCAGCAATGACAACGGTCGCATCGGCATAATGTTCGATCTCCGGATAACCTTTCAGCGAATGCTTGTGACCGGCGGCCGTGATGACCATGACATCGGCGCCGGCTGCCGCTCCTGCCTTTACGCCGGCTTCGACATCTTCAAAGACCAGGCATTCATGCGTTGCAAAGCCGAGCTTCTCTGCGCCGAGGATATAGCATTGCGGGTCGGGCTTGCCGACGGTCACGTCTTCCGCCGTCACGATCGCCTGCGGCATCGGGAGGCCGGCTGCCTCGAGCCGTCGCTCAGCAAGGCGGCGCGGTGAAGATGTGACGATCGTCCAGCGGTTTGGCGGCAGCGAAGCCAAAAAATCGGCGGCACCCGGCAGCGCGATGACGCCTTCGACATCCTGGATTTCCTCTTCGGTGATCTGAGCAGCTTCTGCTTCTGCATCAACGCCGGGAAGGTTCAGCCGCCGGATCGTGTCGATACCTCGTGATCCGTGCATAATCGGCAGGAATTTTTCTACATCCAGCCCGTGCCGCTCCGCCCAGCGCCCCCAGACGCGCTCCGCTGACGCCGTCGAGCTCAGGATCGTGCCATCCATGTCGAACAGGAAGGCGGCATATTGTCTGGAACTATCAAATCGGGAGGACATCGGGAAACACCATAGGGAGGGATATACGCGCCATCAGCCAATGAAAAATGCGGCAGGTCAAGTCGCCAGTAGAATTTCATGGGCTTGATGTGATGCCACTCCTGTCACATCGTCCCGCTTCCGTTCGTCATGGTCTTTGATGCAACAGTACAAGGAATGGATCGATGGACGAGAAAAGATGGCTGGCCGAGGAATTCGAGGCGAACCGTGGGCATCTGCGGGCCGTCGCCTTCCGCATGCTCGGCTCCCGGGCGGAGGCGGAGGATGCAGTGCAAGAGGCATGGCTGCGCCTGACAAGATCGGACAGAGGCAGTGTCGATAATCTCGGCGGCTGGTTGACGACAGTCGTGGCGCGCATTTGTCTCGACATGTTGCGCTCGCGCAAGACGCGCCATGAAGAGCCGCTCGACCTGCCGGCGCATGGCGCGATTGTCGATATTGCCAGCAATCCTGAACGGGAGGCAGCCTTCGCCGATTCCGTCGGCATCGCCTTGCTCGTGGTCCTGCAAACGCTTTCGCCGGCTGAACGCGTCGCCTTCGTGCTGCACGACATGTTCGATCTCCCGTTCGAAGAAATTGCCGCAGTCATCGGGCGAAGTGCTGCCGCCACCCGGCAGCTTGCCAGCCGCGCCCGGCGCCGGGTGCAGGGGCAACCGGAAACGCCTGATGTCGACCTTACGCGCAAGCGGAGCATTGCCGAGGCTTTCCTCATCGCCTCGCGCAACGGCGATCTGGCCGGGCTGATTGCAGTGCTCACGCCGGATGCGGTCTTCCGGCCGGATGCGACTGCGATCCAGCTCGGGGATGTCACTCCGCTTCACGGCGCTCAAGCCGTCGCCGAAAACTTCAAGGGACGGGCGACGTCAGCGAAAGCTGCACTTGTCGATGGCGAAATCGGTCTTGTTGTTTTCATCCACGGGCAGTTGCGCGTTGTGCTGGCGCTGGGCTTCGAGGGCGACAGGATCTCGACGGTCGATGCGATTGCCGATCCGGATCATCTGCGCGATATCGGCTATTCGATCTTCGAAGGCTGACGATCACATCGCTAAGTCTTTCCCACAAGGGGGCGAAGGCCGGTCGCCGGTCCCGAAAGCAGATCGAAAGAGGGCGATTCCGTCCATATAAAAAATCGCCAATATCAAGCGGTTCGCGTTCTTTCTTGATTTCTGTCAAGGCGAGGATTGTCGAATGCGGCTACTTATTCGGCGCAGACCGGATCGAATCTGCCCCGTCGTTATCATGCCTTTCCGGGTTTTCGCCCATCAAGATTTTTCACCTGTGGTTTGTGCTCCGGAGGAAACGTAGTGCTCATACGAGAGACCTTCCTGGCATGCTGTCTTTTCTTTCTGGGAGCAAGCATGGCCCCTGCCCAGGAAGCCAAGGCCTATCCGGATGACATGGCGGAGCGCGTTCAAGCCTGTACCCCGTGCCACGGTGTGGAAGGGAAGGGCACGAACGACCCCTATTTCCCACGACTTGCGGGTAAGCCTGCAGGATATCTCCATAACCAGCTGGAAGCCTTCAAATCGGGCAGGCGCAAGTACCCGCCGATGAACTATCTGCTCGCTTATTTGACGGACGACTACCTGCGGCAGTTTGCCGAGTATTTCGCCGACCAGCGGCCGGCTCTGCCCGAAAAGTCTCCACCTGACGTCAGTCAGGCGGTGCTCGATCACGGGCATGCGCTCGTCACGCAGGGCGACCTCGACCGCTCGATTCCGGCCTGCGTCAGCTGTCATGGCGGTGCCCTGACGGGGCAGTCACCCGGAATCCCCGGACTTCTCGGATTGCGGGCAAGCTATATCAGCGCACAGCTCGGCGGATGGCGCTATGGTACGCGAACGGCAATCGCGCCTGACTGCATGCAGCTTGTGGCCGGGCACCTTACGGAAGACGATGTGCGTGCCGTCGCCGCCTATCTCGCCAATCAGCCTCAGCCCGCAGATCCCGCGCCGTCTCCTGCCGGATCCTATTCTCTGCCGTTTGCATGTGGCAGCCAGCCGGAGGGCAATAAGCCATGAGCGCGCATCTGAGAATTCTGCCCGCCCTTGCCCTGGTGGCGTTTGTTGCGGCTCTTTCCCCGGTCGCAGCGCAGTCCCCGCAAAACGCTTCCTCCGATGTGGTCAAAAAGGGAGAATATCTCGCGCGCGCCGGAGACTGCGTTGCTTGCCATACGGCGCCCGACGGAAAGCTCTTTTCAGGCGGGCGAGCCATGCCGACGCCTTTCGGCACGCTTTATACATCGAACATCACGCCGGATGAGACGGGTATCGGCCGATGGTCTGCCGACGACTTCTACAACACGATGCATCATGGCCGTTATCCGGACGGGGGCCTGCTTTATCCCGCGATGCCGTTTGCCTCCTATACCAAGGTTACCCGCGAAGACAGTGACGCGATCTTTGCCTATCTGAAGACGATCACGCCGGTGCATCAACCGAACCGTCCGCATGAGCTCGACTTTCCCTATAACAACCGCTCTCTCATTCTCGGGTGGCGGACGCTGTTCTTCAAGGAAGGCGAGTTCACGCCGGATGCCAAACAGTCAGAGGAATGGAACCGGGGGGCCTATCTGGTCGAAGGGCTCGGACATTGCGGCATGTGCCATACGCCGATCAACGCGCTTGGCGGAAGCCGTGAATCGGAAGCCTTCCAGGGCGGACTGATTCCGATGCAGGACTGGTATGCGCCATCGCTGACCTCCAACAAGGAGGCCGGGCTTGGCGACTGGTCGATCGAGGAGATCTCCGATCTCCTGCAGAAAGGTATCTCGACGCGGGGCGCCGTCTATGGCCCGATGGCGGAGGTGGTCTTCAATAGTCTCCAGTACATGACGGACGAAGACATCCGCGCCATGGCCGTCTACCTGAAGAGCATCGCGCAGGACCAACCCACACCGCCTCGCTCCTCCGTCAGGACGGAAGAGGCGAGTCTTCTGATCAGTCTCGGCAAATCAGTCTATGACAAGCAGTGCGCCAGCTGTCATGGCGCCCAGGGCGAAGGCCGACCGCCGCATTATCCGCTGCTCGCCGGCAATCAGTCGATCCAGATGGAATCGGCAGTCAACGGCATCCGCATGGTGCTCAATGGCGGCTATCCGCCTGCGACCGAAAAGAACCCCATGCCGCACGGCATGCCGCCCTTTGCGGTAACACTTTCGGACGACGAGGTGGCGGCCGTCGTCTCCTACATCCGGACCGCATGGGGTAATCGCGGCACGCCGGTCACTGCCGCCGAGGCGAACAAACTTCGTTCTGCTCCACTTCAATGAGGACGCCATGATCAATTCGGAAGATCCAGCAGACGCTCCTGACAACGCCTTGGTCGAACAGATCGTCGCCGAGGGACCACACGGCGCCCTTGCCGTAGCGGGGATAGCGACCGCGATCGTCGTCCTCATGTGGATACTTTTCTATCTGCTCGTGTTCGTGCCCAGGAGCGGCTGATGACCGATATGCATAATCAGGCAGCGGCAGTCTCGGAGCGTGTCGAACGGCGCTGGGCGACAGTTGCAGTCCTCATCATCGTCTTTCTCGCGGGAATGGCAGCTTTCGCAGGCATTCACAATGCAACGATGCCGCAGGCCACCGTCGAGACCATCGATCCCACGACGATCCATCTCGCAAGCGAATTCATCGAGTCCAATCTCGGGAGCGCAGTCGAGCCTGACGGCTCGGTGACGGTTCGGGCGATCGGCCAGCAATATTCCTTCTCGCCGCCCTGTATCGTCGTGCCGGCCGCGACGCCGATCACTTTCCGCGCCACCAGCGCCGACGTCGTGCACGGCTTCCTCATTCAGGGCACCAACATCAATACGATGCTCGTACCGGGTTACGTGTCGATCCAGAAGGCAAGCTTTGCAGCCCCCGGTGACCACCTGATGCCCTGCCAGGAGTTCTGCAGTGTCGGTCATGAGGGCATGTGGGCAAGGGTGAAGGTCGTGGACAAGCAACAGTTCCTCTCGGAAATGGCGGACAAGAGGAGGCTTTCCTGTGCTCCATAATCGCAGATTGATCCTTGCGCATTTCTGGCTCGCCTTTGCGGTTTTCGGATTGGCTCTGTTGCTCGGCGCCTGGCAGATGTATGTCCGCAGCCCGTTGTCCCCCTGGGTCAACAATCCGGAATGGTATTATCGCTCGCTGACGGCGCATGGCACTGTCATGGGTTATGTATTCCCGACCCTCGTGGCGATGGCCTTCGGTTATGCGATCAGCGAGTCTTCCCTGAAGCAGAATCTGGTCGGTGTTCGCTGGGCATGGGCAGGGTTCTGGCTGATTGCCGTCGGCTCCGTCGTCGCGATGATTCCGGTAGCCCTGGGCATGGCTTCCGTTCTCTACACATTCTATCCGCCGCTGATCGGCAATCCGTTCTACTATATCGGCGTCGTGATGGTCGTCGTCGGTTCCTGGATCTGGGTGGCATTGATGTCCGTCAATCTGGGCATCTGGAAAAAGGCCAATCCGGGCGCTCCCGTCCCGCTGGCGATGTTTGCCAATGTCGCAGGCTCCTATCTTTGGGGCTGGACTGCGGTCGGTGCGGCGCTCGAACTTCTGCTGCAGATCATTCCCGTAGCGTTGGGCTTCAAGTCGACGATCGATGCAGGTCTTGCCCGCGTGTTCTTCTCGTGGACATTGCACGCCATCGTCTACTTCTGGCTGATGCCGACCTATATCGCCTATTACACGATCGTGCCGCGGTCGATCGGCGGGCGGATCTACAGCGATACGATGGCGCGGATTTCCTTCATCCTGTTCCTGGTCGTCGCAATGCCGATCGGCATCCACCACGCGTTTGCCGATCCGCAGGTCGGCGCAGGCTTCAAGTTCATCCACTCCGCTTTCACCGCGCTCGTTGCGCTTCCGACACTCTTGACCGTCTTTACCATCTGCGCGTCGATAGAGATCGCCGCCCGCGCGCGCGGCGGCCGTGGCATGTTCGGCTGGCTGAAGGTCCTGCCGTGGCGCAACCCCATGATGCTGGCCGTGACATTCTCCTTCATCATGCTCGGTTTCGGCGGGGCGGGCGGGCTCATCAACATGAGCTACCAGCTCGACGCGTCGATCCACAATACGCAGTGGATAACAGGGCACTTCCATCTCATCTTCGGCGGCGCCATCGTCATCATGTATTTTGCGATCGCCTATGATCTCTGGCCCCATTTGACCGGTCGACAGATCGTCAGCCTCGGGCTCGTCAGGCTGCAGCTCTGGCTCTGGTTCATCGGGATGATCGTGACGACATTTCCCTGGCACTATGTCGGCATTCTCGGCATGCCACGTCGAATGTCTTTCTTCGACTATACCGATCCGGCGCTCGCCAACGAGGCCCTATCGGTCGTGTTCTCCGTCTTCGGCGGGTTCATTCTCGTCGCGGCGGGAATTCTCTTCATTGCCATTCTGGTCCGCACGCAGTTTTCGGTGCGGCAAGAGCCCGAGGAATATCGCTTCGCGGTCGCCGTCCATCCGCTGACCAGGGTGCCCGCTGCGCTCAACAGCTACGGTCTCTGGATCGCTCTGATGATCGGGCTGACCATTACGAATTACGGATATCCAATCCTTCAGCTCGCCGTGCGTGACGATACATCTGTGCCCGCAGTCTATGTGGGAGAACGATGATGCCTCGCGAAAAGATGATCAGCTTCCGCAATCGCTGGACGGTCACGAGCGTGACCGTCACCGCGGGCATCTTTGTCGTAGCAGCAGGTTTGGGCTTTGTGCTGCTGCCGCGCCTGGAGGCAGGGGGTCAGGTAGCGGGCATCTGGGATTCCATCTGCCGGGCCGCGGGATTGCCGCGGCCGGGAACGCCTTCCGAAACAATCACGCCGGATTACAAGACATCCCTGGTCAATGTCGCGACGGCTGTGCCGAGAAGGCGGGACGAGGAGGCGATCGGTCGGGGCGCAACACTGGCCCAGCAATGCGCGATCTGTCATGGCCCGACGGGCGTCAGTCGTGCCGACTCTCCGAACCTTGCGGGACAATACGCAAGCGTCGTCTACAAGCAGCTTCGTGACTTCAAGGACGGTGTGCGTGTCAACGCCGTCATGAGCCCGTTTGCCGTGAAGCTGACCGAGCAGGACATGCAGGATCTGGCGGCCTATTATTCCTACCTGCCGCGCCTCCCAGGCTTTCATCCGCCAGGCAGCAATCCTGTGCCGCGGATCGTCGCGAGCGGCGCGCCGACGCGCGGCATTGCGCCTTGCGGTTCTTGCCATGGCAGCATCGAGAACAAGCTCGGCAGCCCCTGGCTCGAGGGTCAGTCGGAACTGTATCTGAAGACCCAGCTTCTGGCCTTTATATCCGGCTCACGGCAGAACGACATCAGCAGCCAGATGCGCAATGTCGCTCGCGCGATGACGCCCGAGGAAATCGACCAGGCAGCCCAATACTATGCCAATAAGGAGCCACTGGCGGCCGAATGACCGGTCCGAATAGTGCTTAATGGCTGCGCCAGCCCATCAACTTTTCGATGCGCTCGGCGGAACTGCGTACCTGTGCGGTATAGTGGCTTTCGTCAGAAAAGGCTTTCTGCTCCGGCAGCACGATGGAAATGGTGGCGACGCATTGACCTTCACGATCGCAAATCGGCGAGGCGATGCAGGCAACCGCATAATCGGATTCGCCTGCCTGGATCGAGAGGCGCGATTCAAAGGCTTTTCCGGCGGATTCCGATAGTGTTGCGGGATCGATCTCTGCGCGGCCCGTCGGCGAGGAGCGGGCACAGCGCTTGAAGAGCTCGACCCGCTCGTCTTCCTGCAGATGCCCGACCAACAGACGGCCAGATGCAGTCCAGTTGAGCGGTACACGAGTGCCGACGCGGGAGGCGACCTGGAAATGACTGGGGCCATCGGCCATGGCCAGAACCAGCATGAAATCGCCGTCACGGCCGCAGACCTGAACGGTTTCGCCGGCCTGGCGGCAAAGGTCATGCATCTCATGCGTCGCGACACTCATGAAATCGAGCGACCGCGCATAGGCGAGGCCGTAATGGTAGAGCCGCGAGCCGAGCCAGATCGACCCGTCGGACTGCCGCGTCAGCATATTCTTTTCGACCAGATCGTCGACGATGACATAGACGGTAGAAAGCGGTGCCTTTACTGCCTTGGCGATGGCGTAGACGCCGGCCGGCGATCCCGTCTCGTAGAGATGGTCGATCACCTGCAGCGCGCGATCGATGCCGCTGACACGTGCACGGCGCGCGCCCTTGGCGCCGGTCCCTTCGGCCGGGTCTTCATCTTCGGAGTGGATTACGGGGGAAGTCTTTCCGTCCAATTCAACATACCTCTGATATCATGCGAACCTGTTACATTACTATGGCATAGCCGCCCGCGAAGCAAATCGCAAAATTTCTGGATATGAAATCTTCGGTGGCTGCCGCAGACGGGCATCAGGTGCCGTCATGGGACGTGCTGTAATTGCAGGCGACGAATTCATCTGCGGCCGCCCCGTCACGCATCGGCGGTGCCGCAGACGGAACAACAAGCCGCAGTTTGAGTTTTCGTCCCATCAGCGATACCGGCTGATCGGATGTCGGCCAAGTCTCCTGCCAGACATCGCGGTCAGCAGTGGCAAGCCGAAGCCCCTTTTTGCGGCTTGCCGGAGCCACTGCCGGTGGGCGTTGTCAGAGGATGGCGCCCCCCCGCGGCGAGCGTCTCAAGGTTGCGGGATGAATTATTGGGAATCGATATTGATGTGAGCGACATCGCAAGGGCTGCCGCCTCATAGCGGCAGCCCGTCTGGGAACAGGGCTTATCCCCAGTGCCGATCGGGCCTTGTAGGGCCAGTGGTCAGGTCAGCCGAAGCAGGGCATCGCCGGCAGATTGGCGCGGCTGGCAAAGGACCCGATCATTTCGCTCACCGTGGAGGGACGCGGCTCGCGTTTGTGTGCGGCCGTCTCAAGGAGTTGCTTGAAATCTTCAAGCTTCACGCCGTCGGCGCGGAGCACCATGGCGATCAGCGGGTCGCGAAGGGCTTCGGAAATGGTCAAATCTTCTCTGGTCTTTCTCATGGTACGGTCCTCCTTTCGTGGGCGGTCGCCCGTGTTCCACTCCCGCTGCCAAGTGCTCCTGGCATTGACTTCTGCGAAGAGTGGTGTTACCGGTAAGTAACAATGCATTTGTTACCGATCGGTCACATCGATGTCAAGGACTTCGTCCKCRAAAAAATCAGAATCGTYGAATGAAATCTCCGTAGCTGCTTCAGATGATCGAATCCCTCCCAGGGAACGTATCGTCTCGACAGCGTCGGAGCTTTTCCGCGAGCGCGGCATTCGCGGCATTGGCGTCGATGCCATTGCGGATGCGGCTGCCACCAACAAGATGACGCTCTACAGGCATTTCGGCTCCAAGGATGAACTGGTCTGCGAGACACTGCGCCGCGCCTCCGAAAAAGCCGAGAAGATCTGGCGCGATCTCGAAGCCGCGCACCCGGGCGACGCGCGCGGCCAGTTGCTTGCCTGGGTCGAGGACAGAGCTCACTGTCTGAACGGCGAGCCCGCCGGTTGCGATCTCGCCAACGCTGCCATCGAACTGAAGGGCGAAGGCCATCCGGCGCACGAGTTGATCGAGCGGCACAAGGCGATGCAGCGCAACCGTCTTGCGGCCCTTTGTATGGCTGCCGGTTCGCGCGAGCCGGAACTGCTCGCCGATACGCTGACACTGCTGCTTGAGGGTGCGCGTGTTACCCGTCAGGCCATGGCGGATGGCGGCTGCTCCTGCCATTTTGAAAAAGCCTGCAACGTGGCGATCTCCGCTTTCGGCTGATATTGTCGCAGCCAGGGAACCTTAGGGGTTGCATGGCCGTTCTGCTGATCTGGGGGCAATCTGGAGGCAGAGATGAATTACACCTATCTCCGGCACCTATATGCCAGACGCGCCGAGCTTGAAGCCAAACTCGAACTGCACGATGCACGCTATTGCTTTGGCGAAGAGGAAGTGGACGACGGTACGCAAATCGATCTGAGGCAGCGTATCGAGGAAATCTCTGAGGAGATCGCGGCGCTGGAGCATACTCCAGGTTAGCCGTTGCCGGCACTCAGGACGGAAATTGTCCGTTCGTCGAATTTTCCGTCGTAGAAATGATCGATCGCCTTGTGAAAGGGCGAGCCGTGATCGCTGACCGCGGCAAACAGCGTCATGGAGGAGCGAAGCTTTAGATCATCCGGGGAGCCCATGATATCGTGCGCGCTGCGATCCTTGACGGAGAGGATTGCCTCGACGCAGCGCAAAAGGCGGCTGCCGAGGATGGGGTCAGCGAGGTAGGCCGAGGCTTCTTCTGCCGAGCGAATGGCATATTTCTCCGCCATTGAAGACGTTCCAAGACCGGCGATCTGCGGGAAGATGAACCACATCCAGTGGGAGCGCTTGCGACCGGCTTCCAGCTCCGCAAGAGCCTGCTTGTATATGCCGTTCTGCGCTTCGATGAAGCGGTGAAGGTCGTAATCCAAGTCGCCGGCCATGGTTCTTTCCTTTCCTATGCTTGAAATGCACGTCAGACGAAAGATTCCATGCCCGGCGAAAATCGCTTGCCCTTAGCAGACCTTGTCTGCGTAGGGGCTCGTTTCACGGCAATGGCCGTAGCGCTGGTGGTGTGGCACCAGACTATCACCCGGAGGCGCTTGCTCTTCAATAGCCGAAGTCGTCATCGGATCGGTCGCTGATGTCTGTGCCGACGGTGCTGTGAAGCCTACAAAGCTCAGCAGTACGAGGGCGCCCACGACCACGATCCGCTCCAGGACCGACAGCTTCTGTGCGCTGACGTGGTCGGCGTAATCGCGTTCAGCTTCGCCGTAACTCACGTCCTCCTTCACATGCTGGTGCACCATATCCTGGTGACCGGAGGTCCAAGTTTCAGATTGTGTCATTTCAAGTCTCCTGCAATGCACCGGGATACGGCTTGGGAAGGCAAGCTAATGGCATGCCGATCCGGCTCCCGCGTGCAGCACCGCATGTGTGTCTTAACTGCAGTAAATTGAAGAGCGCTAAATCAAACTCAGTGTTCACAAAATCGTACTAATCATCGTGAAAAGCCGTGCAAGGGCTGGTCCTGCCAAATGATAGGAGGTAAATCCTGTTCGATATCCACAGGACTTTCCCCATGACCCCTGCTTTCGGTGCGATGTCTATCGCTCAGCTTTCCCTACTCATCCAGAGCGGCGAGGCCGATCCTTTGGATGTCGCGGACGCGATTTTCGACGGGATCGAGCAATATGCCGACAAGGCGGTCTTTACGGTATTGTTGCGCGAGCGGGCGATGCGGGAGGCTCATGCTTCCTCCAGGCGTATACGTGACGGCCGCTCGCTCGGTGCACTCGACGGGATTCCGATTGCCTGGAAAGATCTTTTCGATATCGAGGGCATGCCGACCACGGCCGGTTCGGTGGTCCTGACGGACGACGCACCCGCGAAGCAGGACGCAGCCATCGTCACGCTGCTCAAGAATGCCGGCATGCTGGCGGTCGGTCGCACCAATATGAGCGAATTCGCTTTCTCCGGACTCGGCATCAATCCGCACTACGGTACGCCGGAAAATCCCCATAGCAAGGACGAGCCGCGCATTCCCGGCGGGTCGTCCTCCGGTGCGGGCGTGGCGGTGGCCGCAGGCCTTGTACCGGTTGCGATGGGCACGGATACGGGCGGCTCGGTGCGTATTCCCGCCGCCCTGAACGGCATCGTCGGTTACAAGGCAACGCGCGGGCGCTATGCCATGGAAGGGGTCTATCCGCTGGCGACGAGCCTCGATTCGCTCGGCCCGCTCTGCCGGTCCGTCCAGGACGCGATATGGATCGATGCCGCCATGCGTGGTCTGACCGCCCCGACCATTACCCGGCAGTCGCTGAAAGGCATCGATATCGTCATACCCAAGAATGTCGTGCTCGATGGTCTGGGGCCTGGTGTCGCCGAAGCCTTCGAAGGCGGTGTCGAGCGACTGCGTTCTGCCGGCGCGCTTATCAGTTCGATCGAAATCCCGGCTTTCGACGAAATCATCTCGCTGATGGCAAAACATGGCGCGCTCGTGACTGCTGAAGCCTTCGCTCTCCATCGCGAAAGGCTTGCAGGGCCGGAGGCTGCGCGCATGGATCATCGCGTCGTCATGCGCACCCGTCTCGGCGAAAAGACCAGCATGCCCGACTATATCGCCATTCTTGCTGCCCGCGCCCGGTTGATCGCCGATACCGAGCAACTGATCGGCAATCGCCTGGTCGCCTTCCCTTCGGTTGCCCATGTCGCGCCGCCGATTGCCGCACTGGAGCGTGACGACGAGTTTTTCGTTGCCACCAATGGCAAGACACTGCGCAATACGGCGCTCGGCAATTTCCTGGATTGGTGCGGCGTTTCCATCCCCTGCGGCAAGGGCGAGGCGGATATGCCGGCCGGCTTCCTTCTCTCGGCTCCGGCTAATCGCGACGATGCACTTCTCACGGTCTCGCTGGCGGCGGAAGCTATCATTCGCGGTGACCGGATCTAGGTGTTGCGGGCTTGAAGCCGCGCATCATTCTTGCCAATGTCGTCCCGAGGAAATGGGAGGAGTTGAAAGATGCAGGCTTTGCAGAACGGCCGATTTGCGGTTTCCACGTGGTCGCTTCATCGGATGCTGGGGGCAACCTACCCCTATGGTCCCGATCCGCAGAAGAGTGCAGCACGCCAGGAGCCCTATGGGCCGGGCATTGTCAGCATGCTCGAAGTACCCGGCATGCTCGCCGAGCGAGGATTTGGTCGGCTGGAGGTCTGCTCGTTCCATCTGCCGAGCCTTGATACTGGCTACCTCTCGGAATTCCGTGATGCGCTGAAGGCCTCCAACATTCTTTTCCAGACACTGCTCGTGGAAGACGGCGACCCCAGCAATCCCGAGACGGCGGAGCGCGACATAGGCTGGATTGCCGGCTGGATCGAGATCGCCAAGTCTCTCGGCGCCGAGCGCATTCGCGTTATCGCCGGCAAGCAGGCGCCGAACGAGGAGAATCTGGCGCGGTCCGCGCGGCACCTGAAATGGCTGGCCGGGCAGGCGACGGGAAGCGGCGTGCGTGTCGTCACCGAAAACTGGTTCGCGCTTCTGCCCTCGCCGAAGGAAATGAACTGGCTGCTCGACGAACTCGACGGCAAGGTCGGCCTCAATGGAGATCTCGGAAACTGGGCGGCACCCGCCAAATACGAAGGGCTGGCCAATATCATGCGCCGCGCCGAAATCTGCCATGCCAAGGCCGACTACAACGCTTCCGGGCTTGATGCTGCGGACTACCGCCATTGTCTGGAAATGTGCGAAAAGGCCGGCTATGCCGGACCCTACACGCTGATCTACGATTCACCGTTCTTCGCGGATGAGTGGGACGGCATCCTGCTGCAGAAGAAGTTCATCGAGGAATTCCTTGCCGACGCTCCCGCGCGTCGAACGGCCTAGGTTCGCTCCAGCCTGTTCTTCTCCCGCTTGCGCCAATCCTTGGGCGTCTCGCCCGCATGCTTGAGGAAG
Organism: Rhizobium sp. 05N49; assembly: GCF_056396805.1. Classification (NCBI taxonomy): domain Bacteria; kingdom Pseudomonadati; phylum Pseudomonadota; class Alphaproteobacteria; order Hyphomicrobiales; family Rhizobiaceae; genus Rhizobium; species Rhizobium sp. 05N49. Next base: position 378,587 of record NZ_JBFTME010000004.1, read on the forward strand.
AAGCGGGAGAAATAGGCCGGGTCTGCAAAGCCAAGTCGATAGCCGACCTCCCGGACGTTTGCGAGCGTGAAGACGAGTTCACGCTTGGCCTCGTCGATGAGCTTGTTGGCGATCAGGTCGTGAGCCGTCTTTCCGGTCATCGAGCGAACGATGCGATTGAGATGGGTCGGCGAGACGCCGATTTCCCTGGCATAGAATGAAGCGGGTCTGTGTGAGCGGAAATGCTGCTGGATGAGGCCTGTCAGCTGCTCCATCCGCCGTTCGTTTTCATCAGCGGAAAACCGGCTGACATTCTCCTGATGGGAAATCCTGGCCGTTAGCCGTAGCGCGACCGCGACATAGGAGGCGAGAAGTTCGCTGCGGCCGCTGCGGTCGTGTCGATATTCTTCGCCGAGCCGTTTCAAGCTCTGCATGAGATAGGCTGCGTCGGGATCTTGAGGGTCGAGCGCCGTGAGATGCGGGACGGCGAGCCACTCGCCGAGCAGGCTGCGGTCGCCGGGAAGGTGGCTGAGATTGGCGCTCAGCATGGTGACGACAAGACCGTCAATATCACGCGAAAAACGAAAGCCATGGTCGAGACCGGGAGGAACCGTGACAACCGCAGGCGGCTGGATGGCGAGGCTCTGCTCGCCGAAAATAGCATCGCCTTCGCCAGCGTCGATGTACAATATCTGAAAGAAGCTCGCGTGCCGGTGCAATTTGATCTCCCAACGGTGCAGGCTGCTGCGCGAGGGGATCGTTTCGCAGTGAAGCCAGAAATCGGGTTCCTTGCCCGATGTCTCGCCGTAGAGCTCATAGGTCGGCACATGTCTCGTCATGGGTTTCCTTCCGTTCCCATGTTCGTTTTGTGCAATTTTTCGGTGGGAAAGTCCATTGCTGCGGGAAGGGCTAAAGGTCACAATTTGCCAAAAGCCAATTGCGTGGAGGAAACAATTGCGCACCCAAATCGCCATCATTGGTTCAGGCCCCTCGGGCCTGCTGCTGGGTCAGCTGCTGACAGAAGCCGGCATCGACAACATCATTCTCGATCGGGTCGGCAAGGACTACATTCTCGGCCGCGTTCGGGCAGGCGTCCTGGAAGAGGGCACCGTCCGTCTTCTTGATGAGGCCCGCTCGGCTGCCAGGCTGCATGCTGAAGGTCTGCCGCATGACGGCTTTTCACTGGCTTTCGACGGACGCGATCACCGCATCGATCTCTATGGCCTGACCGGCGGCAAGCGCGTCACGGTCTACGGCCAGACCGAGGTGACTCGTGACCTGATGGAGCGGCGCGAGGCAAGTGGTGCTGCGACGATTTATGACGCCGCCAATGTCGTGCCACACGATTTCGCGGGTGGTTCTTCCTTCGTAAGCTACGAGAAGGATGGTGTCACTCACCGTGTCAACTGTGATTTCATCGCCGGCTGCGACGGCTTCCACGGCCCAAGCCGCAAGGCGGTTCCGGAGAAAGCGATCACCACCTTCGAAAAGATCTACCCCTTCGGCTGGCTCGGTCTGCTCGCCGATGTCTCCCCGGTCAATCACGAACTGATCTACGCTAATCATCCGCGCGGTTTCGCGCTCTGTTCCATGCGCTCTGCGACGCGCAGCCGCTATTACATCCAGTGTTCCCTGGACGAGAAGGTCGAAGACTGGAGCGACGAGCGCTTCTGGGACGAGTTGCGCCGCCGCCTGCCGGCCCATCACGCCGAGGCCCTGAAGACCGCTCCATCCTTCGAAAAGTCGATCGCGCCGCTGCGCTCCTTCGTGGCCGAGCCGATGCGCTTCGGCCACCTGTTCCTTGTCGGCGATGCCGCCCATATCGTGCCGCCGACCGGCGCCAAGGGGCTGAACCTTGCTGCAAGCGACGTGCATTACCTGTTCGAAGGCCTGAGGGAATTCTACGATGACCGTTCGGGAGCCGGCCTCGAAGCATATTCGCGGAGAGCGCTTGCCCGCATCTGGAAGGCGGTACGCTTTTCCTGGTGGATGACGACGATGATGCATCGTTTTCCCGATACTGGCGATTTCGATCAGAAGATCCAGGAGGCGGAACTCGACTATCTGACCCATTCACGTGCCGCCTCGACAGCGCTTGCGGAAAACTATGTCGGATTGCCGTTCTGACGGGCATGTGAAGGCCCATTGCCTGCCGCATGGTGCTCTGAGTGAAGCGTCATTCCGCGCCAGACGCGGATTGAAAATACCGCAAAATATCGTCGAGAATCCTGGATATCTGTGCAAGAAATCAACAGCCAAGAAAGCAGGATCGCCAACAGGCTGAAGCTGCAACCGGATGATTGCCAAGCAGATGCTGCTGGCCCGATTTGACGATTAAAGGGGGTCGCATGAACGCCGATACCAATACGCAGCTACGACGCTACCGCATCGCCTCCGTTCCCGGCGACGGTATCGGCCCCGAAGTCATCGCTGCCGGCCTTGAAGTGCTTGAAGTGCTGGCCGCCCGCAGCGGTGCCTTTGCGCTCGACGTCGATCACTATGACTGGGGCAGCGAACGCTATCGCAGGACCGGCGCGTTCATGCCGGACAATGCTTTGTCTCTGTTGAAAGAGGCTGACGCGATTTATTTCGGCGCCGTCGGCGCACCCGACGTGCCGGATCACATCACTCTCTGGGGTTTGCGCCTGCCAATCTGCCAGCGTCTGGACCAATATGCCAATATCCGCCCGACGCGCATCTTTCCGGGCGTGAGAAGCCCGCTGAGGGGGGTGGAGGAAGGCGATCTCGACTGGCTGATCGTGCGCGAAAATTCCGAGGGGGAATATTCCGGCCATGGCGGCCGTGCGCATATCGGCCTGCCGGAGGAAGTGGCGACCGAAACCTCGATCTTCACGCGCCGGGGCGTCGAGCGCATCATGCGTTTTGCCTTCGGCGAGGCGCAGAAGCGTCCGCGCAAGCTTCTGACCGTCGTCACAAAATCAAACGCCCAGCGTCACGGTCTGGTGCTGTGGGATGAGATCGCCTCTGAAGTAGCCAGGGACTTTCCCGACGTGACCTGGGATAAGGAACTGGTCGATGCCATGACCTTCCGCATGGTCGCAAAACCAAAGAGCATCGACACAGTCGTTGCAACCAACCTGCATGCCGACATCTTATCCGACCTTGCGGCCGCACTTGCCGGCTCGCTTGGTATCGCACCGACCGGCAATGTCGATCCCGAGCGCCGCTTTCCGTCGATGTTCGAGCCGATTCACGGTTCGGCTTTCGATATTACCGGCAAGGGCATCGCCAATCCGGTCGGAAGTTTCTGGACGGCATCGCTGATGCTGGAGCATCTCGGCGAAGCGGCCGCGGCAAAGATACTGATCTCGGCAGTGGAACAGGTCTGTGCCGCTGGCATTCTCACTCCGGATCTCGGTGGCAAGGCCACCACGGCGGATGTGACACGCGCCGTTTGCGAGGCTGTGCGAGGATCGAATTTCGTCCCTGGTGACGAGACTATCCCGACTGTCTGATCCGCGCCGGCCGCATCTTCCGGGTTGCCGTGGCTCTCGAATTCGGCATTCATCGGTATCGATGAGGGACTCATTTCGATGGCGGTCGCTCCTTTCGGCGACGTGAAGCAATCCGGCATCCGCCGGGAAAGTTCGAAATGCGGCGTCGAAGAGTTCCTCGAAGTCAAATATACGGCTATTGGTGGTCTGGCGAACTGAGGAGAATGCCATGAGTGCAGCTGACATCGAAGGCTTTGCAGCCCGGATCCGGAACCATGAAAGCCGGATGATCTCCGCCTGGGTGGGCATTCCCGATCCGCTGCTGGTCAATCACCTGGCACAGGAAGCCTTCGATGCCGTCGTCCTCGACATGCAGCACGGCATGTGGGACCTGCCGTCTGCAGCGGCTGCCGTCAGCCATGTGCGTATTGCCGGCAAGCCGGCGCTCGCCCGTATTCCGGTCGGCGATTTCGCCTCTGCCTCGCGCCTGCTCGATGCCGGCGCGTCCGGCATCATCGCGCCGATGATTAATTCGGCCGAGGATGCGAAGGCCTTCGTTAAGACCACAAAATACCCGCCGGCCGGCGAGCGCAGCTGGGGTCCGTCGTTGGCGCTCAACCACACCGGCCTTTCGGCGGACGACTATCTCAAGAACGCCAATGACCTGACGGTCGCAATCGCCATGATCGAGACGCGCGCGGCGCTGGATGCAATCGATGATATCCTCGGCGTCGCCGGCGTCGACGGCATCTTCATCGGTCCCTCGGACCTTTCCATCGCGCTCTCCCATGGCGATCAGGTCGCACCGAATGCGGCTGAGATCGACAGCGCCATGCAGCACGCAGTTGCGCGTTGCCGCGCGCATGGAAAATTCGCCTGCGCCTTTGCCGGTGACGGCGAGCGTGCGGGCGAGCTTCTGAAATTCGGCTTCGCCTTCGTCATCGCCGGCGCGGAAACCGCTCAATTGCGATCCGGTGCGCGCAGGGCGATCAACGCGGCCAGGAAGATTGCTTCCGCCGGTTGACCCGCCAAAACCCCAACGAAGTTGCATGTTGAGTATCGTCAGATGTTGGCGGTTTTCTTGGCCGGCCCGCGCTCGGCCAAGGAATATAGGGCGCTACGCGATCATGTAACCGCCATCGATAGGCATCGAGATGCCGTTGACCATCGCGGCTTCGTCCGACAGTAGGAACAGGATCACCTCCGCCACATCCTCGGGCTCCGCGAACCGGCCGACTGGGATGCGCTGTTGCATTCCCGCCGCCTTTTCGGGATCGCTCCAGGCCTTGATCGCCATTGGCGTCAAGGTCACCGTGGGATGAACGCCATTTACCCGAATCCCTTGCGGCGCCAATTCCTTGGCCATGACACGCGTCAGGCCGTCCAGGCCGCCCTTCGACGCGCAATAGGCCGCATGATCGGGGATGCCGACGAAGGCCGCGACGGAGGACACGTTGACGATGGCGCCGTGGCGACCGTCTTCGATCAAGGATCGTGCATATTCCTGTGCCACGATCATCGGAGCGCGCGTGTTGACTGCAATCAGGTGGTCAAACGCCTCGACCGTGGTTTCGAGGAAGGACTGCAGTTCGGTCGTTCCCGCGCAACTGATGAGGAAGTCCGCTGGAAGTGCGGCGCGCGCCGCCTCCCGAGTCGCGTTCGCATCGGCAAGATCAACCTGAATGGCCTGGCAGCCTAAGTCCTCACGGAGCGAAACGACGTCATCAGCACTTCTTGTCAGTGCCGCGACCTTGGCGCCGCGTTTGACCAATATCTCTGCGACAACGCGGCCGATACCCTTGCCGGCGCCGGTGACGATTACTTTCTTACCTTCGAAATTCATATGCTCCTCGCCTTACAATCGCTGTCCCGTTGCCTGATCAAAGATGTGAACGCGGCGGGGATCAATATGAAAATGCAGCACCTTGCCGGGTGTGACTTCGATACGCTCGCGGATGAGGGCATCGATCGGTACTCCGCCGACGCGGCCGAAGATCAGCGTTTCGGAACCTGTTGGCTCGTAGACCGACACCTCAACCGGGATACCGTCTTCGGCGATGGTGATGTGCTCGGGACGGATGCCATAGGTTACGGCTTTCCCATCTTCGGCATTTAGGCCTCCGACGGGAAGGACCACGCCCTGATCGGTGACGACGACCTGTTTGCCTTCCCGGGTTGCGACCTTGCCTTGAAGGAAGTTCATTGACGGGCTGCCGATGAAACCAGCCACGAAGAGATTGGCCGGAAAGTCATAGAGATCGAGTGGCTTGCCGACCTGCTCCACCCTTCCGTCGCGCATGACGACGATCTTGTTCGCCATGGTCATCGCTTCGATCTGGTCATGCGTCACATAGACGGTTGTCGTCTTCAGGCGCTGGTGCAGCTCCTTGATTTCGACGCGCATGGTGACGCGAAGCTTGGCATCGAGGTTGGACAGCGGTTCATCGAACAGAAAGACCTGAGGGTCGCGGACGATCGCCCGGCCCATGGCGACGCGCTGTCGCTGACCGCCCGACAGCTGCTTCGGATAACGGTCCAGATAACGCGTCAGATCAAGGATCTCGGCCGCCTTGCCGACCTTCTCGGCGATTTCCGATTTCGGACGCTTCGCCATTTTCAGCGGAAAGCCCATATTCTCGGCGACCGTCTTGTGAGGATAGAGCGCGTAGCTCTGGAAGACCATGGCAATGTCGCGTTCCTTCGGCGGAGCATTGGTGACCACCCGCCCGCCGATCCTGATGTCGCCGCTGCTGACGGTCTCCAGACCGGCGATCATGCGCAGCAGCGTAGATTTACCACAACCGGAGGGGCCGACCAGGACGACGAATTCGCCATCCTCGATATCGACGCTGACGCCGTGCATGACCTGAAGCGCGCCATATCTCTTGGTGACGTCGCTGACCTGTACGTTTGCCAAAGTCGTTTCTCCCTAATCCAGCTCGGCTTGCGTCTTGGTAATGTGCAAATAATTCATCGGCTCACCCCTTCCAGATGATGTAGGCGCCGAGCACGGCCGAGATTGCCGCCGCAAACCACACCGAAAGCCCGAACGGTTCGATGAACCGCATCCAGAGCAGGGAGAGAGCGACCCAGATTACGACCGAAATGAACAGCCTGTCGAACCAGTTTGTCTCGATCGGCAGGAAGCCTGGCTGTCTTTCATTGTTCCGAGAATTCGAGGCCATCCCGCTATCCTTTCACTGCGCCGAAGGTCAGGCCGGCAACGATGTGACGCTGCACCACCGAGAAGACGATGAGCGCCGGGATCAATGTGAGCATCGAGATTGCCGCCATGATGCCCCAGGCCGTCCCGGTCGTCGTCACGTATTCCGACAGTCCCGTTGTCAGTGTGCGGGCGTTGAAGTTGGTGAGCGTCGCAGCGAGCAGATATTCGTTCCACGCGAACACCCAGGTGAGGATGAGCGTCACTGCAAGGCCCGGACGCGCTAAGGGAAAGACGATGTCGTAGAGCACCATCCACGGGCTTGCGCCATCCATATAGGCCGCCTCGTCCAGTTCCTTCGGGATGCTCTCTACGGTCGGACGCAGGGTCCAGATGGCAAAGGGGAGGTTGAAGGAGCAGTAGACCAGGATCATGCCGAGCCTGGTATCAGCCAGCGAAAAGTCGCCGATCCTGTAGACTTGCGTCAGCAGCAGGAAGAGCGGCAGCAGGAAGACCGCCGGTGGCGCCATGCGGTTGGTGATCGTCCAGAAGAAGATGCTTTCCTTGCCTGCGAGATCGAAACGCGTCAGCGCGTAGCAGGCAAGAAAGCCGAGGGTCGTCACCAGGATCGCGTTCCCCGACGAAATGACCAGCGAATTGATCATGTATCGCCGCAAGGTCTCGTTCGTCAGCACGTCCTGGTAGTTCTTCCAGAAGAAGCTCCGAAGGACGACGTCTGGCGTGGAAAACAGGTCGAAGGGCTGCTTCAGCGAGATGACGAAGAGCCAGTAGATCGGGAAGAGAGTTGCAAAGCTTATCAGCGTCCACAAGAGAACCGAAAGCCAGGGGTTCTGTCTTCTCATCGCATCAGCCTTTCTTCGCGCGGGGAGCAATCAGGCCAACATAGAGCAGCCAGCAGACGACGATGGTGAGATAAAGCACGACGACAGAGATCGCTGAGCCGTAGCCGTAGTTCGTTTTCGGAAAAACCTCTCTAAAGATGTGAACGCCGATATAGCGCGTCGACGACCCCGGACCGCCTCCGGTCAGCATCAGGACTTCGTCGACCGTGCGCAGCGCGTCCATGAGCCTGATGAACACTGTGGCCAGCAGGGCAGGGCGGATCAGAGGGAGCGTGATATGCCAGAAGATTTGGCTCTTGCCGGCGCCATCGATCTGCGCCTGCTCGAAGGGATCTGGCGGAAGCGAGACCAAAGCAGCGATCAGGGACAGGGTGACCAGCGGCGTCCAGTGCCAGACGTCCATGATGACAGTGATAGTGAATGCCGCGAGCGCACTCTGGCCGATGTTCAGATCGTAACCGAACCAGCTTCGCAGCAGGTATGGGATGATGCCGATCGACGGTGTCGTCATCAGCTTCCAGACCGATCCGACAATGATAGGCGCCATTATCAGAGGAAGGGTGTGGATGGTGCGGAAGAACGCTTTTCCCGGAAAGTCCTTCATCAGCGCCTGCGCGAGTATGTATCCGAGGATCAGTTCGGAAACGACTGCGAAGAACACGAAGGCGATGGTGATGCCGAGCGAAGCAAGGAACTGCTTGTCGAAAACGAGGGTTCGGTAGTTCGAAGCCCAGTTGAAGACCATCAGCGGATTTGCGGCGAAAGGGTTCCACTGGTGAAACGAAACCCAGACAACGTAGATGAAAGGAAAGATGCCGAAGAGCCCGAGGATCAGGATCGTCGGTGACAGCAGCAGCCATCCAAGTTTTTGTGAATGCATCGCCTCATCCTCTTCGGCACCCAACGGGGCGGCCTCTCAAGTCAAGAAAGGAGCGGGTCGCCAAGCGAAGACGACCCGCCAAGTTGGGGAGGATGACCTATTTGCGATAGCCGAGCGACGTGAGCTCTTCTTCTGTCTTGGCCGCCATCTGGTCGAGCCCTTCGTCGGGCGCGATCTTGCCGGTCAGGATGTCGAAGAAGATCGGCAGGGTTGCTTCACGCAGCTGGGCATGGAACGGATACGGAGGGGCGCCGGCGAAGAGTTTGCCCTCATCCTTCAGCATCGTGTAGAAACCGCCGAGTTTGACATCCATCGCCTTGACCTTCGGATCGTCGAAGGTCGCCTTGTTGGTGATGCGCGGTGCCGCGATCGCCCAATCAGGCTGCACGTCGTTCTGACCCATGAATTGGAGGAAGAGCAGGGCTGCTTCCTTGTTCTTGGATGTAACCGGCAGGCCGAAGGCGCCGCCGTCATAATAGCCGATATAGCCCTTTCCGGATTTCGCGTCTTCCAGAACGCCCGGCTCCAGCGGCGGCAGGGCAAAGCCCACTTTGTCGACCACCTTCGACTGTGCAGGATCACTCGCGATCCATGCGGCGTTCTCACCGTAGATCAATCCTTGAGCGACACGGCCGGCAGCGAAGGTCGTGGCGGTTTCCGTCCAGGTCGATTGGGTCGATTCCGGCGGGGCGATGTCGCGCAGATGAAGCCAGTACTTCAGCGCGGCTTTCGCCTTGTCGCTGTTCATTGCGCCGCCATGTTCGACGGTTGCAGCATAGTTGTTGCTGGCGTCGATGCCCCAGTTGTAGACACCGAAGGTCGGGGCGATGGATTCGAAATATTCATACCAGGACGCGGCGTGGCCTGTATGGGCCTGCGCAGTGGTGCCCCAGAGCTCAATGCCGTTATCCTTGCCGTATTTGGTGAAGAATTCGGCGATCTGTGTGTAGTCCTCATGCGTGGTCGCCGGCTTCAGGTCCTTGCCAGTCTCCTTCTTGAAGGCTTCCTTGATCTTCGGATCGTCGAAAAGGTCCTTGCGATAAAGGTAGGTCTTCAGGAAGGCTTCCATCGGCACGCCAAAGAGATCGCCCTTCTTGTCCTTGAAGTAGTCGGCAAAGCTGGTGAAGTTTGCGTCGTCGTAGGTCGGCGCCTTCAGATCCGCCTGATCCTTCAGCGTCTGCGTAATGTCGACGAGGAAATCCCGGGACAGATACGAATAGATGATGTCCTGTTCGATATAGACCATGTCATAGATGCCGGTCTTGGCCTCCATGTCCTTGATGGCCTTGTCGTACATCTGATCCCAGGACGTCGTCTCGATCTCGACCTTGATGCCCGTCTTCTTCTCGAATTCCGGCGCCAGCACATCCTTGATGTAGTTGGACGGCGGCGTGCTTTCGGTCACTCCGTGCAGCGTCACGCCCTTGAATTTGGCGCCGGCGTCGGACCAGAAATCTGCCCAGGCCGGCGAGGCAGTGGTGGCGAGACTGAGCGTCAGCGCGAGCGCGCTGGCCTTCAAAGCGTAGTTCATTTCAATCCTCCCAGATAGCAGCGAGATCATGTCGCCGGACCTGTGTGTAGAGGAAAAATGCCGCCTGCGCAATATTTGTTGTCTAAACCTGCAAATATGCAGGCTATGTTGTTGTTTTCGGTAGAAAGTAATTTACGAGAGAGAGATGGAGATAGGATGCCGCAATAACATTGCTGCATCGCAACGATTTACCTCGCAAAGGCAAAATTACGATCCTTGAATTTATTTGTTGCTTTGCCATACTAAATAACATAGCTGTTGCGCGAAGGCAGGCATCCAGCGGAGGAAAATGGCCATGCGTCGATTGGGTATCCATTCATTTGTATGGACAGGCGGCCAAACCCAGGAGGGCCTCGAAATGGCCCTCAACAAGTCGGCCGAGCACGGATATCGCACGATCGAATTCGCCTATCTGCGCCCGGAGAAATTCAATCTCGATCGTCTGGCGAAGCTCGCGCAATCTCTCGGCCTCGAGATCGGCGTGACGATGGGCCTGCCCGTCGACAAGGATATCTCAAGCGAGGATGCGGCGGCCATCGCCGCCGGCAGGCAGATGCTGGCCGATGCAGTGCATGCGGTGCGCGACATCGGCGGCAACAAGCTCGGTGGCATCCTCTATTCTGCCCATACCAAATATAATCGACAGCCCACGAAGAAGGGCTGGGACAACAGCGTCGCCGCGATCGCTGCGACTGCGGATATTGCAAGGGATGCCGGCGTCGATCTCGTCCTTGAGGTTGTGAACCGCTTCGAAACGAACCTTTTGAATACGACGGCCCAGGGACTGAAGTTCATTTCCGAGACCGGATCGGACCATGTCCGCCTGCATCTCGATACCTTCCACATGAATATCGAGGAAGCAAATCCGGCTGCTGCGATCCGGCTCGCCGGCGACAAGATCGGCTACTTCCATATCGGCGAAAGCAACCGCGGCTATCTCGGTGACGGCGTCATCAACTTCGACCTCATCTTCGATGCGTTGCTCGGTATCGACTACAAGCGCGACATCGTGTTCGAGAGCTTTTCAACCGCGGTCGTCGACGAAGGCCTTTCGCTCGCCTGCGCAATCTGGCGTGACACCTGGACCGACAATGATCCGCTGGCGGCACATGCCAAACGCTTTATCGAGCTGAAATATGAAGAAGCGAAACGCCGCCGCGTCACGAACGCGCGCCCTTGATAATCCTTCTGCCGATCTGCTTCGAAAGTGTAGGCTGGAGCAGTCGATTTGAAGAGAAATGAAGATGAACGACACCGTCTCCATCGGAAGCTCGCCACGCAGGATCAGGCAGAACAATATCGTTGCTGCCTTGCAGACGATCTACGGCCATCGCCGCCTAAGTCGGGCCGATCTGGCGCGGAAGCTTGGAATGAACCGCTCGTCGTCGGGCGAGATCGTTGCCGAGTTGACGGAAAGCGGCTTGGTCCAGGAGTCGGAGGAGAGCAGCAAGCAGCGTTCGGAGCAATCGCGCGCCGGCCGGCCGGGGATCATGCTCGAACTGGTGCCGGATGCGGCATTCTTCGCCGGGCTCGAGCTTGGCGTCGAGCACATATCTGCTGTCGTCGTGGATCTTTCGGCAGACGTCCGTGCCTGTCGCAGGCTGGCCTTCCAGGCGCAGGCCTCGACCGTGGAGGAAGCTGTGGCGCGGGGCGTCGAGCTCCTCATGAACGCCATGTCGAAGGAAATGGTTGAGCACTGCAGGGGGCTCGGCATATCCGCGCCGGCGCATATCCGGCCGGAAGGAATTGTCACGCTTGCGCCGATCATCGGCTGGCGAGAGGTGCCATTGAAGGAGATCGGCCGCAGCGCCTTTCCGGCCGAGGTGCCGATTGCGGTGGAGAACGATGCCAACGCCTTCGCCATCGGTGACAGCTATCGTCGCGGCATTTCCGGGGTGACGCTCTTCCTGCTCATGGAGACCGGCGTCGGTGGAGGGATTATGATCGACGGGAAGCTGTTTCGTGGCGGTCATGGCCTTGCAGGCGAAATCGGCCATACCCTCGTACCGGGAAGCGGCGGACAGAAATTCGAGCAGCTTATCGGCCGCGAGGTGCTGATCCGGCAGTACCGGGAAGCGACCGGCCGTACCGACGTCGATCTGCAGGATTTCCTCACCGACGTTCGCGACCGTGTTCCGGACGCGGTGAACATAGCGGAGATGTGGTCGCGGCATCTTGCCTATGCGTTGCTGCAGGCTTGCCGTCTGCTCGATCCGGTCCGGATTGTCCTTGGCGGCTCCGTGGCCTCACTCTATCCGATGGTGGCCGCCCGTGTGGCGGTTCACATGGCGGAGGGCCAGAACATTCCTTTTCCGACACCGGAGATCGTCGTTGATGACGATGCGGAATTCGGGTCCGCCTTCGGCGCGGCGTGCATGCTGCACCAGCGCTTCCTCTCTCTCGAAAACGAGGAATTCGGCGGTGAAGACGGTGCCTTACAACGATCAACAGCGACTTAGCGACACCTATCGAAAGCAGGATTGCAATGACTTCAGTGCTGGCTCCGGACAGTCTCGGTCCCACGGTTTGCGTCGGTGAGATCCTCGTGGAGATCGTCGCCACGACCGTCGGAGACGGATTCCTTGAGGCTCAGTCTCTTGTCGGCCCGTTCGCCAGCGGGGCGCCGGCGATCTTCATCTCGCAATGCGGCCGGCTCGGCGGCTCGGCGGCGATGGTGGGAGCCGTCGGCAATGACGATTTCGGTCGTGTCAACGTTGACCGCCTCAGGCGTGACGGCGTCGATGTCTCTACCATTGCCGTCGATCCTGACTATCCGACGGGAAGCGCCTTCGTCCGCTACCGCAACGACGGTTCCCGCGACTTCGTCTATAATATCGCAAGGTCCGCGGCCGCACGCTTCGGCTGGTCTCAGGATGTCAGCGATCTCATCAGCCGTAGCGGGCATCTTCACGTGATGGGTTCGGCACTTTCCGTCCGGAGTGCTCGGGAGGTGATCGACAAGGCGGTCGACATCGTGAAGGCGCGGGGCGGTACGCTGTCGGTCGATCCGAACATCCGCAAGGAACTGCAGCTCGATGAGGGCACCGAACGCCGATTTTCCCGGCTCGTCGCTGCCGCCGATCTTCTCTTGCCGTCGGGTGAGGAGCTTGAGAGAGCGGCAGGTGTACCAGGCGAAGCCGAAGCGATCCGCCGCCTTTTCGAAATCGGCGTGAAGGAGATCGTGCTGAAGCGCGGTGCGGAAGGCGCGACCTATTTCGCCAAGGATGGAGGCCGTATCGATGCTCCTGCGTTCCTCGTCGACGAGGTCGATCCGACCGGTGCCGGCGATTGCTTCGGCGGCGCTTACCTCACCTGCCGGCGGCTCGGAATGTCTCCAGGTGAGGCTCTCACCTATGGTTCGGCGGCAGGTGCGCGCAATGTTGCGATCCGTGGCCCGATGGAGGGTGCCGGCACACGTCAGGAACTCGACGCGTTCATCGCCTCAACGGAAAGGCGTTCCTGATGCAGGTTGCGCTCAATCAACTGGCCACGCTCAGGGCTCAGGGTCGTCCCCTTGGTATTACCTCTGTCTGCTCGGCCCATCCGATCGTCTTGAGAGCGGCGTTGCGTCATGGGCGGGATCATTCGAGCACGGTTCTGATCGAAGCCACCTGCAACCAGGTCAACCACCTGGGCGGCTATACAGGCATGACCCCTGCGGACTTTGCTGCCCTCGTCCTGCGCATCGCCAAAGAGGAGGGGTGCCCGGATAATCTCATCGTGCTGGGAGGCGATCATCTCGGGCCAAATCCCTGGCGGGATCGTGTGGCCGAAGAAGCCATGGTGGAAGCCGAGAGGATGGTCGCGGCCTATGTCGATGCCGGCTTCCGCAAGATCCATCTGGACGCGTCGATGGGCTGCCTGGGCGAACCCGCCGCATTGGACGATGAGACGACCGCTTATCGCGCTGCACGGCTTGCCGCCGTCGCGGAGACCGCGGCAAGGCGGGCAGGAGGCGCCATGCCGGTCTATGTAATCGGCACGGAGGTTCCTCCTCCCGGTGGTGCCGATCACGCGCTGACCACGATCGAGCCGACCGAGGCTTCGGCCGCCAGACGGACGATCGATATCCATCGTCGTATCTTCGCAGAGGCCGGTCTTGCTGAGGCGTTTGCGCGTGCCATCGGCCTCGTGGTGCAGCCGGGCGTCGAGTTCGGCAACCATAATGTCATCAGCTATGATCGCGGCAGGATCGACGCGTTGAAGCAGGTGCTCGAGGACGAGCCACAATTCGTGTTCGAAGCGCATTCCACCGATTATCAGGGCACTCGTCCGCTGACTGCACTCGTCGAAGACGGCTTTCCGATCCTCAAGGTTGGACCGGAACTGACCTTTGTCCTGCGCGAGGCCCTCTACGGGCTGGATCTGATCGCATCCGACCTCGTGCCTGATTATGGCGAACGTCCGCTATACGCTGCGATGGAGGCTTTGATGCTGACGCATCCGGAAAACTGGAGCCGTCACTATCATGGTACGGAGGATGAGCAGCGCTGGCTTCGTCATTACTCGCTGTCTGATCGCATCCGATACTATTGGACGTCTGAGCCGGCTCAATCCGCGGTCGCGCGCCTTTACGGTGCGCTTGCAGGGAAAGCCGTGCCACTTCCGCTTTTCTGTCAGCACATGCCGGCAGCCGCACTGTTTTCCGATGCGCCACTCGATCCGGAAGAGGTTTTGGTCTGGCGGGTGACGAAAAGCCTTGCCGAATATCATGCAGCATGCGGCGGAGCGAGATGAGGCCGCCCAACAGAGGAGGAAGGAATGAACGATTTGAAAGGGAAGGTTGCTGCGATCACGGGCGCGGCCTCCGGTATCGGTATGGCGTCGACGGAGGCGATGATCGCGGCGGGTGCCACGGTCGTTCTTGTTGACCGTGACGAGAAAGCGTTGAAGTCTGCCTGCGAGCGCCTCGGTGCACAGGCGATACCTCTCGCTTTGGATCTCCTAGATCCCGAGGCATGCGCTGGGCTTCTCGATCGCGTGCTGTCCAAGGTAAGCCAGCTCGATATCTTTCATGCCAATGCTGGCACCTATATCGGCGGTGACCTCGCGGACGCCAATCTCGATGCCATCGACCGGATGCTGAACCTGAACGTCAATGTCGTCATCAAGAACGTCCGGACCGTCATTCCGCACATGATCGAACGTGGCACCGGCGACATCGTCGTCACAAGCTCCGTCGCGGGCCATGCGCCCGTTCCCTGGGAACCGGTCTATTCGCCGTCGAAATGGGCGATGCATTGCTTCGTCCAGACCATGCGCCGCCAGCTTCTGAAAAGCGGTATTCGTGTCGGCTCCGTCTCGCCCGGTCCTGTCATCAGCGCGCTGCTTGCCGACTGGCCGGAGGAAAACCTCCGCAAGGCGAAGGAAGCTGGGGCCCTGATCGAACCCAAGGAGGTGGCTGACGCCATCATGTTCATGCTGACGCGTCCGCGTAACGTCACGATCCGCGACATCGTCGTTCTACCAAGCGCATTCGACATCTGAGGAGCCGAGCTATGAGCTATCAGGAAAAATTCCGCCTCGACGGTGAACGGGCTGTCGTTACCGGCGGCGGACGCGCCATTGGACTTTGCTGCGCCCATGCGCTCGCCGAGGCTGGTGCCGCCGTCATCGTGATCGAGCGTAACGAAGCCGACGCAGAGGAGGCGCTGGCGCTTCGGGGCAAGGGCTATGACATCGAGTTACGGTTGGGTGACGTCACTGATTCCGCGCGCATGGAGGCCATTGCCAATGAGCTTGCCGATGGTGGCCGGCCGGCATCGATCCTGGTGAACAATGCAGGGATCGGCAAGAACGGCATTTCGTCGGAGGACGTCACCGACGCCGACTGGCTGCGGATGATGGACGTCAATGTCAATGGCGTCTTCTGGTGCTCGCGTTCCTTCGGCCGTCACATGGTTGCGATGAAACGCGGTGCGATCGTCAATCTCGGTTCGATGTCGGGCATCATCTGCAACCGGCCGCAGGCGCAGACACCTTATAATGTTTCGAAGGCGGCTGTGCACCACATAACGCGCTCGATGGCCGCCGAGTGGGCCCAGCACGGCGTCAGGGTCAATGCCGTCGCGCCGACTTATATCGAAACGCCGATGGTTGCGGCAGTCGAAGCCAATCGTGAACGGATTCCGATCTGGCTCAACGATACGCCGATGGGACGAATGGGCACGCCGGAGGAGGTTGCCAGCGCTGTTCTCTTCCTTGCATCGGGTGCTGCAAGCCTGATGACGGGTGCAATCGTCAGCGTCGACGCAGGTTTCACCTGCTGGTAGATGCGCTACAGTTCGCAGGCGCCGTGTCCACAGGCGCCTGCATTCCATCAGGTTCAACTCCGAGCCGGGTCGTCCCTCACGGCATCGGCGAACTTGCGCATCAGGCGGACCAGATTGTCGAGATCATCGGGATCCCAGGTCTTGAATATCTCGATCCCCATGCGCTCGCGCGCGGCATCGACACGATCCGTCATCGATTTGCCTTGCGGGGTCACGATTGCTTCGCTGACGCRCCGGTCCGTCGCGCTGGCCTGACGCTGGATCAGGCCGAGGCTCTCCAGCTTGGCGACCTGACGGCTGACTGTCGTGTAGTCGCGGCCGGCACGGTCGGCCAGCTCGACCACGCCGATTGGCCCCAGTCTCTCGATACCCACCAGCAGGGGAAAGAGCGCACGGTCGAGCGAAATCCCAGCCTCCCTGACCATTGCTTCGTCCCGTTGCGGACGGTTCATGACGCTGACGATTTCAAGGAGTGATCCATGAAGGTCACGGATACAGTTTGAGATATGTGTATTTTGCACATTTTTTGTTGACGGCATTCCTGTTCTCCTATTATGTGCGTAATACACATAAATGAGGAGCTACGGCAATGACAGATGCAGATGCAATCGATGTTTTGATTTGTGGCGCCGGCGCTGCCGGCCTGACACTGGCGATCGATCTGGCGCGGCGCGGCGTATCCTTCCGGCTGATCGAGAAAATGGATGATCCGTTTCGCGGCTCACGCGGCAAAGGCCTCCAGCCGCGAACCCTGGAAGTCTTTGAGGATCTTGGTATCGTCGACAGGATTGCCGCTTCCGGCAGCCTCTATCCGCACCAGCGCGAATATCATGGCGACGGTAGCGTGAAGGTTGTTGCGCTTTTCGAGGGCGGCGAACCGATCCCGGCCGAGCCCTACGGCACGCCGCTTCTCGTCCCTCAATTTCTGACGGAGGCAGCAATGCGCGAACGCCTCGCAGAACTCGGTCACTACCCGGAATTTGGTTGCGCTTTGATTGCCTTCGAGCAGGACGGGCAAGGGGTCACCGCGAGGATTTCCAAGGGCGGAGAAGAGCAAATCATGCGGGCGCGTTACCTCGTTGGTACTGACGGCGGCCGAAGCTTTGTCCGCCATGCACTTTCCATCGATTTTCCGGGAAAGACGCTCGGCGTTCGCGCGATCGTCGCCGATGTGACGTTGGCAGGTTTGAGCAGTGACGTCTGGCATCGATTCAACGAGGGATCGATGGAAACGCAGATCTCCTTTTGCCCCTTGGCCGAGACAGGCCTCTTCCAGATGCAGGGGCCGATACCCCTGGAGGGTGAAATCGATCTCTCCGCCGAGGGGCTTTCGGCCCTCACGGCTGAGCGCACAGGCCGCAGCGATATCAATATTCAATCGGTTTCCTGGGCTTCGGCATTCAATATGAACGCCCGGCTTGCCGATAGTTATCGCGTTGGCCGTGTCTTTCTCGCCGGCGACGCAGCCCATATCCACCCGCCGACAGGTGGCCAGGGACTGAACACCAGCATTCAGGACGCCTATAATCTTGGCTGGAAACTGGCAGCCGTCCTGTCGGGTGCTCCAGAGGGGCTGCTCGACACCTATGAGGAAGAGCGCCGTCCGATCGCAGCGGACATGCTGGGGCTCGCCACCAGGCTGCTCGACGAAGCGAAACGCGGCGAGATGCGGCGTGGCCGCGAGGTTCACCAGCTTGACATCGGTTATGGCGGATCCAGCCTGTCGCTTGACGATCCGCTGCGTCGGGCTCGTATCCTCGCCGGGGACCGCGCTCCCGATGCGCTGCTGAAGGGTGCCGCAGGTCAGGCTACCCGGCTATTCGAGCTCTTCAAAGGCCCGCATTGGACACTTCTCGGATTTGAGGCGGCAGCCATTTCCATTCAGCCGCGCAAGGGCCTGCGTATTCATAGGATTGGACAAGGCGGCGATCTCATGGACAGCGAAAACCGGTTCCGCGAAACCTATGACATCGCGTCGGGCGAGTGGATCCTTGTCCGTCCCGATGGTTATATCGGCGCGATCGTATCGCAGCCCGAAGCGGCAGCATTGGAAGCCTATCTTCGGTCTGTCGGATTGCAGGCAGGTGCAACGGTAACGCATTGAAACATGCTTCCGCGATATGGTCCGCCAGGGAATCCGGAGATATTTATGGCGCGGAATCTTCAAGGATTTTCAGCAACGTGACGCTATAATTGTGATGACAACGGCGTTGGCAACGGTTGCGCATCGGGCATTTGGTCGCCTTGTGCTTCCGCCGTCTGCGACCGATATGACACAATCACGGATCACTCATGCCGAAATTCCTGTTCGCTTCGATATTCGCACGCACCAGCCGAGCTATCGGTCTTCGCCTGCTTGCCCTTTCACTTGGACTGCTGATTTTCGTTGTTACGGGTCATGCTGAAGATGTCCTGCGTATTCCCTATTCGTCCGATATAGGCAGTCTCGACCCCGACAACGGTTTTGAGGTTGCCGGATTGACGACGCTCGACAGCGTCTACGAGGGTCTCGTCAAATATGAAGCCGGCTCAACGAAGATCGCCGGCTTGCTGGCAAAGAGCTGGGAGGTATCGGGGGACGGTCTGGCCTATACGTTTCACCTTGTCGACGGCGTCAAGTTTCATGATGGTACGGCCCTAAACGCGGATGCGGTTGTCACCTCATTCAAGCGCCGTCGCGACGGCGGTCTTGTCCAGAACTATACGCTCGCCAACATGGCAGATATCGCAGCACCGGATGCTTCCACCGTCGTCATCACGCTGCGCCATACACAGCCTTCCTTCATGGATAGTCTCGCAAGCCCGTGGGGGCCGAAAGTCATCAGCCCGGGAGCCCTTTCCGATCATGCCAAGGGCGACCTTGCCACGGGATGGCTGACCGATCATGCGGTTGGAACCGGGCCTTTCAAGCTCGCCGAATTCAAGCGAGGTGAGCGATATGTGCTCGAGCGGAACGAAAACTATTGGGGGGCCAAACCTTTTTTCGGCAAGGTGGAATTTTTGGTCATTCCTGATATCGGCCAGCAGATTCTCAAATTGAAAGCCGGTGAGATCGATGCCGTACCTGCCAATTTCCCGTTCGCGCAGGTCAGTAGCCTGCCAGCCGATCTGCAAATAACCTCGGCTCCCAGCATGACACAATACGAGGCCTTCATTAAGCCGGGATCGCCGCTCGACGATGCCGAGGTTCGCAAGGCGGTTCTGACCGCGATCAACCCGAATTTGTGGGCGAGCGATGCTTTCGGGCAATATGCGCATGTCTCGAAATCGCTCTATCCGAACATCATGCTGGATCCGGGTCAGCCAGTGCAATTTCCGACGGATATTGAGGCAGCGAAATCTGCCATCACCAGGCACGGAGCGGTCACCCTCAGCATCGGACTCTACAGCGCCAATCCGAGCTACGGGCGTATCGCCGACCTGATGATCGCCGGGCTATCTCTCATCGGTGTCCAGGCCACCTCCCATATCATGCCGCCGGGGGCGGCCTATGCCATGAAGGGCGACCCTGCAGCTCCGGACATGCTGCTGATCATCGCTTCACCGGACGCGGCTCATCCCGACAATCAGGCGAAGGCCTTCTTCACCAAGGATGCGCCGCTCAATCTTTACGGCAGGGCGCTTCCGGATGCGGATGCGCTTGTCGCGGAAGGCGCATCCAAAGCGGATATCGCCGCGCGCAACGCGCTTTATGAAAAAGCCGGCCAGATGTATTTCGATGCAGGCCATTTCATCCCGCTCGTCGATGTCGACGACGTTGTAGTTCATCGCGTGGGGCTGAAGGATTTGGGTCTGCGGCCGGTCTTTCCAAGAGGCAGCATCGATTTTTCGAGCGTGAGACGCTGATGGCCGGGGTGACGGCCTCAGACGGAGTTCGTGGCTCTAACTCAGCCTGTGAGGCATGATGGCTGTGAGCAAGGCAGTCCTCTCCATCGCCAATCTCAGTGTCGTCCTGCGGCGAAGCGATCGTGACCACCTTGTGCTCGATGGGATCAATTTCGAGGCGCTCCCGGGCGAGATCATTGCGGTCGTCGGAGAGAGCGGCTCGGGCAAATCTACGCTTGGAGCAACAATTCAGGGTCTTCTGCCGGCCTCTAGCGAGCCGAAGGTCAGCGGCTCGATCGATCTTGCCGGTTTGGAGATAGTTGGAGCAGAGCCGCGGGTTCTTCGTGCGGCACGTCACTCGCTTGTGCGTGCCATTCCCCAGGATCCGATGGGTGCCCTCAACCCGACGATGACGATCCGCCATCAACTCAGGGAATCGGCCGATGGAGACGACAGCTTCATCGGGGATTGGCTTGGCAGGGTCGGACTCGAGAACACGAAAGCCATACTCGACACATTTCCGCATCGCCTGTCTGGTGGACAGCGCCAGCGCGTCCTGATCGCGATGGCATTGATGGCACAGCCAAAAGTTCTGATTGCCGATGAGTCAATTACCTCACTCGACTTACCCTTGCGAAGTAAGGTTCTCGAACTGCTACACAAGATCGCTCGGGAGCAGCAGACTGCAATTCTTTTCATCACCCATAATCTTGTCGCAGCTGCATCGCTCGCGGATCGCGTGCTTGTAATCTATGGCGGGCGGATTCTGGAATTGGGTAGAACGGCAGATGTTTTGACAAATCCCGGCCATCCTTATCTCGCCGGTCTGCTTGCCACTCGATTCGATTTTGACACGGATCGCATGCACCTTCTGCCTACTCTGCCGGTCGAGCGGATGAGGCTTGCCGATCCGGAAAACGTTTGTTGTTATGCCTCCCGTTGCCTCATCGTCCGGGACAAGTGCTTAAACAGCCGGCCCCAACCAACACAGCTTTCTGTCAGCGACCACACGGCGGCGTGCTTCTTCACCGACCTGGTCAAATCCAGTGCAGATCAACTTCGTTCTACGGAAGTCTGGCCGATGGTCACAGCGGCGACGCCCGTGGAAGCGCTGCGGTTGTCCAATGTCAGGAAGAGCTTTACGTCCATCGGCCCCTTTGGTCGCCGCAGATCTCAGCAGGTGCTGGAATCGGTCAATCTTTCGGTCGCGCTTGGTGAGTGCTTGGCCCTCCTTGGGAAAAGCGGCGCCGGCAAATCGACGATTATCAGGCTCGCGGCCGGACTTCTGCTCCCTGATGGTGGAGAGATTTTCCGTATCGACAATGCGCCACAAATTGTCTTTCAGGATGCTGCGGCATCCCTCACGCCTTGGCTTTCCATCGGCGAACAGATCGGCGATCGGTTACGGTATCTGGGTCTTAGCAAGGCAGAGCGCCTTCAAAAGGTTGGCAGGGCGCTAGAAATGGTCGGCCTCGACGAGAGCTTGATGTCTTCACTGCCGGCCGGTCTGTCCATTGGTCAATGCCAGCGTGCCGTCATCGCCCGCGCGATCATCGTGCCGCCGAAACTTCTGCTCTGCGACGAACCGATCAGCGCGCTCGATGTATCGCTTGCTGCGACCACGTTGAACCTTCTCGGCGAGATCAGACGCCGCCTAGACATGGCGGTGCTTTTCGTGACCCATGATCTGGCCGCCGCAAGAATAATCGCCGATCGTATCGCTGTGCTGGATGAAGGTCGGGTGGTGCAGCAGGGTGATCCAGATAAGATCACTGACGGTTTTAATGTACCATCGATGGGCTCCGTTCTCGCAGCGATGCCGAGAACCCAAGCGAGCACAAGCGGACCGGACCTATGAACATTCCCGAGTTCCTTCCCGAGGAACGCTTCGTGCGCTGGCCCGTTGTTCTCGGCCGCACCAGCTGGATCGACCGGATTGGGCTTTTTGGCGTAGTTGCCGTAACGATCATCGCGTTGTTCGCCGCATGGCTCACGCCATTCGACCCGCAGCTCCGTGTCGCGGCGGCCTATCTGCCGCCTTCCGCCGAGCACTGGTTCGGGACAGACGAGATTGGGCGTGATCTCTTCTCGCGTATCGTCATCGGTATCCAATATACATGGCTGCCCGCGCTTGCCCTTGTGCTCATCAGCCTCGTCGTCGGCACATGCGTCGGCATGATACCCCGTCTCATCAGCCGCAGGCTCGACATGCTGGCGCAATGGGTAGCCGAGTTCTTCCTGGTCATGCCATCGACGCTGGTGGCGCTTGCGATAATCGCCACCCTGGGTGGAGGGCTTACTAATACGATGATTGCGATGGGTATCGCGTGGTGGCCCTGGTATGCGCGCATATCCCGCGACGAGCTTCGGCGGCTGAACGGTCGTCCGCATGTCGAGGCTGCAAGAATTGCCGGTATCAGCGGCCCGCGTCTGCTGCTGCGCTACCTTCTCCCGGGCGCACTTCCGGCCCTGCTCGTGGCGGCGACACTGGATGTCGCAACGGCCATTATGACGATGTCGCTCATGTCCTTCATCGGGCTCGGCCAACCGGCCCCGGCGCCTGAGCTCGGGGCGATGACATCGAGGGCGCTTGATAGTCTGTCCATTTATTGGTGGCTGCCAATATTGCCGGCGGCGGCCATTTTTATCATCTGTCTTCTCGCCAATCTTGCGGGAGACGGCCTTCGCACGGCGTTGCGAGGAACCTAGGATATGCTGGTCTACTTTATAAGGCGCCTATCGGGTCTCGTGGTCGTTCTCTTGGCAATGAGCTTTGCCGTGTTCTGCCTGCAGAGCATCATTCCGGCAGATCCCGCGCGCGCTATCGCCGGACCGCTCACGCCGCTTTCGAGTGTGAACGCTCTTCGCCAGCAACTTGGCCTCGATGATCCTATTATCGTCCAGTATGGCCGGTTTCTCTCGCGACTCGCTGAAGGTGATCTCGGGACGTCGACCAGAACCCGTCAGCCCGTGGCCGCCGACATAAGAGAATATCTGCCCGCTTCACTCGAACTGTCACTAGCTGCTCTCTGCATCGGCCTTGTACTGGCAGCTGTCATTGCGGTGATGCCCCGTATCCTGGGCGGCTCTGGAGGGTTGAGATTCCTCTTGATCGCGGCCGGCTCGGTTCCGACGTTCATGTCGGCCTTGCTTTTGGTCTATTTTCTCTGGTTCCGTCTTGGCTGGTTGCCGGGTTCGGGCCGGATGAGCGAGGACGATATAGGCGGCCCGACTGGCTTCAACATGATCGACGCGCTTGTCGGCGGCAGGGGCGACCTCAGCCTGGATGCCGCCAGACATCTGCTCCTGCCGGCCCTGGCTCTGGCGCTGCCGATTGCCGTGGCGGTGGGACGAAGCCTCGACAGTGCGCTGCGCGAAGTGATGCATCAGCCCTACATCGGAACTGCACGGGGAAAGGGTCTTCGGGAGGCGGCGGTCGTCTTGCGCCATGGTCTTCGCAACGCTGCATCTCCGGCATTGGCGATGGTTGGTCTGCAGATCCGGCTTCTGTTCGGCAACCTGCTGATCGTCGAACTCGTGTTCGGGTGGCCGGGCCTTGGGCTTTATATGGTTCAGTCCCTGAGCAGCGCCGATCTTCCAGCCGTGCTAGGAGTCACAGTTGTTCTTGGAACCTTCTACATCCTCGTGAACATCGTCGTCGAAATTTTGCAGACGCTCGCCGATCCGCGTATCGAGCTGTAGCATTCTTGAAACCTATCCCTCCGGCCTAGTTCGCTAGTCCTCAACCCTATGGATTTCCGGGGCGATCAGAGTTCATCTGGATATGGCGATCCCGCTGTTGCATGGGGCGGTCTGATGGATGACGAGATCAGGTTGAAGGAAGGCGTTTTGGCGGTGCCCCGTCACGGTGGTTCCTCCGAGTCCCGTGATCGGTCGCAGGTCTCAGAGACAAATGTCCGCCGCAGGACCGGGCTCAGCAACTGGCAGGTCAAACGCGTCACCGACTATGTCGATGCGAGACTGGAAGGGCCGGTTCGTGTTGAGGATCTGGCGGCTGCGGCAAAGCTGAGCCCTGGCCATTTCCGCCGCGCCTTTTCGATCAGCTTCGGCATGTCACCCTATGCTTTTGTCATGCAGCAGCGGATCGAGCGTGCCCGGACATTGCTGCTCGCCTCCGAGCATGAAATGGGTGATATCGCCTTTGCTTGCGGCTTGTCGGATCATGCGCATTTCAGCCGGTTGTTCCGGCGTTTCGTCGGAACGACACCCAGCCAATGGCGCCAAGATCTTGCGGCGCAAAGCGCCGTTCAAGATGGTATCCGTTAAGCCGGATTACTCCCCCGCCATGATCAACTGATGGCGAGAGCCAGCGTGGTGCGTTTGTCGCCGTTAGTCATGCTGACAGGGCCTCGAGTTCTTTGACTGACGGCCTGATGTGGATTTCGCGCGGCGCCGGCTTGGCGAGAAGGTCGCGCACCGGCAGGCTGAATGTGATCGATGCACCGCCGCGAAGCCCATTCTCGGCCCACAGTCGTCCGCCATGGGATTCGATGATCGATCGGCAAATCGCAAGGCCCATGCCCATCCCATCCTGCTTCGTCGTGTAGAACGCCTCGAAAATCTTCTCGGTGTCGCTGATCCCGGTGCCCAGGTCGCTCACTTCCACTTCGACGGTGTCGCCGTCCCGCAACCTGGACTCGATCTTTAGTGTACGGGCTCTGGGCTCGATATCGTGCATCGCTTCGATGCCATTGCGGATGAGGTTGAGGATCACCTGTTCCATTTGCACATGGTCCGCGCTGGTCGAAGGCAGATAAGGATCGAGATTGACATCGAGCTTCACCTTGTTGGAGGCGAGCCTGTCGGCGATCAGTTCGCAGGCATCGTTGATCAGATTGTTCAGATCGACCGTGGTTCTGGGGTAGGCGGTCTTGCCGAACAGCGCCCTGATGCGGCTGACCACTTCGGCGGCCGCATCGGCATCGCGCACAATCCAGTCGGCGGACCGCAGGGCGCGTTCGAGATTCGGCGGTTCCGCGCTCAGCCAACGGCGGAAGGCATTCGCATTGGCCACCACCGCCTGCAGCGGTTGATTGAGTTCATGCGCAATCGAGACGGAAAGTTCCGACATGCTGGCGGCGCGCAGCGCCCTTGCCAATCTCTCGTCGGATTGGCGCAGCGCCTCCTGCGCACGGACCTCGTCGTCGATGTCGAGATTGACGCCGTACCAGCGAATGATCTTGCCATTCTCGTCGCGCAGGGGTTCGACGCGTGAATCCATCCATCGATACTGCCCGTCCTTATGGCGAAGCCGGCCCTTGTGATTGATGGGCTGACCCGTCGCAATGGCATGTCTGAACGCCTCGGTCACTGCGGCGCGATCCTCGGGATGGACGAGTTCTGCTTCGGCAGCGACCTCTTCCGTCGTCCTCGAATGAATATCGCCTTCGTTGAGCCCTGCCCATTCGGAGAAGCGCTTGTTGAGATAGCAGGGAAGTCCTTCGGGGGTCATGAGCCAGATCAGAGACGGTACCGTATCGACGATGAGGCGTAGTTCCGCCTCCCGCTGGCGCGCTGCTTCATGCGCTTCCATCTCGTCATGGATGTCGAGGCAGACGCCGTACCACTGAATGATCTGGCCATCGGCATCGCGAAGCGGCTCGGCTTTGCCGTCGATCCAGCGATAGACGCCATCGCAGCGCCGCTGCCGATATTTCAGGGCGAAGCGCTCGCCGGTTTTGAAAGCCCGCGAAAGGCTCTCCTGAAACAGCGTCTGGTCTTCGGGGTGGATCGTGTCGATGATCGCTGTCGCGAACCTCCTTGTATCCACGGGATCATTGCCCTCCAGCGAAATCCCGGTCCAGTGCATAAGGGGCTTGTTGATATAGGAGGTTTCGCCGGCCGGGCTGGCGCACCAGATGAGGGCAGGGACTGTGTCGATCATCTGCTGCAGCTGCTCCCGGCTTTCCCGCAGAGCAGCCTCCGCCTTTCGTTGATCGTCGATATCGACCGATGTCGCGAACCACGCCGTAATGTGGCCGTTTTCGTCACGCGATGCGATGGCGGAATCGCGAAGCCATCGGTATGTCCCGTCGGCGCGCCGCACACGCTGCTCTTCGAAGATCGGCTCGCCTGTCCTGAGGCTGTGTTCCCATCGCTGCTTGCATCCCTCGACATCGTCGGGATGCACGAAGAGGCTCCACCATGAATGATTGTCTAGCTTGGCGATCCTGCTCATTTCCTCGGCAGTTACGCCGACAAAGTCGAGCGCCTTCGGATTCAGGAAGCGCAGGCGGCCGTCAGGATAGGCCGACCAGCCAAAGCCCGGAATGTCTTCGATATTGGGCTGGATGTTCTTGTAAACGCGGTCGAAGAGGCTCTGCGGCTTGAAGACGTTGATGAAAAACCAGAGCGCAGTGGCCGAGCAGGCGAACATGACGACCCGCGCGGGTTCATCATTGCCGAAATTGGCGGGGGAGAGAATGACAGTCGCCGTCAACAAGCAGCCGATGAGCAGCACGGCCAGACCTGTGCGCCAGCTTGTATAGAGCCAGATGGCGACCATTGCGACGAGAATGCCGGAGGTGTCTGCGAAAAGCCCTGCCAGCAGGATGCCGCTGCCGCCAATAGCCATGGCCGTGACGATCCGTTCTTTTGACGATGTCAACTGCATGGGAGTCCTCTTTGCTTTGCTGTCGTTGTCTTTTCCCCGACCTGACGCTGGTTGGTAATTTCAGCCATCGTTCATTCGGACATGCGACGGCAGCGCCTGCCAGACATTGAAAAGCTGCGCCACCGAACTGACCTGCATTTTTTTCATCATATTGCTGCGGTGAAGCTTCACCGTAAATTCGCTGATCCCGAGGGAGAAGGCTATCTGTTTGTTGACTTCGCCGGATACGACCAGCTTCAGAACCTGGCGTTCGCGTACCGTGAGGGTTTCAAAAAGGGAAACGTATCGATCGGCTGCAGACAAGGCGTTCCTGCGGCTGATATCTGTTGCGATGGCGCTGGACACGGCATCGAGAAAGGTCTGGTCCCGTACGGGTTTGGTCAGGAAATCCTGCGCCCCAGCCTTCATTGCCTGCACGCTCATCGCAATATCCCCGTGTGCCGTCAGAAAAAGCACCGGTGTGGTGACGCCATTGCGGGTCAAATGATGCTGCAGGTCCAGACCGCTGATGCCGGGCATACGAACATCCAGGACGACGCAACTCGGGCGGTCGGGCAGCTTCGCTTCGAGAAATTCCCGGCCCGATAAAAACGTCATTGCGTCGATGCCGACCGAATTCAGCAGGTTCTCCAGAGCCGCGCAAACGGTCTCATCGTCGTCAACCAAAATCGCGACCGGACTTTTCGACCCCTTGGAGGTGGCCACCCCCATGCATGATCCTCCAACTGCCAGCAGACATGCCGCTTCCCCGAACTGCGTGAGAATACCGTCATCGACGAGAAAATTGAAGGAGGGGGCAACTAAACCAAGTATATATTGCGGAGCACATTTTTATATGTCTGGGTTCTTGCGGCCCAGCATGATGCTATGCAGAGATGCGCCCGGCTTCGGCTAGCGGGACGCAACCTTGAGCGCCGTCGGACGATGCTCGAGTGGCATGGCGAGCGTTTCGCCATTCACGATGAAATATGCGACATTCGGTTCGGCTTGCGACGACGAGGATGTCGCGAGCGGCACATAGATTTTTGCGGACGCCTTGGGCGCCGATGTAGCTCCATAGCCGAGATATGCAAGTATTGCGATTATCAGACCGCCGATGATCACGAGCGGAAGCCTGGGCGTCTCGAGAGGCCTGTACCGAGAGCTTGGGTCATATCTCATCATAACCGCCTTTGATCGATCTTGGTCGTGATCAGCTTACAGGCGGCTCGCGGGCTAAGCAGTTATACGAAGGTGTGCGACGGGGGCAACGAAGGTGTGCCTTGCGATGGTTCTGCGCGGGTGCATCCGCGCGGCTCACCTGACGCAATGGGCGGACTACCTGTTTGCAATGATGAGGGAATTTGACCGACTTGCGGATCAATCTTGCAGCCGAACCTAGCCCCCTGGCGTATTTTGGCGAAGCGGGCCGCATGGTAGTATTGCGGCCACATGACCACGTCGCCAGGTGAAATTTCGGCGTGGCTCTCAGCTGACGGGAACCCCCTCATGAACGCGGCACACCGGAGCAGTGTCTGGCTTGATCGCTGTCCGGCGGTAGGGGAGTTCTGCAAAGCAGTCGTTTGGAGGCGCGGAAAGCCATGATGATCGATCAAGTCAGCACGAGCGACGAGCCGGTTGTCTGTATCGTCGACGACGAAGGCCCTGTCAGGGCTTCTCTCGTGGACCTTTTCGAGTCGGTGGCGATGAAGGCCATCGCATTCGAGAGCGCTTCGGATTTTCTGGAGCGCTGCGATATGAGGCAGGCCGGCTGCATTCTCCTCGACGTGCGGATGCCCGGCATCAGTGGCCTGGACTTTCAGGACCAGCTCGCCGCCGCCGGCAACACCATGCCCATTATCTTCATGTCAGGTCACGGAAGTGTTCCGCTGACCGTAAAGGCAATGAAGGCAGGAGCGACGGATTTCCTGATCAAGCCGTTTGCAGGCAGCGCCGTGATCGCCGCAGTCGGCGAAGCAATCAGGCGAGATGCCGAGAACCGGAAAGAGGCCGCTATCCGCGCCGAGTTGCAAATTTGCGAGGCCAGGCTTACTCCGCGCGAGCGGGAAGTCTTGCATTATGTCGCAGCCGGATTGATGAACAAGCAGATTGCACATGAAATGCAGATCAGCGAAATCATGGTGAAACTGCACCGGGGACGAATGATGAAAAAGATGCAGGCCGGCTCCCTCGCGGAGCTCGTTCGCAAATTTGACATGTTGAAACCGGATCTCAAACTGTATCAGTAACCTGCGTGGCGCCTGGCTCATTGCCCGAAAAAGAAGAATTGTACTTACGCAATGGCAAGTTCCCCCAACAAGACAGTCGCCGTCATTGATGACCATCGCTATCTCAGGGAATCCCTCAAGGATTTGCTCGAGGCGGCCGGCTATGAATGCGAGCTCTATGAGTCAGCCGAGACATTCCTGAGCGAAAAAGGCTATTCGCTTGCTGATTGCATTCTTGCCGATGTCAGAATGCCGGGAATGTCAGGCGTAGAGATGCTCCAGGCATTAGGCAGAATGCCATCCCATCCGCCTGTCATCATCATGACGGCACATGGGGACAAGGAGGTCGAAGCCGCCGTCTCTCAGGCAGGCGCTGTTGCCTTTCTCAAGAAACCCGTCAATGCCGATTTGCTGATGTCGTGGCTGGAGCGCGCGATCAAGGATTATCGCGGAGGCTAGAACACCCCGCAGAAGTGCGCAGGTCCTGCATTCGGAATTGCGTTGTCACGCGTGAGCCGCCTGTTCCATCTCAAACGGCAGGGTAAAAACGAACTTCGCTCCGTGTGGATCGGCCTGCTCCACGCTCAACCGTCCGCCGTGAGATTCGATGATGGAGCGGCTGATCGCCAGCCCCATTCCCATCCCCTGTCCTTTCGTCGTGAAAAAGGGTTCGAATATTCTATCGGGGAATTCGACGCCCGGGCCGCGATCGCTGATCTCGATCTGCACTGCATCCATGGCGCGGCAGGCGCGAATGCGCAGGACGCGGTCGTTGCCGGCAGAATCCATGGCCTCCAGGCCGTTGCGGATCAGATTGATCAGGACCTGTTGAACCTGAACCCGATCGAAGGCGATCGGCGGAAGGTCTCGCTCGAACTCGAGATCCATGCGCACCCGCCGCCGCATCGCCTCCTCGGCCATGAGGTCGCGCGCTTCTCTGACCACGCTATCGAGTGCGGTATAATCTCTCGATGTTTCCGAGCGTTTGAATAAAGCACGGATGCGGCCGACGACTTCGACGGCGGAATGAGCGCTTGCCGAGATACGTTCGACCGCTTTCTGCGCCCGTTCTATATTGGGTGGTTCCGCTGAGAGCCAGCGCTGGCCGACATCCGAGCTTGATATGACGGCCGCGAGAGGCTGGCTGATCTCATGAGCGATCGAAGCGGAAAGCTCGGCCAGGCTTGCTGCCTGGCTTGCACGCGCAAGGTTCAGCTGGGCAAGGCTCAAGGCCTCCTGCACGCGAACCTGATCCTCGACATCGATCGATAGGCCGTACCATTCCACGACTGCGCCGTTCTTATCGCGAAGGGGCTCGAAGCGGCCTTCCGTCCAATGGAACGTACCGTCCGGCCCGCGCCGTCTGTATCGCATCATGAAAGCCTCGCCAGCCTGGATGCAATGCCTGATCCTGCGCTTCACTTCCGGCCCATCCTCGGGATGGAGAAGCTCCTGCGCTGCCCGTGCAAACTCCTCGAAATTTGCTTTGAAAAGTCCGAGTTCCTGCATGTAGCGTCTGCTGACATAGGAGAGCTCTCCCGCAGGCGTCCAGCTGCAGATGTGTACCGGCAAGGCATCGATGAGCCGTTGAAGATGCCGTTCACTTCGCTGCAGCGCCTCTTCGGCGTGGACCTGATCGTCGATATCATGGCAGAGGCCATACCACTGGCTGATGCGCCCATGCCGGTCATGTATCGAATCCGCGCGGCTCGACATCCAGTGATAGACGCCATCATGGCGGCGCAGGCGGTATCGCGTGGAAAAGCTTTTGCCGGTGGCGAAGCAATATCGGAGCGCATCCCTGAAGCCCGCGGCATCATCGGGATGGATCGCCATCTCGATCATTGCTTCGAGCCGGCTCATGCCTGGCTTATGGATATCGGCGATATCCCGGCCGAGGTAATCGATCATCTGCTTGTTAAAAAAGATTGGCTCGCCGTCTGCCGTTAGCCGCCAGATGTGAGATGGCACCCTATCGACGAGTTCGGCAAGCGCCCGTTCTCGTTTGCGCAATGCCCTGGCGCTCCGGCTGACGATCATCCCCCGCTCCCGGCGACACATTCGCGTCTCAACAGGCTGAAATGCCCTGCACAGGATTTATCCCACGATACAGTGGAAGACGGAAGCAATTCATACGGGAACGTATCTTGGCATCAGATCGCTTCGATCCGCCCAATGGTTGTCCCGTCGATGACGAGTGGGCGCTCTCATCTGCAGCCGGGTTTCAAGGCAGATGACCGCCCGCGCTGTTCATTTGTCTGTTCTGGGCACAGTTCCTTGTCCTTGCGCACGGCTAATGGAGACCGATGCGACAGCTTATTTCCTGGGTCTCAACAAGGAGAATTAGGATGCTAGATCTAAAGGATAAAGTGGCTGTCATCACCGGTGGCAATAGCGGGATTGGCAAGGCGACGGCGCTCCTTTTCGCCAAGGAGGGAGCGAAAGTCGTCATCACCGGACGTCGTCAGGATGTTATTGACGACGCGGTTCGCGAGATTGGCCACGGAGCGATCGGAATTTGTGGCGATGTTGCCAGCATCGATTTCCATCGCCGGCTCGCGGCTGAGGTTACGGAGCGCTTTGGCGCAATCGATATCTATATGGCCAATGCCGGCATTATCAATCTCGCGGCGTCAGAGGCGGTCAGTGAGGCCGAATACGACCAGCACTTTGCGGTCAATACGCGCGGCGTCTTCTTCGGTGTTCAGACCATCGCTCCGCATATGCGCGATGGCGGAAATATTATCGTCACGAGTTCTCTGGCCGGGACAAAGGTTCTGCCGAACCACACTGTCTATGCCGGCACCAAGGCTGCGCTCGCCGCATTTGCCCGCAATTGGGCGATTGAATTCAAATCGCGCCGGATCCGTGTCAACATTCTTAGCCCCGGTCCGGTCGAAACCGAGATCCTGGGAAAACTCGGCGTCAGTGAAAGCAACCGCCCGCAATTCGAGCAGCAGATGGCTGACCTGATACCGGCAGGACGTCTCGGGCGCCCCGAAGAACTGGCTCAGGCCGCGCTCTTCCTCGCTTCGGCTGGTACCTTCGTGAACGGAATCGAACTTCACGTCGATGGAGGCATGTGCGTGGCCTGACACTGGCGCGTGAGATTTCGTGTGGCCGGATCGCGTGCCGGCCGCGCGAGCGTTCGCTCGGATTAGTCCCATTACGCCTGCGGCCCGCGGTGGAGGACAACGTGCGCTCCGACGCAAAATCAGACATTGGTCGGATTTATCGAACGACGGCTGTATGGCCGACGCGGTCAGGATCGGGCCTCACAATGCCGGTAGCTCCCAGGCAAACCGGTTTTGAGGGCGACCCGTGGGCGACTCTTCAGTCGTTACCGCACGAAAAGCCCTAGAACGGAGGTTTGGATTGCTACGGAGCGCGGCCAATACAATGATAGCGCCGCTCACGTCGGCTATCGCAGCGCCCGGTGGTCCGAAACATTCTCCCATCCATTTGCTCGCGATTAGTTGAACAAAAAAGACTCGACACCTGAATAATTGCGCCATATTAACTTGTGCACAATCAAAAAGAGGAAGCCACTTATGCATAAAATCCTGAAATCCGTATTCGCACTCGGCGCACTGGCAGCTCTTGCCGTCCCTGCTGCCGCTGAATCTGCAAAGCCGACGGTGGTACTCGTGCACGGCGCGTTTGCCGATGCTTCGAGCTGGAACGATGTTATCGCTCGCCTCGAAAAGGACGGTTATCCGGTTGTCGCGGTCGCCAATCCGCTGCGCAGCGTGAAGTCGGATGGTGATTATGTCGGTCGTGTCGTCGCAGGGATAAAGACGCCGGTGGTTCTCGTCGGTCATTCCTATGGCGGTTCGGTCATCAGCGAGGCCGCGACAGAGGCGAAAAATGTCGAGGCACTGGTCTATGTCGCTGCCTTCGCCCCCCAGAAGGGCGAGTCTGCTGCCGATCTCTCGGGCAAGTTCCCAGGCAGCACCCTGGCACCGACGCTTGCCGAGCCCGTTGCATTGGAAAATGGCGGAAAGGATCTGTATATCCAGCAGGACAAGTTTCATGAGCAGTTCGCTGCCGATGTGCCGGCAAAGACCGCCAAGCTGATGGCAGCAACTCAGCGTCCGATCACCGAGGCGGCCTTGACGGAGGCAGCCCCCGGCGCGGCGTGGCAGACCATTCCGTCCTGGTTCATCTACGGCGACGCGGACAAGAACATTCCCGCCAAGGCTCTTGGCTGGATGGCTGAGCGTGCCCATTCCAAGGAAACCGTCGTCGTGAAGGGTGCATCCCACGTCGTAATGGTTTCTCATCCTGACAAGGTTGCGAAGATCATCGAAGACGCGGCTTCCGCCAAGTAAGGCTCAATCTTCGAGTTGTTCCCGAATGGGCTCCGTCCTCGTTGGCGGAGCCCAAATGTTATTGCGGTAGGGGCACAGCTCTAAACAATCTGAAATTGTGCATCGCCGGCAGATGATGAATGGCCTTTTTCTGCAAGCTGATTGCCAGCAGGTAGTTTCTCGCCTGTCTCAAGAGGTGGTCGGCTGCGTTCCAGTCGCTCTCACGTTCGGCTCCCCAACCTTGGTTTGGGAGGTAAGCCTCGGACTTGGATGGTAATTTTGAGGCCCGCTTATCCAAGGAGGTTGCGATGCAGGTCACGAAATTCATTGTCTACGCAATGGTCGGCTTCAACATATTGCTTGCCGGCTGGCTGGCGCTGTACATGCTCTACGATCCCGAAAGCTGGTATTATTTTATTCCCGGCGTCACCGATACAGGGATGTACAACCAGCACTTCATTCGCGATATCGGCATCATCCAGGGCTTTATAGCGCTTGCATTTGCCTTTGGGGCCTGGAAGCCTGGCCGGCGGGTCGAGATGTGGGCCGGGGCGACCCTCTGGCTCATCGCCCATGCAACGTTTCATCTTTGGGAAGTCGCTGTCGGCATCTGCTCTTCGTCGGTGATCCTGCGCGACTTCCCGGCGGTGAGCCTGCCCGCGATCTTCGGGATCATTGCAACACTTTGGGCAATTCAGCAGGCCACAGGCTCCGCGAGCCGGCAAGGAGTTGCAGGCATTCGGGCATAGAGCGGGTGCTCAACCCATAAAAGGAGGCGCTTTGCGGCGCCTCCTTCTTTCGTCTGCGACGGCTAGCATCTGCGTAAGCGCTAAGCCGCCATCATCGATCGGGAAAGCCAGTCGTGGAACGTCACGGTTCCGGCAAGGGCATCGGCTCTCGGAAGGAGTGTCGTTTCGGCAAGTTCCACACCGAAGAACGGCGCTGTCGGATCGATCGCAATCGAGCGTGGATCTTCCGTCGCCGTCAGGATCTCGCGCGCCATTTGGTCCAGTTGTACAGGGTCCGGGCCGGCGATCTCGATGATGTCATTGCGGGGCGTGCCGATCATGATCCTTGATATCAAGGTCGAAGCCTCGTCCGCCGCAATCGGTCTGACCAGAGAGGGGGGCAGCCGGAAACCATTCCCATCGGCTGCCAAATCGATGATGCCGTTGAAGAATTCGAAGAACTGGGCGGACCTGATAATGGTATGAGGTAGCCCAGAGGCCCGTATGAGATTTTCCTGCACCATCTTTGCGCGGAAATAGTCGTTTTCCACCAGCCGGTCCGTGGCGACTACGGACAGGGCAAGATAGTGCCCGATGCCAGCATCCTTCGCTGCCGCCAGCAGATTTTTGCCTGCCTGCTTGAAGAAGCCGAGCGCGTTTGAATCACCGAATGATCCGTAATTGGTGACATCGATCAGCACGTCCGCGTCGACAAGCGCCGCCCTCAGCCCTTGGCCGGTATAGGCGTCGACGCCGGTACTGGTCGACACGCCACTGACGGTTTGACCCGCTCGTTCCAATTCACGAACGATCTTGGATCCCATCATCCCGCTCGCACCAACAACCAAAATCTTCATCTCACACCCTCGGGATAGTGACCGACATGCTGAAAGGATAGCCGTTTCCGGGGGCGGATCGATAAAACGAAGTTTTGGGTTGACCGGAAGCAGGGGCGACGGGTGTTCGCTCGAACCTCATGTTCCCGCGATTAATGTCATTTACCCAGCGTAAGATCCGAACCCGAACCAAGGTTTGGCAAACCAATGTTAGGGATGCCTGGCATGGCATCGGCCAGTATCTGAGTATCCGTGAGCCGTGTTAACCGGGCACGATGGGGATGATGAACGCAGGGCTTTTTCCGGTTTCTTCCTGCGGCTAACGAAATGGCAGCCGAGCGTCCAACCCATCCGGCTTATGTCCTCGAGCAGGCAAAACCGGCAGCGTTTGCTGCCGGTTTTGTTCCGCTTTGACGACGACGCATACCCGCAACAGGCGATGGTAAACCAAGGTGTATCGTCCGCCGGCGCATATCCTATGCTATCGATTGGCGTCTCATTGAGCAGGCTCGCATCATGCCGGCCGGCTGTAGCCTGTTTTGATCTGGCGGCTGGCGTGTTTGGTGACTGAGAGCCGACAAGGGGCAAAGCAGAGGGATACGGGCGCATTCAAGGGTCGGAATCTCTCAGATGCCAGAGAGGTAATTCGATGCAAAACGCTCAGGTGAAAACGGACAAGAGCGCCGAGCCGGTCGTTTACGTCATCGACGATGACGCGGAGATGCGCAGTGCCCTCGTGGATCTTTTCACGGTCACGAACAAGCGCGCATCAGCTTTCCCAAACGGTCTGGAATTTCTCAAAGGGGCTGATGTCAATGCGCCAGGCTGTATCGTCGTCGACATGCGAATGCCAGGGGGCTCGGGGCTTGATCTTCAAAGCCAGCTTCTGGCGCTCGGCAGTAAACTGCCGCTCATATTCCTCACGGCCCACGCGGATGTTCCGACCAGTGTAAGGGCAATGAAGGCGGGGGCGACCGACTTCATCACGAAACCCTTCATCAACCAGGTTCTTCTCGACGCCGTGGATCACGCCATCAGGATAGATGACGAACGCCGCAAGTCGAATGAGGAATTGAAACGCGTCCAGGCGCTTGCCGACAGCCTGACACCCAGGGAGCAGGAGGTCATGCATGCGGTGGCAAGCGGTTTGATGAACAAGCAGGTCGCCTATCAGCTTGGTATCAGCGAAATGACGGTCAAGCTTCACCGCATGAGCCTCATGCGCAAGATGCAGTGCCGCTCTCTGGCAGATCTCGTGCGCAAGGTCGAACAGCTTCAGCGGGGTTAATGCCTGAGCCGTTCCGCGCCCGAAGCAATCGAACTCCGGAAAGACCGGCTTGCCTCGATCTCTGTGTAAACTCGCGATGGCCGCATAGCGCTGCCCGTCTGGCCGGGTATTCCCGGCTGAACTTCTGGTCGGTTACATGGGGCGCGGTCCGATCCCCAACGTATGTTTGGGTATGCGCCCAACCACAATCGCTTAGGCTTAGATCCTGGCAGCCGGCTCAAGGCTGCCGTCTCTTCCACAGGAATCCAGGACCGAAGCGATGACGCAACCCATTCATTCTACGGAGAGATCGTCAGAGCCTCCCACCGTGCTCACGGGGTTGTGGCAGCTGGCGCAGTGGCCGGTCCGGACAAAGTCGATCTGACCTGGCTACCGCCCCGCCTCGCTTGCGCGGCGGGAGGTTCATTCAACTCTTTGGTACAGCAAAAAAGGAGCAGATTATGAAAATCGTCGTTATCGGCGGAACCGGCTTGATCGGTTCGAAGCTCGTCAAACGCCTGCAGGCCAAGGGCCACGAGACTATTGCCGCCTCTCCCGCATCCGGCGTCAATACGATTACCGGCGAGGGGCTTGCCGACGTTCTCAAGGGAGCACAGGTCGTGGTCGACCTCTCCAACTCCCCGTCCTTCGAAGACAAGGCAGTGATGGAATTCTTCCAGACCGCGGGTCGCAACATTGCGTCTGCCGAAGCGGCTGCAGGCGTGAAGCATCATGTCGCACTGTCCGTCGTCGGCACGGAACGCCTTCCGGAGAGCGGATACATGCGCGCCAAGCTTGCCCAGGAGAAGATCATCAAGGAATCCGGGATTCCTTATTCCCTGGTTCACTCGACGCAGTTTTTCGAATTCATGTTCGGCATCGCTCAATCCGGCGTGCAGGGCGACAAGGTTCACCTTTCACCGGCGATGATGCAGCCGATCTTCTCGGACGATGTTGCCGACGCGCTTGTCGATGTCGTTCTCGGTAATCCGTTGAACGCCACCGTCGAAATCGCCGGTCCGGAACCGATCAAGATTGCGGATGCCGTCACCCGCTATATGCGGCAGATCGGCGACAAGCGCGAAGTGGTTGCCGATGATCAGACCCGTTATTTCGGTGCTCTGCTGAAGGAAGGCTCCCTTATGCCCGGTAATCAGGTACGGATCGGCAAGACGCGGTACTCCGAATGGGTCAAGACGGCTACCCCACCTCCGGGTCACTGACCGGGCATCAAAATCTGCGTTGAAATAATCAAAGCCCCGGAAGGGGCTTTGATCGTTTTGGGTGGTGAATTGCCGATCGACAATTCCCGAAGCTCATCGCAATGCTATTCGAAAAAGGGGGCGCCTCAGCAGCGCCCCAAATCATCAGGCCTTGAAGAAGCTGAGCAGATCGGCATTGACGATGTCGGCATGCGTCGTCGCCATGCCATGGGGCAGGCCCTTGTAAATCTTCAAGGTCGCGTTCTTCAGCAACTTTGCGGAGAGCGGAGCGGAATCGGCGACAGGGACGATCTGGTCATCGTCGCCGTGCATGACGAGGACAGGCACTTCGATCGATTTCAGGTCTTCGGTAAAGTCCGTTTCCGAGAACGCCTTGATGCCGTCGTAATGGGCCCTTGCTCCACCGGCCATGCCCTGCCGCCACCAATTCTGGACGATGGGCTGCGAGACTTGAGCACCTGGGCGATTGAAGCCGTAGAACGGGCCGCTGGCCAGATCGATATAGAACTGCGACCTGTTGGCTGCCAGTGCCGTGCGAAGGCCGTCAAAGACCTCAATCGGCAGGCCGCCCGGATTGGCGGCCGTCTTGACCATAATCGGCGGGACGGCCCCGATGAGAACGAGCTTGGCGACACGCCCCTTTCCGTGACGTGCGACATAGTGGGTTGCTTCGCCGCCGCCCGTCGAATGGCCGACGTGGATTGCGTTGCGGAGGTCGAGATGCTGGACAACGGCCGCAGCGTCGGCGGCATAATGGTCCATGTCGTGACCGTCGCTGACCTGGGTCGAGCGGCCGTGTCCGCGGCGGTCATGCGCAATGACGCGATAACCCTTGCCGAGGAAGAAAAGCATCTGGTTGTCCCAGTCATCAGCGCTCAGCGGCCAGCCGTGGTGGAAGACGATCGGCTGAGCGTCCTTCGGACCCCAGTCCTTATAGAAGATCTGGACGCCGTCTTTGGTCGTGACGTATTCGGTGCTCATGGTGTGTTCTTCCTTTGAGTTCTTTGGCTCATCAGCCATTGCGGATGCAGAAAATCTCAAGGTTGCGGCAGCGACTGCAAATGTAATCGCCCCCGCCATCGTATCTCGGCGCGTTGGCCGAAAGTGTTGCGGATCCATATAGTTCTCCTTGTTTCGAGATGCTTGGTAGGTGCCGCGAACTGGTTGCTTTGGGAGGAGTAGTGTCGCCGAACCAAGCTTGGAGAAGCTATATTTTATGGGGATTGTGAGAAGCTATACTTCCGTTTCATCAATGGCCATTCGGACGCCCGAATGTCTGCCTTGGGCACCAAGGGATCTGAAGAGCGGCGATTCAGGAACACCGTAAACCCGCAGATTTTCGGGTGAAACCCAAACGGACGTTTGATCGTCCGACAGGCGCGCTTCGACTATGAGCGGGGAGGGGCGCCATTGAAGACAACTCATCGCAAGTCATTGTCATATTCGGCTGGGCTGTGCTCCGTTCCCGTGCCGGACGGAGAAGCCCATGCAGCATGTTCTCGTTGCCGATAGCGATCACTCTGCGCGCAGTCTCATCCGTGATTTTCTCATGCAACAGTCGTTTCGCGTTACTGCCGTCAGCGCTGGCGATGAATTGCAAAGTGCGCTTTCCAGGGACGTGATCGATGCGTTCGTCGTCGATCTTAACCTTAAGGGAGAGGACGCCCTCGAGATCGTGCAGCAATTGGCAACACTCTCGGCGGCGCCTGTCATCATCACCAGTGCCGATCGCACCGAGGAAGCCGACAAGGTCTTGGGATTTGAGCTTGGCGCAAGCGATTACATCACCAAGCCATTCGGCCTGCGAGAGTTCCTGGCACGGCTGAAGGCGGCCATGAGGGTGAGGTCCGCGCCCGATGCCGGGCGGGAACGCCGTACTTACATGTTTGGCGACTGGATGCTCTCCATGCGTCAGCGAATACTTACGCGGCCGGGCGTTGGCGAGACGCAACTGACCGCCGCCGAATTCAATCTTTTGGTCGCGTTCCTGAACGCACCGAAACAAGTCCTGTCCCGTGAGCGGCTGCTTGCGGCAAGTCGCGTCCACTCGGAAGAGGTCTTCGATCGAAGTATCGACGCGCTGGTTCTGCGCCTGCGACGCAAACTGGAAACGGAGCCGTCAAAACCAAGCCTGATCAAGACGGCGCGTGGAGCCGGCTATATTCTGGATTGCAATGTGATGGTGGACGAGGGGCTGCGGCTCAAACGATAGACCCTGATCTTTACCGACGGGCGTCAGCCTCCGACCGGCGGAAGGCGAAGAGCGTGAACCTCGACCGGTTCTTCGAAACCTCTGAGGTTGTAGAAACCCAGGCATTCCGTCTGGTCCGAACATCCCGCCATCCGAACGAAATCGGCCGACATCAGGGCCGGGCGCTGCAGTTCTTTCGTCAAGGCTTCAAGGCGAGAGGCGATATTCACGGCGGGGCCGATCACGGTGAAATCCAACCTCTTTTTCGAGCCGATATTGCCGTACATCACCTCTCCGAGATGAATGCCCGTGCCGTAGCGGACTTCGTATCCGAATGCCGCTCCCTGGAAGCGTTTGATCGCCTCTTGCGCCTCGATGACAGCCTGAAGGAGACCGGTGCAGGCATCGGCCTTCTCCAGCGGAAATACAGCCAGCAATCCATCCCCCATGAACTTGAGGATTTCTCCGCCGTGTCTTTCGATCGGATCGGCGATGGCATCGAAATATTGATTCAGAATGGAAATGACCTCATCGCGTGGCCGGCGATTGGAGAGCTTGGTGAAGTTTCGGAGATCGCAGATCATGATGGCGGCATTCACCGAGGTCCCGCTACCCCGCGTCGTCGCTCCATCCAGGATCTGTTCCCCGGCATGCGGGCCGACATAGGTCTGCAGAAGTGTCAGCGCCAGTTGGTTCTTGAGGCGAATTTCGCTGACCAGTGAAAACAGCGGAAGGATCTCGCGGAAGAGCGCCATTTCCTCATCGGTAAATCCGCCCGGTTCGCTCGTCGAAAACGTCGCAAGGTGTCGTTTGCCCTGCGTATGGTCGATCGGCCAGGCGATGTAATCGGTGTGGCCCTCCTGCTTCAGCTCTTCGAAGACGGAAAATTGATGCGGCCCGTGGATCTGGAGCCGCTGGCGGATCTCGACGCCGCTTTTGATGACGGCGCGAAACGGACTTCTGAGAAAAGCGTCGGTCGCCTCGACATCGTAACCGATCGTCGTGATATCCGCTTCGCGGTGATTCTTGACCCAAACGACTCGCGTTCCGAGCCACTGGGGATGATGAACGCGAAGATGGAGGCTGGCGCGGCTGAGAGCAACGCCGCAGGAAGCAAGACGGTCGCAGAGTTGCAGAAATATGGGCTCGATCTGCAACTCGTCTCTAACGCCTGAAATCAGCCAGTTCGCGAGGGAATGACGGTTGGCACTGTCGAGATTATGCATTTTTCGTCTCGTTAACCGCGGACTCTATGTTTGGCCAGAAGCACGGCGCTCCGACCCGGCATTGTGCTCAACGCGATGGCTCTTATTGCGGTGCAAGCGGTCAGCATATCAGGTTTGGTGTCAAGCCCACTCTTGTTTTAATAGTCAGATGGGCTGACGGGCGACTATGCTATGCGCCGAGGACTTATTGCCAAAGGCCCGATCATGCTTCGCCTTTATGACAGCGGATTTTACGAAAGCGCGTTGAAAGTCCGGATTCTGCTAAACGGCGGGAATGACCGCCCGAACTCAGAGGCGTCGATCTTGAGGCGGGTTCCAAGATGCCTTTAGCCGTCTTTCTGAGAAGCTGCCGTCGGCCATAGACCGACAGGAGCGAGTTCAAAACCTATCTTTCCCGATCAGCCTGTCTCTGCCCGCAAGCGACGGCTGGTGGCTGTATTCCCTTGTATATTTTGCCGATGAGAAAACCGGATGCCGCAGGAAATCGCTTCGTTCGTCGTCTTGCTGAATGTCCTGGGCATAGCAGGCATCGTCGTATGGCATCTGCAGGGACGGTCCCGGCCATACGCGCGCCTGATCGTGCAGATCGCCTTCTTTACCGCGATGACGATTGTTCTTCTGCTGGCAGGGATTGTCCCGTTTCGCTTCGACCCACCGCATCTGGAAAGCATGAGTGCGCTCGTTGTCTCTGCGAAGATATTCTGGTGGGTGCATCTCTCATGGGCCGTCATCGGCTTTCTGCGCATCTACATCGTGCTGGATGGGAGGCCACGGGAGGCGAGGCTCATTCAGGACCTTTTGATTGCGGTCGTTTATCTCGGTGTCGCCTTGTCGGTCATGGCTTTCGTCTTTGGCGTTCCGATCGGGACGTTGCTGGCGACATCAGGCGTCATTGCCGTCATCCTTGGTCTTGCCTTGCAGAATACGCTGGGGGATGTGTTCTCCGGGATCGCGCTGACGCTGGGGCGCCCCTATGTCATCGGCGATTGGATCGTTCTCAGCGACGGCACGGAAGGACGGATCGTTGCCAGCAACTGGCGCTCGACGCATCTGCTGACAGCCGCTCACAATATCGTCGTCTTGCCGAACAGCGTGCTTGCCAAGCTTGGGCTGACCAATATCAGCAGGCCGGATGAAAATCATCAGATTACGCTGTCGATCCGGATTGTGCCGACACGCATGCCGCACGTCATCCGCGGCGTCATGCAAACGGTGCTGGATAGCTGCAACTCCATCATCAAGGATCCGCCGCCGGCCGTTTCACTTGTCGGCATCGACGCCAGTGCGGTTGATGTGGAACTGTATTTTCAAGTCACCAGTCCACTGAAGCGAGGTGTCGCCCGCAGTGAGGTCATCGACCTCGTATACCGACACTGCAAGTCCAGCGGACTTCAGCTTGCGATGCCGCTCAGCAAGGTCATCACGGCGACTGAGGTCATTGCACAGAATGCATCGGCCTCCAGCACGGGCCCGGCGCAAAGCCTCATCGAAGCGATCCCCATTTTCTCGGTGCTTACAGAGGAGGAGACAACAGCGCTCGCGGTATCAGCGACCAGGCGCATTTTTTCTCCCGGTGATGAGATCGCAAAAGAAGGGGACTCTCTTGCGAGCCTGATGATCATCCGGGCCGGGATCGTTTCGATGAGAAGAGACGGCGAGGAGGCGGCGCGCCTGGCGCCCGGCGATTTTTTTGGCGAAGGTGGCTTCCTCGCCGGAATTGGCGAGAGCCATGCGCTTCAGGCGGTAACACGGGTGACCGTTTATGAAATCAGCAAGGAAGCTTTTGCACCACTTCTGGGCGGTCGCCCCGAGCTCGCGGAGGATCTTGCAGCAAATCTCGCCTATCGGGAGGCGTTGAGCGGGAACATGGGCAATCATGCCATGCAGCATGATCGCCGGCGGTCCTACCTGCTGCAAGCCATTCGATCGGTATTCCGCAATCATGCACATGGGTGACCATCGCGCCGTGGGTAATTTGCTAGGTGAGGCAGCGGGATTGGTAGCGTTTGTCCGAACCGTCGAAACCGGATCCTTCAGCGCGGCGGCGCGCAGCCTGCGGACAACGCCGTCGGGCGTATCGAAAAGCGTTTCCCGGCTGGAAAGCCTGCTCGGGCTCAAGCTCTTTCGTCGCTCGACACGTCTCCTTACGCTGACACCGGATGGAGAGACCTTCTTCGGAAACATTGCGCCACTTCTCCGGCAGATCGAGGAATCTTCGGATGTCTTTCAAGCGGATCGCGGCGCGACCGGTCATTTGCGTGTGAGCCTGCCAAGCGAGCTTGCGAGGCTTCTCATGCCGCCCATCTTCACACGCTTCCTGCCGCAGCATCCCGGCATAACGCTCGATCTCGGGACGACGGATCGGCATGTGGACTTGATCCGCGAAAACTACGACATCGCGTTTCGCGTCGGTAAGGTCACGGGAAGCGACTTGATGATGCGCACGCTGGTGCATCTGGAGATGGTACTGGTCGCATCGCCTGCGTTTATCGAGACATGGGGACAGGTGAGTTCGGTGGAGAGGTTGCGTGAAATACCCTTCGCGCGCTACGCGATCGACGGCCGTACATATCCCGTTCGCCTTGGCGATGGCTCGACAATGATGCCGACAGGAGAGGTGGATCTCGACACAGCGACAGCGATCCGGATCGCGGCCTTGAGCGGTGTGGGCGTCGCTTATCTGATGAAATGCATCGTTCAGGAGGAGCTGGATAGAGGGGAATTGATCCAGCTTCTGCCCGAGCTCGAACTGGAGATGATGCCGTTCCAGGCTGTCCACGCATTTGGCAGGATGCCGACTTACCGCCTGCAGCTCTTTTCGGATTTCATCGAGACCGAAATGCGTAAGCACGCACCCTGATAAGCACGGTCGTGCGACCAATGCAGATCCGGCAGCCACGCCCGAAATCTCGGACAGGGTTGGGTTACCAACAAGGCCGCTCATACCGTTGGATCTATCCCCAACCGATGGTTAGCTACCGTTTTTCCTCGCGCTTGGTACTCATTCCGTGACCGCCTGCCTCGGCGGTCTGTTCCCCAAATGAACGATTTTGAAGGACGAGGATGACATGACGCAAAGACTGAATTACGCCCAGCTTTCACCAGAGCTCGTCAAAAAGCTCTCCGCCTTCAGCATGGAATTGAAGGAGAGCTCCATCGAGCAGACGACCAGGGATCTGGTCGAAATCCGCGCGTCCCAGATCAATGGCTGCAGCTTCTGCGTGGACATGCATTCCAAGGAAGCAAAGATCCATGGCGAACGTGAACTCCGTCTCTATCACGTCGCCGCCTGGCGTGAATCGACGCTGTTCAGCCCGCGCGAGCGCGCCGCCCTTGCGTGGACGGAAGCGGTCACCAAGCTTTCCGACACCGGCGTTCCGGACGAGCTTTATGAGAAGGTCCGCGGCCAGCTTTCCGAGAAGGAAGTATCCGACCTGACCTTCCAGATCATGGCCATCAACGCATGGAACCGGATCAGCATTGCGGTCAAGGCCGTTCCGGGCACCGCGGACAAGCTTTACGGCCTGGACAAGGCCGGTCTGCAATAAAAACGATGACCGATATTACGGCCGCATGGGAATGCGGCTGCAGCGAGCGGCTTCCTTTGGTCACAAAGAGCCGACAATTTTTGCAGCGTAGTGCGTTGCGTGGAGGCCATGCCGGTGCTGCCTAAAGCTGGTTATTCATGTCGCTGTCGTGCGATACTCGAACCGGGTCACACGGAAGCTTTTTTCCAGCGATGCAGCAACTTGATCCGCGCTTGGAACACCTCGGACGGACTTCCACCTGATCTCGTAGATCAGTTGGCGATGCCCGCCCTCGATATCCCTCAGCCCCGTGAAGATCGCCTCGGAAAGTTCAGGAGTTGCCGCCTTCACATCGGGAAATCCTGAAACGTTTTCCAGTCTGATCGATACGGTGCCCTTCTGGTCGCCTGATATCCATCGGTCGACATGCTTCAGCGGCGAAAGGATGAGGACGGCAAGGATGGTGACAACGGAGCCCACGGCAATCTGACCGCCGCCGAAACACAGGCCAATTGCCGTTATCAGCCACAGAGTCGCCGCGGTGGTGACACCGGTTGCGATGTCGCCGCGTCGAAGGATTGCGCCTCCGCCGATGAAGCCCACGCCGGTGAGGACGCCGAGTGGGAAGCGCAGGATATCCATCGATCCGTTTGCGCTTTGGCTCGTTGCCAGGAGGATATTTGCCTGGATCATCGAAAGGCAGGCGGCAA
Source organism: Rhizobium sp. 05N49 (assembly GCF_056396805.1). Classification (NCBI taxonomy): domain Bacteria; kingdom Pseudomonadati; phylum Pseudomonadota; class Alphaproteobacteria; order Hyphomicrobiales; family Rhizobiaceae; genus Rhizobium; species Rhizobium sp. 05N49. The sequence continues at coordinate 423,414 of NZ_JBFTME010000004.1, forward strand.
GACCAACGAGAATGGTGGTGCGCAATCCGGCGGCATGTCCGCCTCGCTCCCTGTCGAGACCGATAAATGCGCCAGCGACGATCGTTGCTGCCAGACGAAGTGCGATATCCGTCCAGTTCGGCGTTACGGGCATCAGGTCGATGAGATCCAATTCAGCCGCTCCCGTGCTCTATTTCCGAAGGTTTCAAGCGTGGGAAGCTAGAGCGCGGCCGGGGGCGGGCCAGTGGAGCAGCGGAAATCAGCCTTTGACTCCTGCTCGTGCCGGATCGACATGCTGATGCAGGCTTGCGGCCGAGTGACGAATGACCTCTGAAATCTGCAGCAGTTGTTTGACCAAGGGTGTCGAATTGCGCCAGATGATGCCGATCGTTCTCAACGGCTGAGGCGTGCGAAATCGGGAAATGGAGACATCCGCCGAGCGTGTCTCCACGGGCACGGCCATTTCAGGGATCAGGGTGACGCCGATGCCGGCGCTGACCATCTGTACGAGCGTCGAAAGCGAGCTGCCCTCCATGATCTCCCGAGGGCGAGTCGATTCGATGCCGCAAAAGGACAAGGCCTGATCCCGGAAGCAATGTCCCTCTTCCAGGAGAAGCAGGCGCATTTCGCGCAGCGCCTCGGGTTCCGGCACCGGCTTGCCCTCGTCTTCGCGGTGGCGAACCAGCACGAATTCTTCCTCGAATAGTTTGATCTCGGTAAGAGACGGCTGGGACACTGGCAATGCGACGACTGCCAGATCCAGCTCGCCTTGCGCCACTTCGTGAACCAGTCTGGTCGTCAAGGTTTCGCGCACCTGTATTTCGATATTGTCGAAGGTCCTGTTCAGATCGCTGATGATCGCCGGCAGCAAATAGGGGGCGATGGTCGGGATGATGCCGATTCTCAGCCGCGTCAGCAGTCTGTCCTGCGAGGCGCGGGCAAGATCTCCGAGCTCGTCGACAGCTCTCAGAATGTCGCGCACACGCATCGCAAAGAGCTGTCCGAAGGCGGTCAGCCTGACTTCACGCGCGCCGCGCTCGAAGAGATCTCCGCCGAGTTCTTCCTCCAGCTCCTTGATCTGCATGGACAAAGCGGGTTGCGAAATGGCGCAGGCGTCGGCCGCATGCCGGAAGCGGCCATGGCGTGCCAGCGCTTCAAAATAACGTAGCTGTTTGAGCGTCAGGTTGGTCATAAGATGAACTTATCGCAGCTATCAGTAAATCCAACTTAAAATTATCACACGCTTCCGATAAAAGGGAGGAGAGGGAGGATGCATGCTCGCCCGCTCGATCAGCAGCAAGGCGTCAAGCATGCAATCAGGCCCAATAGTTTAACGGACAGGCTGTCTCTGGATGGCTGCCTGGAGCAACAGGAGAAAACTATGGACCACAAACCTGACAGCGCGGGCAAATGTCCCGTCGATCATTCGGGAGCAAGCGCCAGACGCAATCGCGACTGGTGGCCGAGCCAGCTCGACCTGCAGATGCTTCACCATCACTCCGGTCTTTCGGATCCGATGGGCAAGGATTTTGACTATGCCGAAGAGTTCAAGAAGCTCGATCTCGATGCGGTGAAGAAGGATCTTCACGCGCTGATGACCGACTCACAGGACTGGTGGCCGGCAGACTTCGGCCACTACGGCGGTCTCTTCATCCGCATGGCCTGGCACAGCGCCGGCACCTATCGCATCACCGACGGCCGCGGTGGCGCCGGTCAGGGTCAGCAGCGCTTTGCGCCGCTCAACTCCTGGCCTGATAACGTCAATCTCGACAAGGCCCGCCGCCTGCTCTGGCCGATCAAGCAGAAATACGGCAACAGCATTTCCTGGGCCGACCTCTTGATCCTCACCGGCAACGTCGCGCTCGAATCCATGGGCTTCAAGACCTTTGGTTTTGCTGGCGGCCGTGCCGACGTCTGGGAGCCGGAAGAGCTCTACTGGGGTCCGGAAGGCACCTGGCTTGGCGACGAGCGCTACAGCGGCGAACGCGAGCTCGCGGAGCCACTCGGCGCCGTGCAGATGGGCCTGATCTACGTCAACCCGGAAGGCCCGAACGGCACGCCCGATCCGCTCGCATCGGCTCGCGACATCCGCGAGACCTTCGCCCGCATGGCGATGAACGACGAAGAGACGGTGGCACTGATCGCCGGCGGTCATACCTTCGGCAAGACCCACGGCGCGGGCGACCCGTCGTTTGTCGGCGTCGATCCTGAAGGTGGCGAACTCGAGGCGCAGGGCCTCGGGTGGGCGAGCAAGTTCAACAGCGGTGTCGGCCGCGATGCCATCGGCAGCGGCCTGGAAGTCACCTGGACGACGACCCCCACCAGGTGGAGCAATAATTTCTTCTGGAACCTGTTCGGTTATGAATGGGAATTGGAAAAAAGCCCGGGCGGTGCTCATCAGTGGGTCGCAAAGGGCGCTGGCGCCACCATCCCGGATGCCTTCGATTCTTCGAAGAAGCACCTGCCGCGAATGCTTACCTCCGACCTCGCGCTGCGCGTCGACCCGATCTACGAGGCGATCTCGCGCCGCTTCCTCGAAAACCCGGATCAGTTCGCAGACGCCTTTGCCCGCGCCTGGTTCAAGCTTACCCACCGCGATATGGGCCCGAAGGTTCGTTATCTCGGCAAGGAAGTTCCGGCAGAAAACCTGATCTGGCAGGACGTCATCCCGGCCGTCGATCACGCGCTCATCGACGACAAGGACATTGCTGAACTCAAGGCCAAGGTCGTTGCGTCCGGCCTGTCCGTTCAGGAACTCGTCTCGACCGCATGGGCATCCGCTTCGAGCTTCCGCGGTTCCGACAAGCGTGGCGGCGCCAATGGCGCGCGCATTCGTCTTGCCCCGCAGAAGGACTGGGAAGTCAACGAGCCGGCACAGCTCGCCAAGGTTCTCGGCACCCTCGAAGGCATCCAAAAGGACTTCAATGCAGCTCAGACCAGCGGCAAGAAGGTCTCTCTCGCCGACCTGATCGTGCTTGCCGGTGCGGCCGGTGTCGAAAAGGCTGCCAAGGCAGGTGGCCAGGACATCGTCGTGCCGTTTGCGCCGGGTCGCATGGATGCATCGCAGGAGCAGACCGATGCCGCTTCCTTCGCGGCTCTCGAACCGCGTGCCGACGGTTTCCGCAACTATGTGAACAGCAAGCGCCTGCAGTTCATGAAGCCGGAAGAAGCCCTTGTCGACCGTGCCCAGCTGCTGACGCTGACCGCGCCTGAAATGACGGTTCTCGTCGGCGGCCTGCGTGTGCTGACGGCCGGAAAGCCGGAGCATGGTGTCTTCACCGCGCATCCGGAAGCGCTGACGAACGACTTCTTCGTCAACCTGCTCGACATGGGCACCGTCTGGGCACCGCTCGCCGGCAAGGACGGCGTTTATGAAGGCCGCGACCGCAAGACCAACGTGGTCAAGTGGACCGGTACCCGCATCGACCTGATCTTCGGCTCGCATTCGCAGCTGCGCGCGCTCGCTGAAGTCTATGGCCAGTCCGATGCCAAGGCGAAGTTCGTCAAGGATTTCGTTGCTGCATGGAACAAGGTCATGAACGCTGATCGCTTCGATCTCGTCTGATCATGAATCTACCCCGGACGCGGCGACCGCCGCGTCCGGGGTAATGCGTGGGCAGTCTTCGCCCGCCATGCGCTGCATTCTTAGCAGGTTTCCTTTCGACATTTCCTTGCCTTGACGGACCGCGCTGTGATTTCGCAGCCGCGTGCTATCGGATCATGCTGTACGAACCAAACCCGTCATTGAAGCGTTCCTGCAAGACAACTTGTTTCGCTGGAAGGAAAGACGATGGGTGAGAAGCTCAGGAAGGGCGACAAGGTATCCTGGAATACGAGCCAGGGCGAAACGGTCGGCAGCGTGGTCAAGAAGCAGACGGCGCCAACGAAAATCAAAGGGCACGAGGTAAAAGCCTCGAAGTCGGATCCGCAATATATTGTCGAGAGCGAAAAGTCCGGCAAAAGAGCGGCTCACAAACCCGAGCAATTGCGCAGAAAGTGATTGAACCTGCCGTTCTGCTTTTGGCACGATGCGTTTGCGGCCGCGAAGTCGAAACCAATGAAAGAGGCCCGAGCGGAAACGCTGCGGGCCTATTAATTTTTTCTGAACTCGATCTGTGAAATAATAGGCTTCTCACTTTTTTGTAACATTGAGATTTTCGGACGCGGTAAGTCTCTGTAAATAAAGTGGAAGTTATGCGCATCAGCACCATCACCAACTGGGCCTATGGCATTACCGTGATCCTCACGGCGCTTTCGGCTGCCGCCTTTATCATGTCGTCGCGTAGTGCAGAGGATGAGCGGCGTGCGGTTGAGGAGCATCTTGTTCTCGATACGCTGACCGAACAGCTCGAGGTGGGTGCCGAACTCTCCAGCGATGAGGCTAGGCTCTATGTCATGCGCGGCGAACAGCGCCACCTCGATGCCTTCAAGGCGGACGCGGAAACCGAACGGCGGCGCGAGACGGCGGCCGAGCAGATCGCGGCGAGAGACATATCCGCCGTGGAGCGGAATATTATCGAGGGCATGAACAAGCAGGCTGAGGCACTTGACGCCGTGGAAGCCGCCGCGATCGATGCTTTCCAGAAGGGTGACAGACAGGCAGCGCAGCAAACGCTTTTCGGTTCCGAGCATGAGCGGTTGCAGACGGCACTGATGGAGTCGGCCGGGCATCTGCGCGACGTCACGGCGACACGCACGGGAGCGGCGCTCGATGACGCGCGCCGGCGCAGCGACCAATGGAACCTTGTCGCCAAGATCATGCTGGCGATGACAGGCCTGCTTTTTCTTGCCGTGCTCTACTTTATCCTTCGCCGTCGCGTGGCTATGCCTCTGGTGCGCATGACCGGCATCGTCAGCCGACTTGCCAAGCAGGATTATGCGGTCGAGGTCCCTGACGATCATCGCCGTGATGAGATCGGCGAAATGAACGAAGCGATCCAGATCTTTCGTGAAAACGGGCTTGAGCGTGAGCGTCTGGACGCGGAGCGACGCGCTGATCAGCATACCAAGGATCTCATCCTGCAGATGATGCACCGCCTTCAGGCCTGTGAAAATCAATATGAACTGGCCGATGTCGTCGCGCGCTTCGCGCCGCAGATCTTTCCGGGTATTGCCGGAAGTCTTTATATCCTCGACGAGGACAAATCCGTTCTTGCGCAAACCGGCACATGGCTGGAGCCTGTGAATGCGCAGGCGGCTTTTCCCGCCAGTGCGTGCTGGGGCCTGCGGCGCGGCCGCCCGCACATGAGCGGCACCGGCGATGGAGATGTGCCCTGCCAGCATGTGGAAGGAAGCGGTGTTGCCTCCTCCTGTTTCCCGTTGACGGCGCAGGGTGACATGATTGGTCTTCTCTATCTGGAGGAGCGCCACGGGCAAATACCGGCGCTGGACAGTGTTCGCCTCTATCTGGAACTGATCGCCGAAAATGTGGGCTTGGCGGTCGCCAACCTGCAGTTTCGTGAAAAGCTGACAGATCTCGCCATCCGCGACCCGCTAACGGCGCTTTTCAACCGCCGTTTCCTGGACGAAACGTTGCACCGACATGGGCGCGACAAGGGCCAGGAGCCGCTCGCATGCCTGATGATCGACATCGATCACTTCAAGCGTTTCAACGACCAGTTCGGCCACGATGCGGGCGACATGGTCATGCAGTATGTCGGGCAGGTTCTGCGCAGCGCTGTGGCCGATATCGGCAACGCATTCCGCTTCGGTGGCGAGGAATTCACAATTCTGCTGCCGGACTGTAGCGAGGAGGATGGTTTCGACTTAGCTGAAAAGCTGCGCGCGCAGATCGGTGGAGCGGCACTTTCACATTCAGGTCAGATCATCGGTGCGGTGTCGGTATCCATCGGAGTGGCGGCATCACCTGCAGAAGGCGTGGTCGATACGCTGGTCAGCCGCGCCGACGCGGCCCTTCTCGACGCCAAGGCCAAGGGCCGCAACAAAACTGTTCTTGCAAGCAGTTTGCGCAGGCCAACGCAGGAAACGTTGCGCGCCTGATATCAACAAAGAAGCGAGAGGCGATCAGCCGCCGACGACGCCGTGTGGCGCCAATTCGACGATCTCGCGGGCTGCGCCGTAATCGCGCTCATGGGCCGAGCGGTAGCGGTGTTCGGTGCGGCCGGTCAGATCACGATAGTAACGGTCGGTCATGCCGTCGGCATAGGTGCCGGTGTCAGCATCGAAGTCTTCGGTCGACGGCTTCATCGAGAAAAATTTGAACATCTTCACGGTCCTCCACAGCGTGCTATCAACATCCGGACGTATCGTTCGGTTCCTTCTCCCAGATCATTATAACGAAAAAATTAACCATGTTTAAACAAACGGCATGTGTTTGAGCCCATGCCGCATGATTGCTTAAGATTTTCATGCCTGGTGAAGGAGCAGCGCCAGCAGTTCCTGCAATGAAACGCCGCCGAGCGATTGACCTTCCTGTGATATGACAGTGGCGGACGAGACGTCGGCGCGGGACATTTCGCGCAATGCCCCTTCGATATCCATATCTTCGCAAAGCTGCAGCTGGCTTTCGACCGGAATTTGCTTCGCGACGGCACCGATCTTGATGACCCGGCCCCGATTGACCTCCTTTACGAAGGCGGCGATGTAATCATTGGCGGGGTTGAGGACGATTTCAGCCGCCGAACCCTGCTGGATCACCTCGCCGTCACGCAGGATGGCGATTTTCTCCCCGAGCCGGAGCGCTTCATCGAGATCGTGGGTAATGAAGACGACCGTTTTCTTCAGGTCCTTCTGCAGATCGAGAAGGACGGTCTGCATATCGACGCGGATCAGCGGGTCGAGGGCCGAATAGGCCTCGTCCATCAGGAGAATTTCGGCATCGTTGGTTAGGGCCCGCGCCAGGCCGACACGCTGCTGCATGCCGCCCGAGAGCTGGTTCGGATAGTGGCCACCGAAGCCCTCCAGGCCGACGCGCTTGATCCAGGCATTGGCCCGCTCCTCGCGCTCCGCCTTGGCGACACCCTGGATCTCCAGGCCATAGACAGTGTTCTGCAGCACGTTGCGGTGCGGCAGCAGACCGAAACGCTGGAAGACCATGGCCGTCCTACGGCGGCGGAATTCGCGAAGCTGCAAGGCGTCCATGCGGCAGACATCTTCGCCGCCATAGAGGACTTCGCCCGAAGTCGGGTCGATCAGTCGGTTGATGTGACGGATCAGCGTCGATTTGCCGGAGCCGGAAAGCCCCATGATCACGGTGATCTTGCCGCCGGGAATGGTGATGTTGATGTCCTTCAGCCCGAGCACATGACCGTGCTCCCTGTTGAGCTCGGTCTTCGACATGCCCTTGCTGACGGCGTCCACATAGTCACGGCCGCGCGGACCGAAGATCTTGAAGAGGCTCCGGATCTCGATCGAATTACTACCCATGCACGATCTCCCGGTGCTTCTGGAGCCGTAGGCCATAGGCCTGGCTGATTCGGTCGAAAATGATGGCAATGCCGACGATTGCGAGGCCGTTGAAGACGCCGAGGGTGAAGTACTGGTTGGAGATGGCTTTGAGAACCGGCTGCCCAAGCCCCTGAACACCGATCATGGAGGCAATGACCACCATGGCGAGCGCCATCATGATCGTCTGGTTGATGCCGGCCATGATGGTTGGCAGCGCCAGCGGCAGCTGGACGTTGCGAAGCTTCTGCCAGCTCGACGAACCGAAGGCGTCGGCGGCCTCCAGCACATTCTCGTCCACCATGCGGATGCCGAGATTGGTGAGGCGGATCATCGGCGGCAGCGCGTAGATGACAACGGCGATGACGCCAGGTACGCGACCGATGCCGAGAAGCATGACGACGGGAATCAGGTAGACGAAGCTCGGCATGGTCTGCATGACGTCGAGGATCGGATTGACGATTTTCTGCATCGCATTCGAGCGCGCCATCATGATGCCAAGCGGGAGACCGATGACGATCGAAAGCACGGTGCAGACGAAGATCATCGACACGGTCTTCATCGTATCCTGCCACATGTCGAAATAGCCGATGACAAGAAGCGTTAGAACACAGCCAATGACGACCTTCCAGCTGCGGCTGGCAAACCAGGCAATTGCGGCAAAAGCGATGAGAATGATTGGCCAGGGTGTGCCGGTCAGCAGCCGCTCTGCCCAGATGAGAAAGCTTTGCAGCGGGCTGAACGCAGCCTCGATGCTGTCGCCATAGGCGCGGGTGAAGGCGCGAAATCCTTCGTCGACGCTCTTCTTCAGCTCGCGCAGCACGTCGTCATTCATTGTCGGAAATTTCCAGAGCCAATCCATACCGGTCCCCAAATAGATAGTGGCGGCGGCCGATTGTTGTTTTGGCCGTCGCGCCGAAGGATTGTCTGGGCAGCGCCGAGGCTGCCCATGTCATGTCCGAGTGCTTAGAGCGAAGCCTTGATCTTTTCGGCGGCTTCCGGCGAGACCCAGTCTTTCCAGAGGGGCTCGTTGTTCTTCAAGAAGTATTTGGCGCCGTCTTCGCCTGTCGCCTGGTTATCGGTCATCCAGGCGATCAGCTTGTTGACGGTGTCATTGGTCCAGGCGCGCTTCTTCAGGTAATCGATGGCAGGTCCGCCGCGATCGGCAAAGCTCTTGCTGATCAGCGTCTGCACATCGTCGGACGGCCAGGCATTCGGCTTGGGATCGGCGCAATCGGCAATAGAAGTACAACGCTTCCATTCGGCCGCATCATATTCCGTTCCGTATCCAAGCTTGACCATCTCGTATTTGCCAAGCAGCGAGGTCGGTGCCCAGTAATAGCCGACCCAGGCCTGCTTGCCTTCGTAGGCCTTGGCGATAGAGCCATCGAGACCTGCGGCAGAACCGGTGTCAACGAGCGTAAAGCCTGCCTTCTCCGCATCATAGGCCTTGAAGAGCTGCGCGGTAACGACAGTGCCGCCCCAGCCCTGCGGGCCGTTGAAGACGGCGCCCTTGCTCTTGTCTTCCGGCGCCGGGAAGAGTTCGGGATGTTTCAGGAGATCAGGAATGGTCTTGATGTCCGGATGGGCGTCGGCGATGTATTTGGGAATCCACCAGCCCTGTATCGCGCCGTCAGAGAGGATCTTGGCGCCCTGGACGACCTTGCCACCTTCAAGGCCGCGCTTGACCAGCTCCGGCTGCAGGCTGACCCAGGCTTCCGGCGCAACGTCCGGCTCTCCCTTTTCCGCCATGGAGGTGAGCGTCGGGACGGTGTCGCCGCTGACGATTTCTGCCGAACAGCCATAACCTTCCTCGAGGATCAACTTATCGAGGCTTGCAGCCACTTCTGCCGACTGCCAGTTCATGCTTGCGATGGTGATATTGCCGCAATCGGCGGCAAAGGCGCTGCCGCCCGCGAGCATGGCGCCAGCTGCGAGAATGGTGGATGCCAAAAGTACTTTCATTTTTTTGTTCCCTCTGGTCGCGGTGCATCCTGAACCCGGGCGCCGGCGGCACCGCACGCCGACCCCTGCATTGAGCCTGCTTTAGGGCTGCAACAGCCATTCTGGTTACGTCAAAAAATGGCGCATTAGAGCCGTCTTTCAATGCTGTCTTAAATACGGCGTCGCTTACGGAATGTCGGGTTGACGCGATCGCGCTATGGTTGTTGCCGTAGCAGCGGCATACCATCGGGCTGCATAATGAGTTGTGGCTTTCGAGCATCCAGGATGGGCAGCATTGGTGGCTGCCCTCATCCCGCGCCAACCCTTCCACGACGCAATTTTCGAAAACGAAGGATGCGCTTGTCAGAAGTTGGATACTAATATATTACTTCCTTCATCAGGCCGAAGGGAGGCGGTTATCGATGGCTTTAGATACCCAATGTTCAAATCTTGCCGGTGAAGGGACGCGATGAATTCGCCCACCGGAATCACGCGCAAGAAACGCTCCCTTCAAGGCGTCACGGTGCTCTCGCATCAGCGCGCAGCTGCACCGCGAGCGGCGACGCTGGTCTACAATGCGCTTCTCGATGACATCGTGTCGTTGCGCCGCAAGCCGATGGAGCTGTTGAACGAGAAGGAGCTCGAAGCGCAGTTCGGCGTCAGCCGCACGCCGATCCGCGAGGCGATCATCCGTCTTGCCGATGACGGTCTGGTGGACGTCTTCCCGCAGTCGGGCACGTTCGTTTCCCGTATTCCGCGGCGGGCGCTTTACGAGGCGATGCTCGTGCGCAAGGCGCTGGAGGATACAACGGTTTCGATCGCGGTCGAGAAGATGACGCCGGCGGGTCTAAGGGCGCTGGAGCGCAATCTTGCTGATCTCGATGCCTGTCACCGTGAAGGTGATGTCGCAGCCTTCCATATCATCGACAATGATTTCCACCAGCTCATCAGCACTATCGCCGGCTTCCCCGGCATCTGGGCAATTATCCAGCAGGTCAAGGTTCACAGCGATCGTTACCGCCTGCTGACGCTGCCGCAGCAAGGCCGCCTGACGCGCGTCATCGACGAACATGCAGCCGTGATCGATTGCATGCGGACGGGTGACAAGGATGGCGCAAAGGCCGCCATGGAGTTCCATCTCGGCAAGCTGCTGCACGAGGTCGAACAGGCCGAGATGCTCGACCCAGCCTATTTCATTGAGGATGCCCCGCAGATGGTGGCCTCCGGAGGAGAGAAGGATAATTCCAATGCAGATTGACGTGCGACACGCCTCCCATCCCGAAGCTGTCAAGGGTTTCGATACGGAAACCCTGCGGCGTCACTTCCTGGTCGAGACGGTGTTTGTGCCTGGCGACATCCGGCTCACCTATTCCCACTATGATCGCATGGTGATCGGCGGCGCTGCGCCGCTCGGGGCGGCTCTCGCGCTGACCGCGCCGAAGGCGATTGGCCAGGAAACGTTTCTGGCCGAGCGCGAGCTCGGCGTGTTGAATGTCGGCGGCGCCGGTCGCGTGATCGTCGATGGCACCAGCTACGCTCTGGCGAAGTACGATTGCCTCTATGTTGGCAGGGGTGCGGTCGATGTCAGCTTCGAAAGCGCCGATGCCGGCAATCCGGCGAAATTCTACCTCGTTTCGACGCCCGCTCATGCCGGCCATCCGACGGTGCTTTTGACGCGTGACAAGGCGCGGCACCTTACGCCGGGCGAGGCGGCAACCGCCAACAAGCGTTCGATCTATCAATATATCCACCCGGAGGTCTGCCAGTCCTGCCAGCTGACCATGGGCTTCACCAGCCTCGAGACCGGTAGCATCTGGAATACCATGCCGAGCCACACGCATGACCGGCGCATGGAAGCCTATCTCTATTTCGATCTCGATGCCGACCAGCGCGTCTTCCACTTCATGGGCGAGCCGCAGCAGACGCGTCACATGCTCGTCGCCAACGAGCAGGCGATCATCTCACCGCCCTGGTCGATCCATTCCGGTGCCGGAACGAAGAACTACAGCTTCATCTGGGCAATGGCCGGCGACAACAAGAGCTTTACCGATATGGACCATATCGCAATCGGCGATCTGAGGTGACGGCGATGCAGGCCCTTTTCGATCTCTCGGGAAAAACGGCCGTCGTTACCGGTGCCAATACCGGCATCGGGCAGGGCATTGCCGTAGCGCTTGCCGAAGCGGGTGCCTCGATCGTCGCCGTCGGCCGCTCGTCTATGGACGAGACGGAAGCACTGGTCGCCAAGGCGGGTGCAAAATTCCACGTCATCAAAGCCGATCTCGGCACGATCGAGCCGGTCAAGCCGATCGTTGCGGAAGCGCTGGAGCGCTTTGGAGCCCTCGATATCCTCGTCAACAATGCCGGCATCATCCGCCGCGCCGACGCGATCGATTTTACCGAGGAAGACTGGGATGCGGTGATGAATGTCAACCTGAAGACAGCCTTCTTTCTGTCTCAGGCTGCTGCTCGTCACATGCTTGAAAAGGGGCGTGGCAAGATCATCAACATCGCCTCGCTGCTTTCCTTTCAGGGCGGTATTCGCATCCCGTCCTACACGGCCTCGAAGAGCGGCCTCGCCGGTCTGACGCGGCTGCTTGCCTGCGAATGGGCGGGCAAGGGCGTCAACGTCAATGCCATCGCACCCGGCTATTTCGTCACCAATAACACGACAGCGCTACGCGAAGATGCCGACCGCAATGCGAGCATTCTTGCCCGCATCCCGGCGGGCCGCTGGGGAGAGCCCGGCGATATCGGTGGCGCGGCGGTATTCCTGGCGTCGGCGGCATCGGACTATGTGCACGGAACGGTCCTGCCGGTTGATGGAGGCTGGCTGGCGCGCTGACGCGACAGCCGAGAGGAGACATGACGCATCCCTGCGGGGAGGCGAGGTTGCGCCAGTGGAGTTGGCGTGGCCGGAACGGAGGAGGACATGCAGTACCAGTTCGATTTTTCGGCCTTGCTGCCCTATTGGAGCGATTTCCTGTCGGGCGCGCTCGTCACGATCGAGATCACCGTCTTTTCGGTGGTCATCGGTCTCGTGATCGGCGTTGCTTGCGCGATCGCCCGTCGCTCGACTATCGGGCCGCTGCGCGCCCTCGTCAGTATCTATGTCGAGACAGTGCGTAACACGCCGTTCATCGTGCAGATCTTCTTCATATTCTTCGGACTGTCGTCGGTCGGCATCCGCCTGCCGATCATTGCCGCCGCTGTCTTCGCCATGGTCATCAATGTCGGTGCCTATACGGCCGAGATCATCCGTGCAGGCATGGATTCCATCCATCCAAGCCAGATCGAGGCAGCCGAGGCGCTCGGCCTGTCGAAGCTGCAGATCTACCGTGACATCATTCTCCTGCCGGCGATCGAGCGCGTCTATCCCGCGCTTTCCAGCCAGTTCATCCTGATGATGCTGTCCACCTCGATCGCTTCGCAGATCTCGGCCGAGGAGCTGACGGGCGTCGCCAACAACATCCAGTCGAACACGTTCCGATCACTGGAAACCTATATGGTCGTCGCGGTCCTCTACATCGCCATTACCTATCTGATGCGGGCAGGCTTCTATGGCCTCGGTCTCATCGCCTTTCCGCGCCGCCGCCGGCTCGGCACGTCGCTCTAGGGGTTGCCATGCTCGGTGGATTTTCCTTCAATCACCTCATCTATCTGCTGGATGGCCTCGTCTGGACGGTGGTGCTGTCTGCACTCGCCTTCGTGCTGGGCGGCATCGCCGGCTTCTTCGTGATGCTTTGCCGCATTTCGCGCTTCCTCTGGCTGCGGCGCGCTGCCCTCATCTATATCCAGATCGTTCAGGGCACGCCGCTGCTCATCCAGATGTTCATCCTCTATTTCGGCCTGGGGGTGATCAATATCTCGGTGCCGCCGCTGGTGGCGGCCGGCCTCGGCATGATGATCTATTCGAGCTCCTATCTCGGCGAGATCTGGCGCGGTTCGGTGGAGTCGATCTCGCGTACCCAGTTCGAGGCGGCCGAATGTCTCGGCCTGACGCGCTGGCAGGCGCTACGTGACGTGATCCTGCCGCAGGCGCTGAGGATCGCCACGCCGCCGACGGTCGGTTTTCTCGTCCAGCTCGTCAAGAATACCTCGCTCGCCTCGGTCGTCGGCTTCCTGGAGCTGACACGTGCGGCGCAGGTCATCAACAATTCCCTGTTCCAGCCCTTCCTGGTGTTCGGCATCGCAGCGCTTCTCTATTTCGCTGTGTGCTACCCGCTGTCGGTCTGGAGCCGCTCTCTCGAGAGGAAGCTCAATGTCGGTCGCCGTTAAACTCACCAATGTCGTCAAGCGCTTCGGCGCTCTGGAAGTGCTGAAGGGCGTCTCATTCGAGATCAATGCCGGCGAGGTGGTGGCGCTGATCGGCCAGTCCGGCTCCGGCAAAAGCACCGCACTTCGCTGCATCAACCGGCTGGAGACGATCCAGGACGGCTCGATCGAAGTGTGCGGCCACCGCGTGGAAGATCCGAAGCTCGATCTCCGGACACTGCGCCGGGATATCGGCATGGTGTTCCAGAGCTACAACCTCTTCCCGCATATGACGGTTGCCGAAAACATCATGCTGGCGCTGCGCCGCGTGAAGGGCATGCGCAAGGACCAGGCCTTCGAGATCGCGAGGCAGGTGCTCGCCAAGGTCGGTCTCTCGGAAAAGATCGATGCCTATCCGGAGCAATTGTCGGGCGGCCAGCAGCAGCGCGTGGCAATCGCCCGTTCGCTCGCCATGCAGCCGAAGGTGATGCTCTTCGATGAGGTAACGTCTGCTCTCGACCCGAAGCTGACAGGCGAGGTGCTGCGCGTGATGGAAGATCTCGCCCGCGGCGGCATGACGATGATCGTCGTCACCCACGAGATGGGCTTTGCCAAGCGCGCTGCCAACCGCGTCATCTACATGCATACCGGCAAGGTCTGGGAGACGGGTGGCGCCGATATCCTGAGCAATCCGCAGACACCGGAGCTCAAGGAATTCATGGCTGCAGAGCTTTAGACCCCGGTACTTGCGGGAGGGAATTGCCTGCGCCGGATGAACCGGTGCGGGTTTTACAGGAGGCCCGACAAAGAGCGGGCAGAGGCAATCAGGTAGAGGAGACTTGGAGTATGCCGAAGACAATGATTTCGAAACTGGCACTGTTGGCCGGCGCAGGCTTGCTGGCGCTGGCAAGTGTTGCCCATGCCGACGTGCTCGACAATATCAAGAAGGCGGGCAAGGTGCGCATCGCGGTCGCGATGGGCATTCCGGAATATTCCTTCGTCGATGAAAACCTCAAGCCCACCGGCTCGGACGTCGAAACCGCGAAGCTGATCGCCAAAGATCTCGGCGTCGAACTGGAACTGGTGGAAATCACCAACGCTGCGCGCGTTCCCTCGGTCCAGACAGGCAAGGCCGACATGGTCGTCTCTTCGCTTGGCATTACCGAGGAACGCAAGAAGGCGATCGATTATTCCGTTCCCTATGCGACGCTGGCACTCGTCGTCGCAGCTCAGCCGAGCGTTGAGATCAAGAACTATGCCGATCTCGATGGCAAGCGCATCGGCGTTACCCGCGCGACCACCAACGACCAGGACATCACCGCCAATGCGAAGGGCGCCGATATCGTTCGCTTCGAGGATGACGCTACGCTGATCACCTCGGTTGTCTCCGGCCAGGTCGATATCCTCTCCAGCCAGTCGGCTGTCATCAACGGCATCAACAAGAAGATGGCCGATCATCCGCTGCAGGTGAAGTTTACGCAGAAGGAGACCAATCTCGGCATCGGTATTCCAAAGGGTGAAGCTGGTCTCAAGACCTGGCTCGACCAATGGGTCAAGACCAATTTCGACAACAAGGTGCTGCGCGACATCTATCGCAAGTACCACAATGCCGAACTGCCCGACGATCTGACCTCGCGTTGATCGAATAGCGGCGCCGATGCCTTCATGGCGCCGGTCTTCGACTATCCTTGATTTCTGCCGATTTTGTCGCCGCGGCCCATGTGCCGCGGCGTTCGATTTTATGCGCCTGAATATCCGGCTTCTGCTACGCCGTCCTTCCATCGATAGCTGTGGCGACTTTGTTCTCTGTAAAACGTTGACGATTTATCGATAATTTCTTAGTGATATTGGAAACGAACGGCGGAGGCGATTTTGTCGGGCATTGCAGCTGGTAGCTGGGACTTCTGGATCGACCGTGGGGGCACCTTCACCGATATCATCGGGCGCGACCCGTTCGGTGCACTCCACGCCCGCAAAGTGCTGTCTGAAAACCCGGAAGCCTATCGCGATGCGGCTGTGCACGGCATTCGCCTGCATCTCGGCCTGACGGCGGATGAGCCGATTCCGTCCGGGCTGATTGGCGAGATCCGCATGGGCACAACCGTTGCCACCAATGCGCTTCTGGAGCGCAAGGGCGAACCTCTGGCGCTTGTGACGACGAAGGGTTTTCGCGATGCGCTGCGCATCGGCTATCAGGAACGCAAGAAGATCTTTGCGACGGAGATCGTCAAGCCGGAAGCGCTCTATCAGGATGTGGTCGAGCTCGA
Organism: Rhizobium sp. 05N49; assembly: GCF_056396805.1. Lineage (NCBI taxonomy): Bacteria > Pseudomonadati > Pseudomonadota > Alphaproteobacteria > Hyphomicrobiales > Rhizobiaceae > Rhizobium > Rhizobium sp. 05N49. The sequence goes on from NZ_JBFTME010000004.1 coordinate 439,262, forward strand.
AGAGCGTGTTCTCGCCGACGGTACCGTCGAGACAAAACTCGACGAAGCCGCGACCGAAGCAGCACTCCGCGATCTGCGAGGCAAGGGTTACCGCGCCGTCGCCATCGTCTTCATGCACGCCTACAAATATCCCGCACACGAGGCAGCGGCCGCGCGCATCGCGCGCGCCATCGGCTTCGAGCAGGTTTCTGTCAGCCATGAAGTCTCGCCGCTGATCAAACTGGTCGGTCGCGGCGATACGACTGTTGTCGATGCCTATCTTTCGCCGGTGCTCGGCCGCTATGTGCATCAGGTCTCCGATGAGCTCGACGTCGCGAGAACCGGCGCCCGCGTCATGTTCATGATGTCTTCGGGCGGGCTTACGGCCGCCGATATGTTTCAGGGCAAGGACGCGATCCTGTCCGGCCCTGCCGGCGGTGTGGTCGGTCTCGCCAAGACCGGCGAGCAGGCAGGTTTCGGCCACGTGATCGGCTTCGACATGGGCGGCACCTCGACTGACGTCGCGCATTTCGACGGCGAATATGAGCGTGCTTTCGAAACGGAAGTGGCGGGTGTGCGCGTTCGTGCACCGATGATGCTGATCCATACGGTGGCGGCCGGTGGCGGCTCTATCCTGCATTTCGAAAGCGGCCGTTTCCGCGTCGGGCCTGATTCCGCAGGCGCTTTCCCAGGCCCCGCCTGCTACCGTAATGGCGGGCCGCTTGCGGTGACCGATGCCAACGTCATGGCCGGCAAGTTGCCGCCCGATTTCTTCCCGACGATCTTCGGCCCGAACCAGGACCAGCCGCTCGATATCGAGACGGTGCGGCAGAAATTCGCCGCGCTTGCAGCGGAGATCGGTGACGGACGCAGCCCGGAAGAGGTAGCCGACGGCTTCATCCGCATCGCCGTTGCCAATATGGTCGAGGCGATCAAGAAGATTTCCGTCCAGCGCGGTTATGACGTGACGCGTTACGCATTGAACTGCTTTGGCGGTGCCGGCGGCCAGCATGCCTGCCTGGTGGCCGATGCGCTCGGTATGAAGAGCATACTTCTTCATCCGATGTCCGGCCTGCTCTCGGCCTATGGCATGGGCCTTGCCGATATCCGCTCCACCCGCCAGAAGGCGCTCGGCGTGCCGCTCGATGCGGCCGCACCGGCAGCGATGACAGCGCTTGGCAGAGAATTGCAGGGCGAGTGCCTGCCGGAGCTGGTGGCGCAGGGCGTCGAGGCCGGCAAGATCAAGACGGTGTTGCGTGCCCATATCCGCTATGCTGGCACCGATACGCTGCTCGCCGTCGAGGCATTGTTCCCGCAGGATGACGACGCGGCGCGCCTGCGCAGGGAATTCGAGATCCTGCATAAGCGCCGCTTCGGCTTCATCGCCGAGGACAAGCCATTGGTCGTGGAAGCCGTCGAGGTGGAATGCATCGGCGGCGCGGCCGCCGAAATTGACGTTGATCGTGGCGAAGCGGCTGAGGGCGAGGCATTGCCCATCCGACGCACCCTGTTCCATTCGCAGGGCGAAAGCCATGACGCGGCGGTTGTCATGCGCGATGGCATTCAGCCCGGCCAGACCGTGACCGGACCGGCCATCATCATTGAGCCGAACCAGACCATCATCGTGGAAGACGGCTGGCAGGCGAAGCTGACGGCGCACGATCATATCGTGCTCACCCGCATCAAGGCGCTGCCGGAGCGCACGGCGATCGGAACCAAGGCTGATCCGGTCATGCTGGAGATCTTCAACAATCTTTTCATGTCGATTGCCGAGCAGATGGGCGTCACGCTGCAGAACACCGCCTATTCCGTCAACATCAAGGAACGGCTGGACTTCTCCTGCGCGGTCTTCGATGCGGACGGCAATCTCGTCGCCAATGCGCCTCATATGCCGGTTCATCTCGGTTCCATGGACGCGTCTGTCGCCACTGCCATCCGCGAAAATCCGGTCATTCATCCGGGCGACGTCTTCCTGATCAATGCGCCCTACAATGGCGGCACGCATCTGCCCGATCTCACGGTCTGTACGCCCGTTTTCGACGATGCCGGCACACACATCCGTTTCTGGGTGGCGAGCCGCGGGCACCATGCCGATATCGGCGGTATCTCCCCGGGCTCGATGTCGCCTCTCGCGACGCATATCGAGGAGGAAGGCGTCTACATCGACAATTTCAAGCTGCTCGATCGTGGCAAATTCCGCGAAGACGCTCTTGCGGATTTGCTTACTGGTGCGCGTTATCCAGTGCGCACGCTGGCGCAGAACGTCAACGACCTGAAGGCGCAGGTTGCCGCCAATGAGAAGGGCGTGGCGGAACTGAAGAAGATGATCGCGCTCTTCGGCGAGGACGTGGTCGATGCCTATATGGGCCATGTGCAGGATAACGCCGCCGAAAGCGTGCGCCGTGTGCTCGACCGCCTGCCGGATGGCGAATTTTCCTATGAGATGGATCAGGGCTGCAAGATCGTCGTCAGGATTTCCATCGATCGGGAAAAACGCGAAGCAACCGTCGATTTTACCGGCACGTCAGCGCAGCGCTCCGACAATTTCAACGCGCCGGCGCCGGTGACGCGCGCTGCCGTGCTCTATGTTTTCCGGGTGCTGGTCGAAGCCGATATTCCGATGAATGCCGGCTGCTTGCGGCCGATCCGCATCGTCATTCCCGATGGCACCATGCTGACGCCCGTTTATCCGGCAGCCGTCGTTGCCGGCAATGTCGAAGTCAGCCAGGCCGTTACCAATTGCCTGATCGGTGCCGTCGGCGCCATGGCCGCGGCCCAGGGCACGATGAACAACCTGACCTTCGGCAACGACAAGTACCAATATTACGAAACCATCTGCTCCGGCGCGCCGGCAGGCCCGGGCTTCAACGGTGCGGATGCCGTGCACACGCATATGACCAATTCGCGCCTCACCGATCCGGAAATCCTGGAGAGCCGTTTCCCCGTTGTGCTCGAGGATTTCCATATCCGGCCAAATTCCGGTGGCCGCGGTCAGTGGCATTCCGGCAACGGCACGCAGCGAACGATCCGCACGCTCGAGAAGCTGGAATTTGCCGTTCTCTCCGGTCATCGCCGCGTGGCACCGTTCGGGCTGAAAGGTGGCGAAGACGGGCAGACCGGCCGCAACTGCGTTCGCCGAAACGACGGTACGATTGATGAACTGATCGGTGCTGCCCACACGGTGTTGGAAGCGGGTGAGGCCTTTACTGTCGTGACGCCAACTGGCGGCGGGTACGGACCGAGAGATGCCTGAGCAATTGGGATGGAAGTGCGTTCAATGGAAAAATCGAAAGAACAAAAGGCGCCCCGCGATCTGATCGTCTCGTCGGCTCATCTGGCACTCGGCAGCTCGCCGGCTCTTTCGGAGCTCGAATACGGATCGGTCCTCTTTTCTCACGCGTTTAATCGCTGGATGGTGCGCTGCATGGCTGCCGCCGGGGTGCCCAGTCTGTCGCCCGTCGAGATCCTCATCATTCACTCGGTTCGCCATCGCGGCCGGCCGAAGACGTTGTCCGACCTCTGCCTCGTGCTCGATATCGAAGACACTCATGTCGCCAACTACGCGGTAAAAAAGCTTGATGCGGCCGGCCTCGTCAAAACCGGAAAATCCGGCAAGGAAAAAGTCATCCAGGTCACCGACAAAGGCCTGGAGGCGCTGACGCGATATTCGGAAATCCGCGAGCGGCTTCTGGTCGAGGCGACGAAAGTGTCGGGACTATCGCAGGAGGATTTGTCCGGTATCGCCTCCCACCTGAGAGCGCTCTCGGGCTATTACGAGCAGGCGGCAAGATCAGCGGCGACCTTATGATCGAAACCGCCGAAAGCGGAGGCGCCGCCATTCTCCCGGCTCTCTAACGGGGCCGGATATCCGCTCCCTTGTGAAAAGCGTGCTTCGCCTTGAAAGGCGGAGCACGCTAGCAAGGTCGGGGCTTAGTTCTTGACCGTGTCTTCCAGGAAGAAGCGGCCGAGCGGGTTCTGGTAGAAGTTATCGATGTTCTTGCGTGCGACGTTGATGTAGGGGCTGTAGTAGAGATCGATCCAGTTGACGTCGTCCTTGGCGGTCTTCTGCAGATCGATATACATCTGCTCGCGCTTTTTCGGATCGAGTTCCAGGCGGGCCTTGGCGACCAGCTCCTTCACGACATCGTTCTTGTAGTTCGTCATGTAGTTGTTGTTGGAATCGTGGCCGAGCACGAAGGTCGTCTTCTGGTCCGGGTCGAGAATGTCGTTGGTCCAGTAGTTGACCGAGATATCGTAATCGCCGGCAACCGTCATGTCCCATTCCTGGCTCGGGTCGACCTTCTGGAGGTTAGCAGTGATGCCGGCCTTGGCGAGCTGCTGTTGCACCAGTACGGCGGTCTGCTCGTCCACCTCGTCACCGGCGCGGATCAGGTAGTTCAGTGTCAGGTTGGTGACGCCGGCGTCGGCCAGCATCTTCTTGGCCTTTTCTGGGTCATAGGGGCGCTGCAGATTGTCGGCGTAATGATAGAGCGCGCCCTTCGGAACGTAGGAATTGGCGACCGTGCCCTGGCCGAAGGTGACGGCATCGACGATTGCCTTCTTGTCGATTGCGATGTCGAGCGCCTGGCGTACTTCCTTCTTGGCGAGATCGCCATGGGCATGGTTGATCAGCAGATGGTCCTCACGGGTCGAAGGATCGGCCAATACGTTGAGGTTGGCGTCCTTCTTCAACTCCTCGACGCGCGAAAAGGGCACGAAGATCGCCGCGTCGAGCTGGCCTGCCTGTACGTTCAGCATGCGGGTATTGTCGTCAGGCACCGAGATCCACTCGACGCCGTCGAGCTTTACCCGGTCTGCCTGCCAGAAATTCGGGTTCTTCTTAAGGATGATGCGGTCGCCGCGGCGCCATTCCTCTACGGTGAAGGCGCCTGACGAAATGGGCTTTTCAGCGTAGGCGTCGGCCCCCATGGATTCGATGCCGGCCTTGGAAATGACGGATGCATTCGGCAGTGCCAGCGTCGACAGGAGGGGCGCGGAAGGGTTCTTGAGCTTGATCGTCAGCGTATGCGGATCGCTTGCGACGGCCGTGTCGATCACCTTATAGGAATCGCTCCAGAGCGAGCCTTGATCGTCGCGGATGCGCAGCAGGCTGAAGGCGGCATCTTCCGCCGTCAGCGGCGAGCCGTCGGAGAATTTCGCATCGCGGATCTTGAAGACATAGGTCAGTCCGTCGTCGGACGCCGTCCAGCTCTCTGCCAGGCCGGGCTCCAGCTTGGTGCCGGTCTTGTCGACGCGGATCAGCACGTCATAGACGTTGGAGAAGACCCAGTTGTCGATGTTCTGCGCCGTTTTGATCGGGTCGAATGTCGTCGAATCCTCGCGACGGCCGATGGTGAGCACACCGGCGGCTTCGGCATAGGATGCACTGAGCGTCAGGCCCGCAAGAAGCGCTGCAAGCCCGATTGATTTCCATCTGGTGATCATGCGTTCGTTCCCTTCGTTGTTATGGCATGCGTTTGACGGGTAGTGCCGGCATCGATTGCAGCTCGTCTTCCAGGCTGGCGCTGCTCAGAAGCGGCTTGTCCGGATCGATATCGGGAATGGCGGCGATCAGCGCCGCGGTATAGGGATGTTTCGGCCGCGCAAAGACCTCTTTCGAGAGGCCTTCTTCGACGATCTCGCCACGATACATGACGACCACGCGTTCGCAGAGATTGCGCACGATCGCCAGATCATGGGCGATGAACATCAGCGTCAGGTTCATTCTTGCGGTTAGTTCGCGGAAAAGCGCGATGATCTGTGCCTGGATCGTGACGTCGAGGGCCGCAACACATTCGTCAGCAATGATGAGCTTCGGATCGACAGCGAGCGCCCGGGCAATCCCGGCGCGCTGGCACTGACCACCGCTCATGCTGCGGGGTTTGCGATTTGCAAACTCTCGCTCCAGCCCGACAAGATCGAGTAATTCGCCGATCCTCTCCGGAATGGCCGATGCCGGCACCTTGCCCTGCACCTTCAGCACCTCGGCAAGCATCTGCCCGATCGTGAGGCGCGGATTGAGTGCGTTATAAGGGTCCTGAAAGACCATGGCCGTCTCGCGCCGCAGCTTTGCGAGACCGGCGGCCCGCTGCTGCGCGAGATCGATCCCTCCGAAGGACACATGGCCTGAGGAGATCGGCGTCAGCCCTAGCACGGCGCGTGCGAGTGTGCTCTTGCCGCTGCCGGATTCGCCGACGATGCCTATGGTTTCGCCCGGCATGACCTGCAGGCTGACACCGGAAACGGCGCTTACCGTATTGGCACTGCTCTTGAACAGGCTGCCACCAACCTTGAAACGCACATGCAGGTCGTCGATCTCGAGAAGCGGCTTGGTCGATGCTGCCGAAGACGCGAGCAGCGGCTCCGGCATTTGCGCCTCGTCCGGCATGGAGGGATGGCTGTTGATCAGATTGATGGTGTAGGCGTCCTGCGGCCGGGAGAGGATCGTCCGTTTCGGCCCCTGTTCAAGCAGCTTGCCGTTGCGCATGACGGCGATGCGGTCGCAGGTCTGGGCGACGATGCCGAGATCGTGGGTGATGAGGATGATCGACAGGCCGCGCTTTTCTCGGATCTCCAGCAAGAGTTTCAGGATCTGCGCCTGGATCGTCACGTCGAGTGCCGTCGTCGGCTCGTCGGCGATCAGGATCTTCGGGTCGCAGGAGAGCGCCACGCCGATCATGGCGCGCTGGCGCATGCCGCCGGAAAACTCGTGCGGATAACTGTCATATTGGCGAACGGGATCGGGAAAGCCAACCTGCGTCAGGATCTCGATCGCCGCCGCTCGTGTTTCCTTGGCGCCGAGCCCTTGATGATAGCGGATGCCCTCGGAAATCTGGTCGCCAATGCGCATGACCGGATCGAGGTGGCTCGTCGGGTTCTGGAAGATCATGCCGATCTCGCTGCCCCGAACTTCCAGCATCTCGGCTTCGCTTGCCGTCGTCAGATCACGCCCTTCGAGCAGGACGGCGCCGCCCTCGATCTTGATCAGAGAGGAGGGCAGCAGCCGGACGAGCGAGCGGCAGAGCAGGCTCTTTCCCGAGCCGCTCTCACCAACCAGGCCGAGGATTTCGCCCTTGGCGAGATCAAGCGAAACATGGTCGATCAGCGTCCGCGCGCCGCTATCGAGATGAACCCTGACTGTCAGGTCACGGACGGAAAGGACCGAAGCGCTCATTCGTGAACTCCGAGAAGTTCGCCGAGCGCATCACCCAGCATGCTGAAGCCGAAGGCGAGGCAGACGATGGATAGGCCTGGGAAAAGCGTGATCCACCATGCCGTTGTGATGAAGCTCTGCCCTTCCGCGACCATGACGCCCCACTCGGCGAGCGGCGGCTGCACACCGAGGCCGAGATAGCTGACGGCCGCGCCGCTGAGCAGCACCAGTGTGGCATCAGACATGGAAAAGACGATGGAGCCGGCAATGGCGTTCGGCAGAAGGTGGCGGAACATGATCCTGAAACGGCTGAAGCCGAGGCTGACGGCTGCGACCGCGTAGTCACTGCTTTTCAGGACCAGCATCTGGGCGCGGATGAGGCGTGCATAGGAGACCCAGCCGACCAGCGCCATGGCAACGTAGAAACTGCTGAGGCCCGGGCCGAGAATGGCGATGATCGACAGCATCAAGACAAGAAACGGGAAGGCGAGAATGATATCGACGAGGCGCATGAAAACCGCATCGACGATGCCGCCGAAGAAGCCGGCGATGGTGCCGACCGTCGTGCCGATCAGGAACGGGAAGATGACACCGATGACGGCGATCTGCAGGTCGATGCGGGCACCCCATATGACGCGCGAAAGTATGTCGCGGCCGAAATTGTCTGTGCCGAAGAGATGGGCGAAGGAGGGCGGCTGTAGCCGCACATCGGCATTCTGCAGGATCGGATCATACGGTGCGACCAATGGAGCGGCGATCGCCAGAAGCAGGAAGAACAGGAGAATGCCGGCGCCGACGACGAGTGTCAGCCGGCGGCCGAGGAAACGGCGCCAGGCGACCGGAGATGGAGCGAAGGCCTCGACGCTCATAGCTTCACCCTCGGATCGACAGCGACGGTGACGATATCGGCAATGAAATTGACGAGCACGGTGGCGCAGGCAAATGTCATCGCTACACCCTGAACGACCATATAGTCGCGCGAGAAAATGGCGCGCACCAGCAATTGCCCCATACCGGGAAGAGCAAAGACGCTTTCCACGACGACGGTGCCGCCGATCAGCCAGCCAATGTTGACGGCCAGAAGATTGATTGTCGGTACCAGCGAATTCGGCAGGACGTGGCGCCAGAAGACGACACTCTCAGGCATGCCGCGGGCGCGAGCGGCTGTCGCTACATCCGATTTCAGGGATTCGATCATCGCGGAGCGCAGGCTGCGGGTCAGCACCGTCGAGAGCGACAACGCAACGGTCAACGCCGGCAGGATGAGATGAGAGAGCTTGTCGGTAAATGTCGTGCCGTAGCCGGAGACGGGCAGGACGCCGAGTTCGACGCTGAAAAAAATGATCAGCATCAGGCCGAGCCAGAAAGGCGGAAAGCCGATCCCGAATGTGGAGATGACGCGTACTGCATGATCAGGCGCGCGGCCAGCGTTGCGAGCTGCAATCGCCGACATCGGCACGGCGATCAGGATCGACAGGATGACGCTTGTCAGTACCAGCGCGATCGTCGGCTCGATGCGCGTGGCGATCAGCGGAAATACGTCGATCTTGTAGAGGATCGACTTGCCCATCTCGCCATTCGCGAGGTTCTTGAGGAAGTAAAAGTATTGCAGCCACATGGGCTGATCGAGGCCGTATTGGGCGCGGATATTGGCAAGAGCCGTCGGTGTTGCCCGCGTGCCGAGAATGTTGCGGGCGGGATCGCCGGGGATCAATCGCACCAGGATGAAGGTGATGACGCTGATGCCGAAGATAACGGGCAGAAACTGGACCGGCCGGGTCAGTATGAATTTATAGCGATGCATGGCGGCGCTCGCCCCCTTGTCTCCGGCGGGTTCCGATCACCTGATCTTGCATCAGCTTGCCCTGTGCCGCGATAGAAAATCGACCAGTGCGGGATAATAGTCGTGCGGGTTTTCGTAGAACGGCATGTGGCTGGCGTTTGCGAAAACCTTGAGTTCGGCATTTGGCAACGCAAGCTTCATGCGCAGCGCGCAGGCCGGCGTCAACTCGTCATGTTCGCCCGTCGTAATCAATACCGGCGCCTTCACCCGCGGCAGGTCGGGAATACGGTTCCAGTCCTTCAGATTGCCGATATAGAGAAATTCGTTCGGCCCCTGCATGGTCTCATAGGGACCCATGTTCCAGTCATCCAATGAGCGGCGCACCGGCGCCGGCCAATCCGGCAGGCGGCAGACGTGGCGATAGTTCAGGATGGTCACGGCCGCGAGATATTCGGGATGATTGTAGGTTCCCTGCGCCTCATGCTTCTGCATCATCGCCACCGTCTCAGGCCCGAGGGCGGCCCGGAGCCGCTCCAGCTCCAAGATCAGATGCGGCATATCGGCGACGGTATCTTCGAGGATCAGCGTCTGCAGGTTTTCCGGATAGGTCAGTGCATAGTCGATCGCGAGCCAGCCGCCCCAGGAGTGGCCGAGCATATGGACTTTACCGAGACCCAGCGCCTTTCGCACCGTCTCGGTTTCTTCGACATAGCGGCCGATGGTCCAGAGCGATGCGTCGGTCGGCCGGTCGGAGGCGCCGGTGCCGAGCTGGTCGAAGGCGACAACGCGGTAACCCTTGTCGATGAGACAGGAATGAGCCTCGCGCAGATAGTCGCAGGGCAGACCCGGGCCGCCGTTCAGGCAGAAAACAGTCTCGCTGCCGGTTCCGAAGCTGTAGGCAATCACCTTGTAGCCGTCGACTTCAATCTCATGTCGCGCCTCAGGCTCGATTTCACGCCACATTCACCGCTCCGGCAGAAGATTTCGCTTGCTCAATAATTGGGCATGGCTAAATTTTTATCCGAAACGACGCTCTTCGCCAGCTATAAGAAGTGATAGGGTGGGGAACCACCGGGAGTCCGCCATGCTTGACGAAATCGGAACGATCAGACGGCAGTTCTCAGCCCATCAGACGCTGGACGGGCGTATCGATCAGGTTTTCGCGGCAATGAAAGAGATCGGTTTCGAGGCCCTGATCTACGACTACACGCCGGTGCCTTATGACATCGACGGAGGGATCATGATTCCGTCGATGTTAAAGCTGCGCAATATCTCCGAAGATATGCGCGAATACTGGTTCGACCGCGGCTATTTCCGCATCGATCCGGTGCAACAGGTGGCCTTGCGCACCTCGGCGCCCTTCTTCTGGAACTATGACAGGGACGCCGACACTCTGATCAACCGCTTCATGAGTGACGACACGGCGCCGGTGACGCGTTTCCTCAACGAGCGCGACATGTCGACGGGCGTGACGGTTCCCGTCCATATGCCGCGCGGCGATTATGCGACTGTGACCGGCATCCGTTTCGGCGTTGACAGCGATTTCGAGCACCACGCACTACGTTATATCGCCGATTTCAATCTGCTGGCCCATGTCTTCCATGAGGCCGCCTATTCGCTTTTCGATGCTGAGGCGCTGCGGGTCGGCAAGGTCCGTTTGACAGAGCGGGAGCGGGAATGCCTGCGCCATTCGGCAGAGGGACTTTCGGCCAAGGAAATTTCGCGCATCATCAATCGTTCCGTGCCGACGGTCGTCATGCATCTCAATGCGGCGGCCAAGAAGCTCGGCGCCCGCAACCGCACGCAGGCAGTGGTGCGCGCCACCCATTACCGGCTGCTGGAAGACCGCCCATCCTATAACTTCTAATAGCTGCCTTCGGCTTTTCGGCCACGTTATGCTTTTCCATCATTGCGCTAGAGGATGGAGATATAAGTGGCCGCAGTTTCGACGAAGGAAGGTTTTCTGCCGTTTCGCGAATATCAGACCTGGTATCGCATCACCGGTTCGCTCGATTCCGGCATGTTGCCGCTTGTCGTTGCCCATGGCGGCCCCGGCTGCACGCATGATTATGTCGATTCCTTCAAGGGTATTGCGGAGCTCGATGGCCGCGCTGTCATCCACTACGATCAGCTTGGCAACGGCAATTCCACGCGACTAACCGACAAGGGACCGGATTTCTGGACGCCGGCGCTCTTCCTCGAAGAACTCGATGCGCTTCTGAAACATCTCGGCATTCAGGATCGGTATGCCTTCCTCGGCCAGTCCTGGGGCGGCATGCTCGGTGCCGAACATGCGGTGCGCCGGCCAAAGGGCCTGAAGGCGCTCGTCATCGCCAATTCGCCGGCCAACATGCATACCTGGGTGGCCGAAGCGAACCGCTTGCGTCGAGAGCTGCCGCAGGCGGTGCAGGACACGCTTCTGAAACACGAGGAAGCCGGAACCATCACCGATCCGGACTATATTGCCGCGTCGCGCGTCTTTTATGACCGGCATGTCTGCCGGGTTTCTCCCTGGCCGCCGGAAGTCGCGCGCACTTTTGCGATCATGGACGAGGACAATACCGTCTACCGCAACATGAACGGTCCGACTGAATTTCACGTCATCGGCACGATGAAGGACTGGACGATCGAAGATCGGTTGCCGCTCATCGAGGCGCCGACGCTTCTGATTTCTGGCAAATATGACGAGGCGACTCCGCTCGTCGTCAAACCCTATGTCGATCATGTGCAGGGTTGCGAATGGGTGCTCTTCGAGAATTCCAGCCACATGCCGCATGTCGAGGAACGCGAGCTTTGCCTGGACGTTGTTTCTGCCTTCCTTACAAGGCACGATTGATCGCGCCTGCGGCCGGCGCCGACGGCCGCACCTCCTCTACCGTTCGAACGGCTCGCCGAGCGAAGCGACGCCGTTTAGCTTCAACAGGCGGCGGTCCGCGGAGATGATGCCGAGGACGACGATCGTTACCATATAGGGCAGGCACGCCAGCAACTGCGAGGGCACGTCGAGCCCAGTCGCCTGCGCGGCTAGCCCCATCAGCGATACGGCACCGAAGAGACACGCGCCGAGGAATATCCGGCCTGTCAGCCAGGTTCCGAAGACGACGAGCGCAATAGCGATCCAGCCGCGGCCGGCAATCATTCCATCCGCCCAGAGCGGCGTATAGATCGTTGACGCATAGGCGCCGGCAAAGCCCGCCATCATTCCGCCGAATGCCACGGCGGCGAAGCGGACGGCGATGACAGGGTAGCCGATCGCATGGGCTGCTTTCGGGTTTTCACCGACGGCGCGAATGACCAGTCCAACCTTCGCATAGGCGAAAGTCGCCCAGATCGCGACCGTCACCAGAAGCGAGAGCCAGACAACGATATCCTGTGTGAAGAGGCCGCCGACGACCGGGATATCGGAAAGGCCCGGAATTGTGATTTTCGGCAGCGCCTTGACTGTCAGGCTTTCATAGCTCTTGCCGAAGAGTGCCGACAGGCCCTGGCCGAGAATGCCGATCGCAAGCCCGGTCGCGACCTGGTTCGCGTTGAAGCCGAGGATGATGCCGGCAAAGATCAGTGACAGCAGACTGCCGCCGAGCCCGGCCGCGACAAATGCGAGGATGTGGCCGCCACCATGATAGACGATGATGAAGGCAATGACGGCGCCGAATGCCATCAATCCCTCGACGCCGAGATTGAGAACCCCGGCGCGTTCAACGACCAGTTCACCGAGGGCCGCCAGCAGAAAGGGTGTCGCAGCCGCCAGCATGCCGGCCAGGATGAACTCGATCGCATTCATGATGGGCTCCGGATGGCGGCGGGGGGCCAGGCAAGGCGATAGCGGACGAAGGCAACAGCAATCAGATAGATGAGCAGCAGACTGCCCTGGAAGACACGGACGGCAGCAATCGGCAGGTTGGCCGAGACCATGGCATTGTCGCCGCCGATGTAGAGTGCGGCCATGACGATAGAGGATATGACGATGCCGATCGGATGCAGGCCGCCGAGATAGGCGACGATGATTGCCGCATAGCCGTAGCCGGTCGAGATCGAGCGCTGCAACTGGCCGAGCGGGCCGGCGACTTCGGCTGAACCCGCCAGCCCAGCGGCTGCGCCACCGATCAGCAGCGACAGCCAGATTGCCCAGCTCTCTTTGAAACCGGCATAGCTTGCAGCGCGTGGCGCCAGTCCCCCGACTTGTAACCTGTAGCCGATGAAGCTCTTCTGCATGAAGATCCATGCTGCAACCGACAGGATACCGGCGAGGATGAGCGAGACGTTGACGCGCGTTCCTTCAAACAGGATCGGGACCATGGCGTCATACTGGAACATCACCGACTGCGGGAAGTTGAAGCCATTCGGATCCTTCCAGGGGCCGAGCAGCAGATAATTGAGAAGCTGCGCGGCGACGAAACTCAGCATCAGCGAGACCAGGATTTCGTTGGCATTGAGCCGGACGCGCCAGAAGGCAGTTAGCGATGCCCAGAGCGCGCCGCCGATCATGCCGAGCAGCAGCATTGCCGGCCAGATCCACTGGCCGGTGGCGTCCGGCCACCAGATCGGAATGGCAGAGGCAAAGATCGCTCCCAGCACGAATTGCCCCTCGGCGCCGATATTGAAGACTTTGGCGCGAAAGCCGATCGCAAGCCCCTGCGCGATGAGCAGCAGCGGCCCGGTCTTCAGGAGCACCTCCGAAAACGACGCCCAGGAATAGAAGGGCTCGATCAGCATCGCATAGATGACTGCGGCCGGGTCACGCCCCATGACGACATAAAGGCCGAGATTGAGGATGATCGTGACGGCGAGCGCGATCGGCGGGGCGAGCAGCGTAGCGGCAAGCGAGGCGCGTTCCCGGCGGACAAGGGTTGGCAAGGCGGCAAACACGGGTCTGCTCATGCAATCGCTTTCTCGCGCTGTGACTGGGCGCCGATCATGTATCGGCCGATGTCCTCGGGCTTCGTATCGCGTGTGACGAGCGGCGGGCTCAGCGTGCCGTGGTGAAGGACCTGGATGAAGTCGCTGAGCTCGAACAATTCTTCGAGCTCCTCGGAAATGACGAGGATTGCCATGCCTTCGTTGCGCAGCGAGATAAGCCGCTTGCGGATTGCCGAGGCAGCACCGATATCGACGCCCCAGGTAGGTTGGGCGAGGAAGAGCAGCTTCGGCGCCAGCATGATTTCGCGCCCGACGATGAACTTCTGCAAGTTGCCGCCGGAGAGCGAGCCGGCCTCTGCCTCGGGACCGCGCGTGCGTACGTCGTAGTCACGGATGCATTCGTTGGTGAACGCGGTCGCCTGTGCCTTGTCGAGCAGGCCGCGTTTGACGAGACTGAGGGGATGGGCGGTTAGCAGGCTATTGAGGGTGAGCGACATTTCGGGGACCGCGCCACGGCCGAGCCGATCCTCCGGCACGAAGGCAAATCCGAGCTGCCGGCGGGCTGCCGGCTCGAGCATGCCGACATCCTTGCCCATCATGAAGATCTGGTCGCGTTGGTGGCGCGGCACGGTCGTTTCGCCGGAGATCAGCGCGGCGAGCTCGCTTTGGCCGTTGCCGGAAATCCCGGCAATGCCGAGGATTTCTCCGGCGCGGACGACAAGGCTGATCTGGGAGAGCGGCACGGCAAAGGGATCATCCGGCCTGTAATCGAGCCCTATCAGTTCCAGCCGCTTCTCGCCTTCGTCAAGCGGCAGCGCCGGCATGGGTTCCGGCATGTCACGGCCGATCATCATACGGGCAAGGTCATGGGCATCATGCTCGCGCGGATCGACATGACCGGTCACGCGTCCGCCGCGCAGGATCGTCGCGCGGTCGCAGAGCGACTGGATTTCTTCCAGCTTGTGGGAAATGAAAAGGATGGAAACGCCGCCGTCGCGCAGCCGGCGCAGGGTCTCGAAAAGCTTCTCCACGGCCTGCGGCGGCAGGACCGATGTTGGCTCGTCGAGGATCAGCAGCTTCGGATTGGTCATCAGGCAGCGGATGATTTCCACGCGTTGTCGCTCGCCGACCGAAAGCGAGTGCACATGGGCGAGCGGATCGACCTCCAGGCCGAATTCGTGTCCGAGCTTGCGGATACGCTCCGCAAGTTCGGCTTTGTTGCCGGCGACGATCAGGCGGATATTCTCGACGACCGTCAGGCTCTCGAACAGCGAGAAATGCTGAAAGACCATGCCGATGCCGGCACGCCTTGCCTCTGCGGGAGAGGCAAGGCTGAGGTTCTGCCCGTTCCAGGCAACAGTTCCGCTGTCCGGCTGCTCGACGCCATAGATCAGCTTCATCAGAGTCGATTTGCCGGCCCCGTTTTCTCCGAGGATGGCATGGATCGAGCGGGGAGCGACGTCAAGGTCGATCTGCTGGTTGGCATGGACCTGGCCGTAGCTCTTGGAAATACCGCGTAGCGACAGGAGCGGGCTTTCCATGGCTTATTTCGGCAACGGCGTCTTGACACCCTTGACGTGCCAATCCATCGCGACGATCTGCGCGTCCGTCAGCGTGGCGCCAGAGGCGACACCCTCACTGTCATCCGCCTTGGCGATTGGGCCCGTAAACGGCGAGAAGCTGCCGCTGGCGATCTTGGCCTCGATTTCCTTGATCTTGCTCATCGTGTCGGCTGGGATGGCCGGGTTCCAGTCGACAACCTCGACCACCTTGTCGGCAACGCCGAGGAAGGCGTTGGCGCCCTTGAAGGTGCCGGCGAGATGAGCATCGACGGACGCCTTGAAGAAGGGCGACCAGTCAGTGGCGACGCAGCCGAGATAGGTCTTCTCGGCATATTTCTTCATCGAGGAGTTCAGATTGAAGGCATAGATACCGGCTTCCTCGCAGGCGGAGATGACCGAAGGCGTATCCTGCGCATTCGAGAAGATGACGTCGCAACCCTGCGAGATCAGAGCCTTGGCGGCTTCCTGCTCCTTGGCCGGATCGAACCAGGAGTTGACCCAGACGACGGAGACTTCGATGTCGGGTTTGACGGCCTGCGCGCCGAGCGTGAAGGCATTGATCGAGGTGATCAGTTCGGGAATGGCAAAGGCCGAAACCGAGCCGAGCTTGCCGGTCTTGGAGACGGCCGCCGCCGCCATTCCGAGCAGATAGGTGCCCTGGAAATATTTGGCAGCGAAGGGCGAGAAGTTCGGCGCGACCTGGAAGCCCGAGGCATGCAGGACGGTGACCTTTGGATTGCGGCGGGCGATCTGCAGTGCACCGTTCTGATAGCCGAAGGAGCCGGCGATCAGGAAATGGTTTCCGTCTGCGACCGTCTTGTTCATGATGCGATCGGCATCCGGGCCCTCGGCGATGTTTTCGATGATCGTGACCTTCACCTTGTCGCCATAGGCGGCCTTGATCGGATCGATGCCGGCGGCAAGCGCGTGACCCCAGCCGACATCGCCGATCGGCGAGGGTACGACGAGAGCGATGCCGAGCGGTTCGTCGGCAGCAAATGCAAAGCGGCCGGCAAAGGCCGTGGCAAGGCCAGCAGCCGCGGCGCTCTTCATCAGCGTTCTGCGGGTCAGATTGTTGGACATGTCAGTTCCCCTCTTTTGGTTGTTCAGAATTCCACAGCCGCGAGCGCCGCTTCGGCGTCCGCGAAAAGCTTGAATTCGTCGAGACCGGTGAATTCACCTGCCTGCCAGACGATGCGCCCGTTGATCATGGTGAGGTCAGTCGGCATGCCGATCCCGACCTTGGCAATCAGGCTCAGCGGGTCGTGCCGCGTGCCGACATAGTCCATCCGCCGTGTATCGATCGCGAAAAGGTCTGCTGCCATGCCCGGCGCGAGACGTCCGATATCGCGGCGGCCGAGCAGGCTTGCGCCGCCCGTCGTTGCGTAACCAAGGAAATCGACCGGCGGCGGAACAGGGTGAGCGCGTGTCGATGCCGACAGGCATTGCAGCATATAGGCGGAGTGGATGCAGTGCATGAGGTTGGAATTGTCGTTCGAGGCAGCGCCGTCGCAGCCAAGCCCGACGCGCAGGTCGAAGGCCGACATGGCCGGAATATCCGTCACCTCTGCGCCGACAAGGTAGACCGGTTCCGGGCAATGGGAGACGCCGGTGCCGCTTGCCGCCATCTTTCGGAGTTCGTCATGCGTCAGTTCCCAGCAGTGAGCATAGAAGGTGTCGGGACCTGCAAAGCCGAGTTCAGTGCAGTAATCGACCGTACGCATGCCGTGCCGTGCCTCGATGACAGGGCTTTCGCCTTCGCCGACATGGGTGTGCAAAAACACGCCGCGGTCACGGGCAAGTGCCACCGATTCAACGAAGGTCTCGCGATAGCAGTTGACCGGCTGGCAGGGCGCAACGACCACCTGCCGCATGCTGAAGGGACCGGCATCGTGGTAGCTGTCGATCAGCCGGGCGCAATCGGCTATGAATTCATCCGTCGTTTCCAGCATGGCATCCGGGATCRTCGATCCCTCGGATTTCGGCAGCGTATTGCCGCCGCGGCCTGCATGGAAACGCATGCCGAGAAGCTCGGCCGCCTCGAACTGCCGGTCGATCAGGCGCTTTCCGGCGTGCCGAGGAAAGCAATATTGGTGGTCGAAAGCCGTCGTGCAGCCATGCTTGATCATCTCGGCCATGGCGGTGACCGAGGAATGGTAGAAGCAATCCTCGTTCAGCCGCGAGAAGATCGGGTAGATGCGGTCCAGCCACTCGATGACCGACAGTTTCGTCCAGTCGAGATCGGCCCGGTTGCGTACGAAGCACTGAAAGAAATGGTGATGCGTGTTGACGAGGCCGGGATAAACGAACCAGCCGGCGGCATCCTGGACGATCGTGCCTGATGGCAGGGGCTCCTGTGACAGGTTCGTGCCAATTGCCTGGATCGCCGGACCATTGGTCAGCACGTCCACGTTCCGGCGCACGCTTGGTCCGTTGCCCTCACTGACGATGACTGCTGCGCAATTTTTCAGGAGGTAGCCGGCCATCTCAGCTTTCCTCCTTCGCAGGATGAGGATCGGGCTTCAGCTCGTGCAGGCGGTGAATGCCGGGCATCTCGATGAAGCCGCCAAGGCTGCGGACGGCCCTCAACCAGAGCCGGATGTTTGGATAGGGATCGAGCGAGATGCCGCCATCGGGCGCGAGCGCCACATAGGGGAAACAGGCGATATCGGCGATCGTGGCGCGGTTCGACGCCAGGAAGCGCATACCGCGAAGCTGCTGTTCGAAGAGACCAGCCTCCAGCTCGCGCAGCGCGGCGATGCCTTGCGCCTGAAGGCTTTCGATATTGCCGGGGCGCAGAAGCATTTCATGCAGCCGCGCGCCGCCGAGACTGGCGGTCAGCCGATGCGAGAAGGACAGCCACTGCTGCACTCGCGCCGTCTCTTCAGGCGTGCTTGTACCCAACCATTCCGGCGCGCCTTGGGCGGCGAGATAGGCGAGAATGGCGGAGGATTCCGTCAGAACGAGATCGCCATCTTCCAGAATCGGAATCGACCCTGCCGGATTGAGCGCCAGAAGTTCCGGACCGCGATGTTCAGCGCCAGGATGAAAATCCACCGCCCGGATATCCAGTTTGATACCGAGGATTGCCGCCATCAGGCGGATCTTGTAGCAACTCGGCGAGAGAATGTAGTCGTAGAGCTTCATTGCGCGACCAACTGTGCACCGTAGGTATAGTTGTGGCGCTTGAGCCAGCGTCTGTAGGCGACCGAAGTCAGGTCTGCGCGCGTCGGTATTTCCATGCCGGGATCGAGCGGCAGAAGGGCTGGGATCTGGTTCTCGAGGATCGAGCGGTCCTGCAGGAAGATCATCTGCTGGAAATGAATGAGATCTGTCATCGGTGTGTCGTCATCAAAGAGTGCCATCCATGGCCACACGTCGCAAAGGTCTTCCGCAAGCGGTTGGACGAAGAGGGTAATGACGTCCCATTCGCTGGGGCGGGGAGGGCAGGTCTTGTAGAGTACCGAGCAGGTAGGTGCCGGCACGCGATACATATATTCGGTGGTGATGCCGCCGGTCGCCGATTTGGCGGCCTGCGGCTGATAGAATTTCACCTGCGTTGCCCAGACCTCGTCCTCGTCTTCGCGGATCTCGACCTTGTAGTTCTGGACTTCCGTATGAGGCTCGGCGCCCAGAATATCGGTATGGACGAAGGGGAAATGGGCGATGTCGAGGAAGTTCTCGACCGCCCGCAGCGGTGAGCAGCGCACCCGCACGACGCCCACATCGACGAAGCGGCGGCCGGGCTGGTCCGCCTCGGGAATGGCAAAAAGCTCCTTGCCGGGATTGCCGAGCGACGACCAGACATGGCCGTAGCGGATGCGGACCGGAAGGCTGCGCCCATCGGCTGATGTCACCTGCGCATTGTCATCGGAGGTGCGCGCGACTTCTATGGGCTCGCCCATCAGAGCGGTCTTTGTGCCGGTTTCGCTGAGGCGGGAAAAAAGGCCGACCGGATACCATTCGTCGATCATTGCGCCAGCCTTCGTCATGCCACCTCCTTCTGCCGCGCTTCCGCCTGCCGACGCACGGCCTCGGCGACGCGGGACGCCGTGACTCGGTCCGCCGGGCTGCGATCCTTTTCGATCATGACGTGAATGAGCGTGCGCCCTGCTTGCTCAGTCGATAGCAGCCGGACCCATGGACAGTTCGCAATTGGAATGAGCCCGTCCATACCAATTTTCGCGCCCGCAGCGGCTTCGAGCGCCGGAATGCCGGCCTCGGCAGTCAACGAGCGCAACGGCAAGAGATCATCAAGCGATGGCTGTGACGCCGAGGGTTCTCCAACGGCAACCCAGATGACACCACCCGATTCCTCGACCTCATGAATTGCGACACGGATCGTTTCCGGCGGCACGAGTTCGGGGTGGGCAGGGATGCGGATGCATCCTCCCGCCGGAGAATAGCTCCAGCCGTGATAGATGCAGGAGAGTGCCTCGCCGCGCACGAAGCCGTGGGACAATCGCATCCCGCGATGCGGACAGCGATCCGACGATGCCGATACGCGCCCTGACTGAGTGCGCCAGAGAGCGATCGATCCTGCTGGCGTCCAGGCCGGTATGACGGTTGCCGGCGGCAGATCAGCAGAAAGGGCGACTGGCGTCCAAGAGCCGGCCGTATCAGATGGCATAACGTATAAGTCCTCAATATTCCCAAGGCTTTAGCGCCGCCGGCCGTGCACGGTTCCCGAGCTGGCGGCCTCAGCTGTCAGAGGCTTGCATAAAAAAACCGCATTGGCAACAATGATTAAATAAAGGGCAGGCCCCAAATGTGGTCAGGGCTACGGTGTGTCGGCAGGGTCTACAATCCTGCGCTGAATCTCGTCCACCCAGACGTCGATCGGACCGAGCGAACACCCCATTTCCAGCATGTCGATCAGCTCAACGGGACCTGCGACCTCAAGTTCGATTCGGTCGGCGCCCATGTAAAAGAAATCCTGGGACAGTCCAAGCTTGTCGGCATGGCGACGGATCCACGGAATGAACGAGGCCGCATCGACATCGCCGAGGATCGTCATTCGCTCGCGCAACTCCCCCTGCCGTGTCTGCGTCATCGAATTATCCATCATCTGATCCCTGAGAACAGCATAGCGGCTTGGTGCCGTTGTGAAAGGGGGATGATGGAACGAACGGTCTTATGCCTTTCATGTGCCATGAATAATTAGGCAGGAAACAGCCATATCATCAGCGACGGAGGCTGCTCCGGTGATTATGCTGACCGGTAACATCGATCCGCAGGACAAAAGGACATGAACATGACAACGACTTCATGGCACGCAGACCCGCTCGCTTGGGGTTTCGGACCGCGCATTTTCGAGGCCTTTCTGGAGCCGACCTGCCCCTATTCCGTCAGGACATTCAACAAGCTGGATGCGTTGCTCGAACAGGCCGGAGCGGACAGGATCACAATCAAGATCCGCCTGCAGTCGCAGCCCTGGCATCTCTATTCCGGCGTGATTGTGCGTTCTGTTCTTGCAGCCTCGACACTGAATGGTGGCAAGGAAACCGCAAAGAAGGTCATGGCGGCCGTCGCCGTCCATCGTGAGGAATTCGAGTTCGAGCGTCATGCCGGCGGTCCTAATATGGATGCCACCCCGAATGAGATCATCGAGCGCCTCGAGCACTACAGCGGCGTGGCGCTGAAAGAGGCCTTCGCTATCCCCAATCTCGACAAGGAGATCAAATGGCACTGCAAATATGCCCGCCAGAACGGCATCCATGTCTCGCCGACCTTTATGATCGACGGACTGGTGCGGCCGGACCTGAGCAGCGGCGATGATGTCGAGGCCTGGGTTAAGCTGCTGATCGGCTAGCCGTTAAACAATGTCGAGGAAGTGATCTCAGGACTGGGATGTTCCTGTCGATCGCTCCTCGGCGACGAAAACTCCGTTCGAGCCGCTTCCTCATCGTTTCGAGATGAAAACCGCCGAAATGCTCGATACAGGGGCACGCACGCGCTCAGCGGAGATCTTTACGAGGGCGTGCTGTTTCTTCCACAGGCGTATTTTCCGGCGGCTGTTCCCAGCCAAAGACGCTTCGGCCGCCGAAGGCCGAGGACTGCCGGAATTCGCCTGCGACAATTTCCTTGAGGTCGGGGCCGGTGACGTAGCGCTCCATGCTGCGCGACTGGTCGTCGAGACGACGCAAGGCCTGCAGTTCCTCATCGCGCCCGAGTTTGCCCTTCACGATCGCGGATTTCATCACATTGATGGTCTCGTCGTAGACTTTGAGCGGTACAGGGAAGGGGTGCCTGTCCTTGCCGCCGTGAGCGATCGAAAAGCGGGCAGGATCGGAGAAACGGCACGGCGCGCCGTGCACGACTTCGGCGACGAGCGCCAGCGCCTTGACTGTGCGCGCGCCGACGCCGGGCACAAGAAGCAGATTCTCGAAATCGACCGGTCCACGATCAGCAGCCGCAGCAAGGTTGCCGTGCAGCCGCCGCATATTGACGTCGCTTTCGCGGACATCATGGTGCGCGGGCATGATGAGGTGCGGCAGCATCGGCTGTTCTACCGGCTCAGGAGCGGGTGCGGGACCGGCCGCCAAGGCAAGGGCTGCCGCCTCGCGGATGATGCGATCCGGTCCAAGTGTTGCAAGGAGATCGAGCTGGTCGTGACGGGATTTTTCAGCGCGGCGGTCGGCAAGATTGATGATCTCACCCTGCGAGCGGCCTTCGATCGCCGCATGCGGGGAATTGACGAAGCTCTCCAGTCCTTCGGAAAACCAGTGATAGCGCCGCGCCTGACGCTTGTCGCCGTTCATACCTTGCTGGACGATCACCCAATGGCCGTCATCGGCGACGATGAAGCCGTGCAGATAGAGATCGAAACCATCCTGCACCGCTGCGCTATCTACCTTGGCGACCAGGCGACTTGTCTTTGCAAGGCCGGCACCGTCAAGGCCGGTGCGATCACCGATCGCCATCAGTTCGTCCGGCGTCTTGCGTGATTGCGCACCGCGCCCGCCGCAGACATGAAGGCCGAGTTCCTTGGAGAGTGGTTTCAGTCCACGTTTCAACGCCCCGAGCACGCTGGTCGTGATGCCGGAGGAATGCCAATCCATGCCCATGACGGCGCCGAATGACTGGAACCAGAAGGGATGGGCAAGCCGGCGCAGGAATTCATCGCGCCCGTAATGGTGCACGATTGCCTCGGCGATCAGAGCGCCGAGTGTCGTCATGCGGTTACCCAGCCATGGCGGCACGCGCCCTCCGTGAAGGGGGAGGTCGGCGCTGCCCGCTCTCTGCGACATGCTTCCTCTTTCTGTCCGTAATCTGCTGCGGTCGACGGGATCAACCGATAGAACAGCTATCCGTCAAAACCGGGGCGATGGCAATAAATTCCTATTTACAGGAGGCGGCTCACCATCCCGGCCAAATAAGCATCAAAAGATGCGATTTCCCATCCGGCTGCGGAACCGAAACCTCACTTCCTAATTTCTATGTCAACTGGGAATGTGAGACTGAGTCATGAAGTCGCTTGCTACACCATCCATGTTTCTGCCGGTGATCCCGATCGTTCTGGTTGGCGGTCTCGGCTTTGCCTCCTATGGGGTTCGCGAACCGGCGCCGCATCATTTCGCCAACCTCGATGCGCCGCTCTGGACGACGATACCGACACACGTTGATCCAAAAACGCAAAATTACGAGCGGCTTCCGCCCCTTCAGGCCGCGGCTAACGATTTGTCCTCAACGCCGGCCAAGCTGGTTGGCGTAACTGCCATTGCGCCGCCTGATGCAACGATGACAGGGGCGATCGAGCAGCCGAAGCAGGAATGGACTGCTGACGGTCGTCATCTCAGCCGGTGCCAGCAACGTTATCGGTCTTATAATGTGGCCGACAACACATATCAGCCTTTTGACGGGGGACCCCGCAAACCGTGCGTGATTGAAGAAAGAGAGCCCTCCGTCGGGCTACCCGCGGCGGACGCAGCCCAGAGCCCGCATATATCATGGTGCGCCGCCCGCTATAATTCCTATCGCGCTGTGGACAACAGCTATCAGCCATTCGACGGGCCAAGACGTCAGTGTGTAGCTCCCGTAATCTAGGCAAGATCATTTTAGTCTTCCCGTGAGAAGATCGCGTCCTTGGTGATGACGCTTGCTTTTTGCCCCGGACCAAAGTCCGAGGTCATCTGGCACCTATGTCCGACCGTCTTGCAATTTCGGAACAAGCGGTCAATCTCATGCTTCCTGCTTTGAGCAGACACTTGAGGAAAAAGGACAAGGCAAGCGACGATGGTGATCTCCAAGCGCAATTTTCTGATGGGCTGCGGCGCGAGTTTTCTTGCCGCTGCGCCGCTGAAGGTTGATGTGGCGGGTTCGTTTCCCTCGCTCGCCAGCCAGGCAGCCTTTGCAAAGAACGATAACGGCAATGGCGGGGGAAATGGGAACGGCAACGGCGGTAATGGCGGAGGTGGTGGAAACGGCAACGGCGGCGGAAATGGTAATGGCGGGGGAAATGGAAATGGTAACGGCGGGGGAAACGGCAACGRCAATGGCGGCGGGAGCGGCAACGGCGGGGGGAACGGAAACGGTAATTCGGGCGGCAGCGGCAACAGCAGCGGGAGCGGACGATCCAGCTCGACCGGAGGCGGCAGCACGGGCAATGCGTCCTCGACATCGGGAGCACGCGCAACCGAAGATACGGACGGCACGATCGATGTCCGGCATACGAATGGAATAACCGAAACCCTACGTGCAGGACGCTACATCATGAAGGATTCGAAAGGCCGTACGATCATCAACCGGCGGGCGACGTCGGCTGACAGCACGCGGCTCACGCGCCTCCTGCGCTAGCGTTTTTCGCGCCACCGCAAGGCAGCTTCCGTCCTGTTCGTTACGCCGAGTTTTGTCAGGATCTGGGTCATATGATGCTTTACCGTTTTCTCCTGCAGGTCGAGACGCAGGCCGATGTGCTTGTTTGAAAGGCCTTGCGCCACGAGATCCATCACCTCGCGTTCCCGAGGAGTAAGCGCGTCCCTGTCCGATGCCTGCCCGCTCAACGAATATTCCATGACTTTGGCTGACATCGCCGGGGAGACGTAGCGGGCTCCCTTGAAGACGGTGCGGATGGCGTCCGCCAGGCCGCGGGAGCCGACACCCTTGAGAATGTAACCTTTTGCGCCGCGTTGCAGCGCCTCGACCAGCGTATCGACTTCCTCTGAAGCCGTGAGCATGAGAATTTTGGTCTCCGGGCTTATGGAAAGGATCTCGTCGATCACCGATAGGCCGTCCCCAGGCATCGACACATCGAGAAGCAGCACGTCCGGACGGGTATCGGCGGCGATCATTGCTGCATCAGATGTGTTGGCACCTTCTCCGACGACGACAAAATCGCTGACCTCGGAGAGGCTGCGGGTGACCCCCTCGCGGAACAGGGGATGGTCGTCTACCACGCCGATTTTGATGGACGTCATCCTAATCCTCCACTTCCATAGGCGCGAAGGTCATGATGACAGTCGTTCCGCCTTCGCCGGTTATTATGTCGAATTCCCCGCCAAGGCTATCGATCCGTTCCTTGAGCCCGGCAAGGCCGAGGCTCGCCGGCCTTACCTGCGTCGGATCAAAACCCTCGCCTCGGTCGCTGACTTCGACGCGGACGGCGCCGCCGTGTGATGTTGCTCTGACTGCCTGCTCCACGCCGCCTCCGTGGCGATAGGCATTGTTGAGCGCCTCCTGAACGAAGCGGTAGATGCAAATTTTGAGAGCGGTGGCAAGTTCCGGATCGTCCTCGTCAATTTTTGTATCGACAGTAGTGCCGGTCTTTTCTTGGTGGGCTTCGACAACGCGTTTCACGATTTCCGTAATCGAAGCCTTCTCGATTTGCGGCAGTACCAGTCCCTTGCAGATGTCGCGGATCTCCTTCATCGCCTCGGCGAGACTCGAACGGATCCAGGTGAGCTCCTTTTCGCGTGCCTCCGGCTGGACAGCGGCGTCGACAAGCAGGTTGCTGTCGAGCCGCAGCGAGGCATAGGCGATGTGCTGCGCGGGACCGTCATGCAGATCGGCACCGATGCCGCGCAAATAGGTTTCGTTCAAGGCCGCGGCGCGCTGGGAAGACAATTGAAGCCGGCGTTGTAGGCCGCGATTTTCAGCCAGAAGTGCGGAGAGTTCGTCTACCCTGGCCTTTAACGCTTCGCGTTGCACTTCGATCGTATGGCTGCCGCGAAAGACAAGAATGGAGAGGGTGAGGAAGAAAATCGCGGTCAGGCCGGCCACGGCCAGCCAGCTCCAGAGCCGTGCCTGCGCGAGGCTGTCTTCCAGCCCTTCGGAAGTCTCGTAGAATTCAAGCACAGCCACGGCCTCTCCCGACCAAGGCTGCAAAACAGGATTGTAGATTTCCATGAGCGCCCTGCCGAGGTTCCGCTCTTCGGCGCTTTCAGGGTCGCTTGCGACTTCGTAACGCGCGACCAGCGAGCCTGCAAACGCCTGGGCGAGTTTGCCATTGACCGGAAATGTCTTCCCCACCAGCTCCTTTTCATTGGAGTAGAGGATCGTGCCGTCACGGCGCCACAGCTTGAACGACACGAGACGGCGGCCAAGTGCGCCCTGTCCAAGTGTTTCATCGAGCGCTTGGGCACTCGCGTCATCGAGCAGCGATTCCGTCTGCATGTCGGGAAGCAGGGGTGCGACCACGCTGTCCACGTAAAGCGCTGTTGCAGCCCCGGAATTGTGAATGACGGCATTTTCGATAAGTCGGGTGACGATGAGCCCGATCCCGAACATTGCTGCAAGTGAGACGAGTCCTCCCATGATGAAGAATTGGGAGGCGAGGGAGCGGGCGTTCCACCGTATGAGCCAGTTCATTTCCAACCTGATTTGCGACGATCCATGCAAACTATCGCATCGGCCGGACTTTTCCACCTCACCTGGACTGGACGACATCGGCGCCGCGAATGCTGGCGGTCAACTCATCGGTATCACCCGACATGGCCGTGCCGAAGACGTAGAGCATGACGGCAAGAAAGATGACGAGCGCAAGCAGGGATGCGTTCCATGCGCTGGAAATTTCCGGGATTTCGTTCCTGTCGTCCATGACTAACTCCTCTTTCGATGGAGGGCCGAACGGATGAGGAGGCAGTGCGTTCCGGGGCAGGGACTTCAGTCCGCGCGGGATCGGACCAAAGTCTGAAGCCAGTCCGACTGAGGTCCGGGATCCGGAACAGCAAGGAAAACCGGTCGTTGGTTTGGCAGCGGTCAAGGAGGCCGCCTCGAAACCAGAGGAGGAGAAAATGCTCTCCAAACTAGTTGTGGGCACGGCTGTTGCCGCGTCTCTCATGTCAGGCATCGCACTCGCCCAGTCTTCGACGGTCAATGGTGCCGCTGGTGGCGCCGTAACCGGGGCGATCGTCGGTGGCCCGGTGGGTGCGGCAGTCGGCGGCGTAGCCGGTGCAATTGTCGGCACGGCCATCGATCCGCCGCCGCAGAAGGTCGTCACCTATGTTCGCGAAGCTCCGGCTCCCTCGGCCCGCGTGGTCGTCAAGGAAAAGGTCGTTGTCGGCCACGCCTTGCCGGAGACTGTTGTCGTAACGCCCATTCCGGACAATCCGAAATATGCTTATGCGATCGTGAACGATGAACGTGTCATCGTCGAGCCTTCTTCCCGCAAGGTGATCCAGGTCATCAACTAACCTCAATATCGACGCGGCATCTGCCGCGTCTCTTCCCCGGTCATCCATGATCTATCCCGAAGAAAGACCCGGTGGCCTTGGCCGTGCCTGTCATCGCGATCCTGCTTGCGATGCCAGGCATTCTCGCTGCACTCTTTGCCGCAGGGGATCACGATGACCGTCGCGGCGGCCGTGTATGGATCCGCGTGCAGCAAGTGCTGACCGGCCGCGATGAAGCTCATCACGACCTCCTGTCAAACGGCCCGGGAACTAGCAGGATCCAGCCCAGTCGGTAGTCGTGCCACGAAGACGATTTGAAGGACTACCGCTTGCACGGATCTCAACCGAGGATGCCGTCGATCGTCAACGCGACAAGGCCTGCCAGGGCGAAAGTCTCCCGAAGAGCTTTGTGATAGCTGAGAGCGATGCGGCCCGCATGCGCAACAGTCTCTGCCGGCGAAGGGCATCTACGCGTGTTCCCGGTGCCTTCGCGAGTGCTGCCCTGGCTGCCCTCACGGGCTCTACCAAACTGGCCGCGACATCCGGCAAGGTATCCACTTCCGCTTCGAGCCGCGTGAGATAGGCGTTCAGCCCGTCGGCGGCGGCTTGCCGCAGGCGGGCGGTTGGAGCGTTGCGAAGTCTGCGCGTCGCCCAGCGCAGATGTTCCTCAGCGTGCCGGTGCAGCGCCTGCGGATGCTTGTATGCCCTGTGGTCGCCAAGCATGTCGGCGACAAAAGCCACTTCTCCGAGCTCGCCGCAGCGCCACCAGAGCTCCATATCCTGCAGATATTGCCAGGCCGGATCCCAGCGGCCGGCCTTGAAGAAGACATCCGTCCGGATCGTCGCACCCGGCATCGCGACCATATTGTTGAGCAGCAGCAATTCCCGGAAGGCCTCACCGCTGTTGCTGTAACTCCACGCGAAGCGGTGGCCAGGGATCGGGTCTCCTTCATAGGTGATCTGCCTGAAACGGCCGTGGATCAGGGCGGGGTTGCGCATTGCCGCGCGCCCGATGGCGCGCAACGCGCCCGGAGCGAGGCGATCGTCGGCGTGCAGTGTGACGAGGTAATCAGCATTCGCGCCGGCGGTATAGGCGCGGTTCCAATTGTCCGTGCGCGGTACGGTGTCGCGGTGCAGAGCCGGCTTCAGCAAAGGAGACGAGTAGGATTCGATTATTTCCCGGCTGCCGTCGGTGGAGCCGTTGTCGCAGATATGAACCTCGAAGTCCGGATAATCCTGTGCCAGAGCGCTGTCGAGCGCCTCGGCAAGCGTTTCAGCATTGTTGTAGCAGGGTATGATAATGGCGAGAGAGGGTAATCTGCTTGATGTTCCGGCCGTCATGATGATCTCCCGTTTACTCGTCCTCTGATCCCGCGAAGCGCGTCAAGGGATCGTCAGCAAGGCTCCGCTTGTCCCGGTCGAAGCGGGACGGCACCAGTATTTCCTCCGTCGTCGACGCTAGCCGGCAAGGGCCGCGTCTGCGATCTTCACATCGAACACATTGCGCGCCGGTAGCGTCCGGACATCGAAACCGTGAGCGACCACGCCGTTCAGCATCGGGCAGACAAAGAGCAGGCCGTTGTGCGAAAGGCGTGCTCGGTTCTCCAGGCTATGGGCCAGAGCCAGATGAAAAACGGCAGCGTTGCGGAAAGCATAAACACCTGCCGATGCATGATCGGAAATAACGACCTTTTCCCTTGCCTCCTGCATCCGGCCATCCTTTCCAAGGCTGAGATAGCTGTATTGCGGATGGCGGGAAGCGAATGTGAGCGCGAGACCGCCGAGATTGGCGTCGGCAGCGAAGATGTCGGCAATATCAGCATCGCAATCGAACATGATATCGCAGAGATCGATGATGACGGGTGCGTCCGGAAACGCGACGAGCGCCATACCGGCCGCAGCGCTCCAGGCGGCGCCGCCGCTCATTTCGGACAGCCAAACGATGCGCGCTGTTGGATAGCGTGCCAGCAATGTTTCACGGGCGTAGCGCTGTGATGCTGGCCTGTCCCGCAGCACGAAAACAGGCACGGCCGCACCGCTCCACCAGGCGCGCGCCTCCAGCGTGGCGCCGAGCAATGTTGTCTTTCCAACCGGCGTTTCCGCCTTCACCGAGCCGTCAGGTCGCTCAAAATCATTCCCGGCCATGGGAATGACGATGTTCAGCGGCGCTGTCGCGTCCGGGTTGGTTGCGACCTCACGCATAGGCAGGCTCGCGGCCCTGCAGATATTCGGCAAGGTCCTCCGGCGTGCCGAGCCCGTGCATGTTCCTGACGTCGATCTCGTAAACGCCGATGCGCGCACCGTTGCGAATGGCGTAATTATAGGCCGGGCAGACATAGAACTCGTTGTTGGTGCGGTCGTTGTGCACCATCATGTCGAGCGCGCCCTTCATGAAATCGCCGGCGCGGCGGAAGAAGTAGATACCAACCGTCGCCAGTTCGGAGATCGGCTGCTTTTCGGCAACCCTGAGCACGAAGCCTGCCGCATCGGTTTCGGCGAAAGACCATTTCGGGTCGCGCTTCGGATCGCGAAACACAAGGATCGATCCGTCGAGATCGCGCGACATGCAGTCATCGATGAAATCGACGATACGCATGTCCACAACCTGGTCGGAATTGGCGATGAGAAGCGGAGCTTCCTCGTCGAGGTGCTGGCGCGCCAGCAGAACAGTGCAGGCGGTGCCTTCGGTGAGTTGATCGACCGAAACGATCCCGACGCCCTGCGAGCGCAGTTCGGCCACCGCATCCGCCTGGCTGTCCAGATGTTCGCGCAGCAGCAGGACCGTCGGCTGTCCGCCGGGCGGCAGCGTGTTTTCCAGCACATGCTGGATCATCGGCCGGCCAAGCACGTCGATGAAGGGCTTTGGGCGGGTGAACCCGACTTTGGCGAAGCGGCTGCCCCGGCCGGCGGCCGGTACTACCAGCTGCACGGGTCGCTGGGCCTGTGCGGAGGACAGGCGGCGGACCCCATTGAGCTCGAAGTTCTCGATCATCTTCGGATTGTAGAAGCTGTGGTAGCGGTCCGCCGGAACGCTTGCGGAAACGACACGGCCGCCATCCAGGATAACCTCGTTCAGCGAGGAGCTGACATAGTAGCGGTCATCCACCGTCACCCCGTGCCTCAAGGCAGCAGTCGCGGCCTTGAAGAAAATCTGGGCCTCGCGGAAATAATAGAATCCGGCGATCGCCTTGTTGCTGATCACATCCTTCTCGGATGTACGGTTGACCAGGCCGTCGTCGCCAAGCGTCACATAGGACCAGCGCGGGTGGATCGTCTCGAAGGTGATGACGCCGGCATCCGCTTTGGCTGCCTCGAATTCGGCAATCACGGATGCAAGGCGGGTGTCGATAATCTGGTCGCTGTTGGCAATCACCAGCGGCTCGGTCGGGTCGATCCTGTCGATCGCCATCAGGCAGGTGCAGAGCGCGCCGGCGGTCGCGCCTTTCAGCATGACGACTTCGGAGCGACCATTGGTGCTGAGGTCGAAGATCCGCTCGTAGGAATATTTGACGGCATCCTGCTGATCGACGAGGAAGAGGAAATGCGTGTCGCCGCCGAGCGACTTCATGTTTTCGATCGCCCACAGGATCATCGGCTTTCCGGCCACTTCGATGAGCGGGCGCGGATAGGCGTAGTCTTCCGGGCTGAAATGCGGGCTTGTGCCCGTGGTGGGGAACAGGACGATCATGCCATCACCTCCGATACACGCTTGATTTCGGACACGATCCGGCCGTAGACAACGTCGGCCGGTGTTCCGATCTGCATGACGTAAGCGCCGCTGTCGCGCGCGGCCTTCAGGCCATATTCATTGTCTTCGAGAATAAGGCACTCATCCGGCCTGAGACCGAAGCGCTCCATCGTCGTCACATACATTTCCGGATCCGGCTTGGCCCGGGTGACATCCTCATTGGATACGATGAGGTCGATATAGTCCGCCAATCCGGCGCGCCGCATCATTGACTCGATGGTGACACGGATCGAGTTCGAGCAGACGGCGATCTTGTAGCCGTCGTGCTTGAGACGGCTGAGCGCATATTGATGGGCAAACACCGGCTTGCAGCGGGTGTAGATCAGCTCCATCGTATAGTCCTGCTTCAGCTCATGGATCAGCTCGTTCAGTCCCTTCGGCAAACCGTTGGTACGGGAGAGGATCTCCAGCTTGCGGCGGGTCGGCAGGCCATCGAACGTGGTCAGATGGGCTTGGCGATCAATCGGCATGCCGAAAAGATCGAGCGCCCGGTTCAGCGCCTCATAATGCCATTCCTTGGCATCGATCAGCACGCCATCCATGTCGAACAAAACAGCACGGATCATGTGACTTCCTCCTCAACCATCCAGGCAAAGCTCTGCTCGGCTGCATCGGGCAGATCGGTACAGATCATCAGCCGCTCGAGTGGAAGTCCGCTCTTCGCAGCCTGTCGCAATGCGCCGGACCAGGCAGCCCAGACTGCCTCATGCGGGCGCTTGTGCAGTTCCGGCGAGACCATCGCGACGTATTTTCCGCGTCGGAGATCGTCGATCGCGCGTTCGATGGATGCCGGCTTTTCGGTGAAGGAATCTACCCAGACACCCTCGCAACGTTCGTAGAAGGATGGGTAGAGCTCGACTTCGCTGTAGCGGGTGAAAACCGGGATGCCGCTGTCGAGATAGGGCCTGAGATCGGGAACCGAGGCATCGAAAACGAAGGAGCGTTTCGTCACCCCATACTGCTCCAGCATCGGCACCAGGGCAGGGCAGAGGCCGTCCGCCTTGATATTGATGGCGAGCCGGCCCGGGGCGCCATTTGCTGCATAGCACTCAAGAACGCGCGCAAAGGACAATGCGCCGGTTGTGGCGGGATCGTGTGAAATAACCAGTTCGCCATCCAGGTCGCGAACATCCAGTTCGACGCCATGCCCGGCGGCAAAAGCCTTGTCGAATGCCCCTAAAGTGTTCCGCTCATGGGGGGCAAGCCACCAGCCACGATGTGCAAGTATGATCATTATTATGTCCCTCCGGCCAAATTGGCCAATAAACGATTTTGTGTCGTCACAAAGGGCCGGATGAAATCCATGCATGTGCCGACCAATCTTCATATGCAGGATTGTAATTCCATCTTGACTATGCAGAAGTGAGTATAGATCGTCAACATAGAATATACACCAAAGTTGTTACTTTGGTAACACGTGCGGTACGCGTAATAATGCAAATATAAATGCCAGATAAACTCAATAGAACATGTGACCATGGGCACATCTAGTACGGCATCACTACTCGGCGCAGATCAAGACCAGGAGCCGCGTAGTGTCTCTACATCGCGGGATGCGCTATGGGTTTCGGGCGCTCGTCTGGTCAGTCAGCTCTGCGGTATCGGTACGTTGCTCGTCGCGGCCCGCGTCCTCTCACCGGCCGACGTTGGCGTCTTTGCCATGGTCTCCTCGACCGTGTTGCTGCAATCGAAGATTGCCGAAGCCGGATGGAGCGAATACCTGATTGCTGCGCCGCACGATCGAGAGCTGCCCGGTACGGTCCTTTTTTGCGCGCTTGCAAGCGGTTTCGCCTTCACCATCCTTGGCCTGATCGGGCTTGCCGTTTCGCTCGTCTGGCTGGCACCCACCGGATCGATCTTTGTCACTCTCTTGCTGCTGATGGCGACCATCGTGCCCGGAACGTTCATTATCTGCCAGAGCGGCGTACTGGTCAGGGGACGACGCCTGCGTGAACTTGCCTGTTATCAGGCAGCATCCGAATTTTCGGGCCTTCTGGTCACGACCGGCGGACTGTTGCTTGGCTGGGGCATCGTCGCGCTCGCGGCAGGACGCTGTTGCGTCGTCATTGTCGCTCTCCTGATGTCCACGGGCTTTGCGCGCTGGCTTCCGCGCTTCGAATTCCAGCTCACGACTGCCCGCGAGGCGCTTGCCTATTCTACACGGCTCCTGGCGTCACGCCTGATGCAGTTCGCGCAAAGTTACGGTGCGGAATTCCTGATCGTGTTCTTCATCGGCGCGACGGAGGTCGGCCTCTACAGAATGGCAAGTCGCATCGTCGGCGCGGTCACAGAGCTCATTTCCGAACCCGTGCGAATGCTGGCATGGAGTTATTTCTCCCGCCAGCAGAGCGCGGCGGGCGGCGGGGCGGAAGGCCTCAGCCGGCTCACGTCATTGATCATGGCGGCTACCGCATTTGCCGCTCTTCCCGTCTTCATGGGGCTTGCCGTCGTATCCGAGCAGCTCGTCAGTGTGCTGCTTGGGGTCCAGTGGCTCGCGGCCGCCCCAGTGCTTATTCTTCTGGCAGCTGCGCGCGGTATTGCCGTCATCCAGATGCTCAACGAACCCGTACTCAGCATTATCGGCCGGGTCTCCCTGTTGCCACGGCTGAATATGGTGTTCACAGCAACAAGCCTCGCCTGTCTTGCGATTGCCGGCTGGGTCCGCCCGGACCTCGTCAATATCGCGATCGCGCAGGTCGTGGCTGCGGCATTGACCACCTCAATCTCTCTCTACTTCCTGCAGCGCGGCACGGGTTTCCGTTGGCCCTCCCTGTTGCGCAGGGTTCTTCCCGCCGGGCTGGGCGCCTGCGTCATGGTCGGCGCCGTCGGTCTGGCCCTGCATATGACAGGCGGCAGCCTGCATTTGCCCTTGGTGGACTTGTTGATGGGGGTTGTGGTTGGCTTGCTTGCCTATGTCGTCATCGCGTGGTCCAGCGGTCGCGCCCTGATGGCGGAGCTGAACCATGTGACAGGTGCGCGCTAGCGGCCCGGATGCTGATGCCCTCTAAAGCCGAGCTTTGGTCGAGCGCTTCGACCGTGCAGTGGGAGACGAGATGCCCACTTGATTGTCTATCGCTTGAGGTTATGGGCACTACGCGGGATGTATCGGCGAGCTTCGAACTTATGACCGCTGAGCGCGTTTTCATCTTGCGATAATCGACCCGCCGGATGGAGGTGCCCATGACGGATATACGAACGCGCGGATTCAAAACGAAAGCCGAGGTTGATGAACATCTTGCCGATATCGAAAAGGCGGCCGGAGCGGAGGAGGCTATGTTGCCGCGGGTCGATCAATCGGCGGAGGAGCAGGAGACTGCCGAGCTCGCAAGATTGCAGGCGGACCTGACGTCGTTGCGCCGACGCGTCGCTCTCCTCCGCGAGCAGGCAAAGACCGCCATTTCGACACGCGCCCAATCGGCGGATGGGAGAGCCAATCAGCGGCTTGCGAACTATCCCTGGCTGAAACTCGCCGGCATCATTGCCGTGACGCTCCTGGTGGCGGCACGGTCCAGATCACTGCCTTCTTCTCGCATGACAGTGATGCCTCTCGCCTTTTTGCGTTCTCGCTAAGGGTGACAGCCGAAGCGAATAATTGACGGGAGTTCGGCGATAACAGGGATCGATCGCGTGTGGGCGATTGCCGAACTCTCCACGTCGATCAGATACGATCTTCCATGAACTGTTCTGCTCCCTCCACCGGCTGTAGCCAGGGTTCGCGCCGCTTGATCCAAAGCTCGTAGGTGGGCTTGAGGCCGGTTGGCGCGTCCTCAAGCGTTCCGAGTTTGATCTCGGCCTCGTCTTCGTCGTAGGCAAAGACCCGCGAACCGCAGGTCGGGCAGAAATGGCGGCCGTGATGCACTGCGGTTTCCCCCGTGGTTTGGAAGGCGTCCTTCCGCCAGATGGCGTAGTAGGTAAAGGCTGCGCCGCTTTCCTGCCGGCAGTCGGTGCAATGGCAAAGCCCGATCCGTTTCGGCTCACCCTCGACCTGGTAGCGTATCTTGCCGCAACCGCAGCTCCCCTGTCGTATGGTCATCCAACTCCCTCCCTTAGTGCTTCACTCCGACGAGCGGTTGATCGTCGTCGAAATTGCCGTTGCTCAAACTGTCGTAGCGATTGAGGCTTGGCTTGCCGCCGCGAGTGCCGAAGGGCGTCAACTGCACCATCCCTGGCGCGATCGAGTGCGGCTTCTTCGCTCGCCGCCGCTTCGGGAAGACGTACTGTCAACTGCTCACCGGCGTCGCCGAAGAAATCGACATGCCAGACCTTGTGCCGATGCGTTACCTTTGCGTCGCTCACATACATTGAAACCTCCCTTCGGCTCTTCCGCGGGCTACGCTTCTCTCGTGGCTTGGAATTCATTGTATCAACCGATATGCTCGCGGTTGGTTCCGGGGTCTTCGTTTCCTGGGCTCTGCGTGGGCGTGATTCACTCAAGGCTTCACTCCGCGCTGCCAAGAGACGGGCATTCATCGAGGAGCCTTGCTTGATACAAGCTGGCTTGCGTCGCAAGTCGAGATGATCGACGCATCCAATTGCAATCCTCTGCGTTCACTTCAAACACCACATCTGTTCGAACGCTCGAAAGGAACGCATATGAGTTTTCCAGTTCCGACAACGAATGATCCTACGCATCGGTATCAGGAGGCGACAGACGCTGCCCGTATGGCCTTGGAGGCGCTTGTCGCTGATGCCAACGCGGCGGGCTGGAGCACGGATGAAATAACAGTGGCACTGGTTGAGGCGGCCCGCTCGCTCAAGGAAGCAAACACAAGGGATCCAGACCCCGCCGAGGATCCGTCGATCAGCGATATCGATGCGAAGCAAGGACAGATTGGGCGTGGTGAGTTATTCGACTGAGTGACGACCCGGCGACCGCTCACGAACATGAGAAGCCCCGGACGTGAGGTCGCATCTGGCACAGGATCGTCTCGTCAGATCCTGATCTGCAGCAGACCACCCCTGGCAACCTGTCTACCGTGGCACCAGAACGGGTGGATCATGTCACTTATAGTCAGGATATCGGCGCATGGAACAAGCGGCGACCATCCTTCATCGGCATCGAGGCCAACGAAGGCCAGCCGTGTCAGTGATCTTGTACCTGAAAGCAAATCTTCGTCATCGACGGTGATGTCTACCAGCAGTACTTCCGGAGCCCGCACGGAGCAATCGACCGCTTCCCGAGCGATCGTCGTCACCGATATGCTCGGCCCGATATAGAAGGCCATGATTGTGTTGTTGTCGAAATCGGAGATGGCGGGAACGAGCAGATTTGGTGGTAAGGCTGTCAGCGTGTCGCGTGTACCGTCGAACCGATGCCCGGTAACGTCCTCACCTGCGAGACTGCAATTTCCCGAAAACTGATAGAAGATTTCGCGTCGGGTCAGATATTCAACCGTCCACTGACCGATATGATCTGCTGCGTTTGAAATCGTGAGCGCCGCGATCTCCGAGACGACTTCGTGGAAAGTGGTGCGAGCGTTGGCCATGGCAATTTCTCCTTGAGAGAACAAAGGCGGTGGACGGATGAATGTTCCACCAAAAGAGAATAACGCCCATGCGTGGGTGATGACCCACGGCTTCGATCGCGGCCGTGCTTTCAGGAAGGTACCGCCGAGCCACGCAATGAGCGCCATCATATTGACGCAGTGCGCGTTAACCTTTGAGAGCGAAGGAGATGAGCATGGCCGGCTACGATAGCTATTATATCGAGATCACCACGCGTCTTCGATCCGTGCGATCTTTCTGCGACTTCCTGTCGAGCGGCGGGACGGTTGGTGTTGCTTCGGCGGATGGCAAACGCTACGGCGATGTCACCCCCGATCTGCTTGCAAGAACGCGCAAGGAAGCAGAGGCACTGGATCGCATACGCCGGCAACTTTTTCCGGAGCGTGCGGATGAGGAGGTTTCGCCGGCGCTCTATACCTGTGAACTCAACGGCTCTCGCCCGCCACGTAAGGCAGGTCGAGCTCAATCATGACGGGTGCATGATCGCTCGTGTGGTTCCACCGTCGCGGATTGCGCCGGACGCTCACAGAGCGAAGATGTGGGGCGATGTCTGGGCTGAGAAGCACATGGTCGATCCGCAGTCCGGCATCCCGTTCGAATGAGTTTCTCCAGTATTTCCAGAAGGTGTAGATTCGCTCGTCCGGATGAAGGTGGCGAAGCGCATCCGTCCATCCCTGTTGAACCAGCCTGGCATAGGCCTTCCTGACCTCTGGTCTGAACAGGGCATCATCGCGCCAACGTTCCGGCGAATAGACATCCATGTCTGTCGGTATGACGTTGAAGTCGCCGATGAGGAGGGTCGGGACTTCGATGTCCAGGAGCTCTCCGGCATAGTGATGCAGGCGTTGAAACCAGCGCAGCTTGTAGTCGAACTTAGGGCCGGGCACAGGGTTGCCGTTTGGAAGATAGAGGCAGCAGATCAACAGACCGCTTACGGCAGCCTCGATGTAGCGGCTGTGGCTGTCGTCCGGGTCTCCCGGCAAGCCTCGGCGCGTAAGCACCGGCAGAACGTCTCTCGCAAGGATTGCCACGCCATTCCAGCTCTTTTGGCCGTGCCAGACGGCGCGATAGCCTAAGCGTTCGATCTCCCGTTGGGGGAATTTATCATCGGGAGTCTTCAGCTCCTGAAGGCAGGCGATGTCCGGCGCATCTTCTTGCAGCCATCGCACGAGTATTGGGAGGCGGCCGACAATTCCGTTGATATTGTAGGTGGCTATTTTCAATCGACCTCCAGACGGCGAGGCGGGCCGGACAGGTTGGGTGCTCGTCTGCCATTTCGTTGGCCATGGCGGGAAACCGGAAAAATCGCCATGTTCACCATCCCCGTCGCGTCCGGTTGACACGGTCCGCACTCGGCGAGGGGAATGTGCATGGCTTCAGAAAGTTCCGTTGCCCCGACGCCGAGGTGGAATCAGGCCGGCTTGCAATAACGTCACCCCGCTCTTACTTACCTCCTATCACCCTTATCGGCTGGGTAAGGACCCATCGGACCGCAGGATCTCCTCTTGAGGAAGCGCGGTCCAGACAAGACTTTCGCAAACATCGACCATTGGCTGGTCCAGTACCTATCGCAGCCGTAACCACGCAGCGGCAGAGCCAGATCCTCTGATCGTTTGATCCAAGCCTGCTTGGATTTGCGCCCACCCGTGCAGGACGAATGCCGCGAGATCGCCAGGCGAGCGGGTTCGGTACCATCATTCGCAAGGAGAAAACATGCAGGTCATCGTTAGAGACAACAATGTTGAACAGGCTCTCCGGGCGCTGAAAAAGAAGATGCAGCGCGAAGGACTGTTTCGAGAAATGAAGGAGCGCCGGGCCTACGAGAAGCCCTCCGAGCGTCGCGTCCGCGAAAAAGCCCAGGCTATAGCCCGGCAGCGCAAGGCTGCCCGCAAGAAGATGCAGCGTGAAGGGCTTCTACCGGCAGCAAGACGCCGCGCGTCTGCGCGCTGATAACAGCAGCGCCGCCGCAATAAGCCGGTGGCGCTCTATTCTGGCCCCTCTGTTCTGGAAAGGGACATCATGGAAGAGTTGCGTAGTTTGACGGTTTCCGATGATCGGCTTGACGATTGCCGCGAGGCTATCGGACCTGATCTGCAGGATCTGATCGAGGCGACTGTGGCCTCTGGTTTTACGATCGAGGAAACACTGATTGCGATCAGCGAACTGGTGGCAGAAGATTTCGCCTCCGCGGTAAGGCTCCCAAGCGTTCACTGAGGAGGGCACTCAAGCGCGCGATACGCGGTCTCGAGGTGGTGCGTCATGATTGTCGACCACTTTTTCTTCTCCATCGAGCGCGTTTTGCATTTCCTCGAGAACGCGAATGAGCTGCGAAGTCGTCGGCGTTGTGTGGTTAGAGATAACCGGGTCGGCAGCAATATCGACGGGCATTCTCTGGCCTGTCCGCGACAGCGCTGGCAGCAGGCTCACGATGAGCCGGGCGAAGAACTTCTTTCGGCGTTCGGCGACCTCTGCCAGCAGGAAACAAAGGACGAAGCAGGCAACCAGCAGGGCTGCCGCCGTCGGAACATGCTCCTCCACCGGATGCAGGAAGGATGCAAACATGAGAATGAGCGGCTGGTGGACAAGATAGAGCGTAAAGCTGCCGCCAGCCAGCCATCTGATCGCCGGACCTGTCTTTTCGAACAGTGGCCGAGCCTGGCGAAGCAGCGATGCCGCACCGATAAGATGCAAGACCACGGCAACGCCGATGAGATTGAAGTAGACGAAGTTGATCGCTTCTTGAGGTAGTGACCAGGTCTCGTACATGTTGGTTGCGGCGCGATCGGCGAAAAACTTCAGGCTGAAGAACAGCACGACCGATGCGGCAATCATTGCGATCGCGATGGGACGCCGAAAGGGTGGGCGCTCGATGACGCACTTCATCGTCAACCAGCCCATGAGCCACAACGGCATATACATCAGGATTTTCGGGCCGGCGAAAGCGGCCCAGAGGCACAGCAACGGTATTTTCGCGCGGCTCGACGAAAAGGCCAAGAGGCCGAAGAACAGGTAGTATTGAACTTCAAAGCCCAGCGACCAGTAAGGTTCGCCGCTGCCGAAAACGGCATGCGCAAACCATAGTTGATTGGTGAAGGTCACGTAGGCGAGCGCGGCTTCGACCGAAACTGGCGTGAAAAATCCGGTGTTGATGAAATCGTAGTAGAAGGCGTTCGCATGTGTCCCGATATTGTCGGCCACG
Source organism: Rhizobium sp. 05N49 (assembly GCF_056396805.1). NCBI lineage: Bacteria > Pseudomonadati > Pseudomonadota > Alphaproteobacteria > Hyphomicrobiales > Rhizobiaceae > Rhizobium > Rhizobium sp. 05N49. The sequence continues at coordinate 478,660 of NZ_JBFTME010000004.1, forward strand.
AAGATCACCGCAATCGCCAGCAGGGCAACAGGCATAATTCGGGCGAGACGGGCGACAAGGTATACGCGCCACTCCCTTTCGCTCACCTGCCTGACGTAGCTGATAACAAATCCTGAGAGGACAAAGAAAACGGCCACCGCTTCCCGCCCCCAACCAAGAGGTCCGATCTTGATGGTGGGGAGAAGGAAGACATGCGCATGGGAGAGAAATACGACAACGGCTGCGCCGAACCGCAGCAGGTCGAGGTAGATGGAAAGATTGCCGTGGATCTTCCTGCCGTCAGTCGCGCCCATGCCTTATTTCCCGCCGGATGACAAAGCGCATGTTCAGTTGAGAGCCGCTTCGTTCAGGACCTGATTTCCGCGCGGATGCGCGAGGGCGCCATTCGATCAAGCAAACCCTTTAAAAATGTTTAGTGAATAGTCTTAAATGCAGAGAAATGGCCGCTTTCGACAGAAAAATCGCGTTATGCGCGTATTTCCCGGACCGCTATAACCGTTTTGCCCAGGCCGCTGCATATGCGGATAGTTTTTGCATGTGGTCGCCGGCGGAATAGCCTGAGATCTTCTTCCGTGGCTTGAGGTCGTGGTCGCCATCTTCCAGCCAGAGCAGATCGATCTGATCGGAGAGCGAATAGGTTGCGACCTCTTCTCTTGATCCAAAGGGGTCACGCGTTCCCTGGCAGATCAACGTGGGCGTTTGCAGGCTCTCCAGATGCGCGGTGCGAAGCTGGTTCGGCTTTCCCGGCGGGTGAAACGGATATCCGAGGCAAAGCAGGCCCCGGATTTTCTTCGCCGCAAAAGTCTCGTCTGCGATCATGCTTGCGACACGACCGCCCATCGACTTGCCCCCGATGATCAGGTTGCCGGCATTGAGTTCACCGATCGCTGCACGATATTCGCCGAGCAGATGGTCTGCACGAGGCGGCGGCTTTACCGCTCCGGTCTGGCGACGCTGGGCCATATAGGCAAACTCGAATCGCGCCACCTTGAAGCCGCCGTCTGCGAGCGCTTTCGATAGACCGGTCATCGAAGCAGAATCCATCGCTCCGCCTGCACCATGGGCAAGGAGAATGGTGAAACTTGCCGTTTCCGGTCCCGTAATCAAAAAGCTGGTCATTTCTTCTCCGCGTGCCCTTGATGTGAGTCTGTCATACAGGCGGCGATACTCTGCGAGCGAATATGCGATCTTAGCAAGAGCATGGCTCTCAATCGACCGAAGGCTTTCCGGCTTCTATTGCCCCTCAAATCAAGCAAGGCCCTGATTTTTCAGGCAAAAGACTGAATATAGCCCGCATGAGGTGCGGCGTTCAGTGGATTGTTCGCGACCGTTTCAGGGAGCCATTTTTTGGCTCCATCAGCCCTGCGTTAACGATTTGTTAACCATGAAGCAGCTAAAGCTTTTAAACCGAAATTAACCAAGTTTACTAACGTGTTAACCGAAGCGCGCTCCATTCGCATCAAAGGCAGATCGTTTCTTGCGGTCGTGCTGACACCTGATTTGCCGTTCGAGGATTGGCTCGTACGTCTCGACGACCTCGCTGCGAGATCAGCTGGTTTCTTCCTCGGCAGGCCGGTTGTTCTGGATGTCAGTGAACTCGCGCTGGATCGTGCCGCCCTCAAGGGAATGGTTGCGGCTCTCGGCGAGCGCGGCGTCAGGGTGATGGGTATTGAAGGCGCGCGACCATCGCAGCTCGACGCCAGCATGCCGCCGGGCATGGTTGGTGGGCGACCGGCCGCTGATGTGGAGATGCCTACCGCTAGCGCGGAGACCGAGGCGCGGAAACCGAACAAGGCGCAGCCGGCCGAAGTGCGAGAAGTCGTTGCACCGGTTGTTCGTGCAGCTCCGTCTTCGCTTGTACTGCATGAGCCGGTGCGCTCCGGTCAGTCGATTGTTTTTCCCGAGGGGGATGTAACGGTCATCGGATCCATCGCTTCGGGCGCTGAAGTTATCGCTGGTGGTTCGATTCACGTTTATGGCGCGCTTCGCGGACGTGCACTCGCCGGGTCGATCGGCAATTCAGCGGCGCGAATCTTCTGCCGCAAGCTGGAGGCCGAGCTTCTGGCAATCGACGGGATCTACAAGACCGCCGACGATCTGCCGGCGGATCTGCGTGGCCAGGCTGCGCAATTATGGCTTGAGAATGATGCGATCATGGCGTCGCGACTGATTTAACGGGTGAATGGTTCAAACAGGAGAGGGATATGGGAAAGGTCATTGTTGTAACCTCGGGTAAGGGTGGCGTTGGCAAGACAACCTCGACTGCAGCGTTGGGGGCCGCGCTGGCGCAAAGAAACGAAAAGGTCGTGGTCGTCGATTTCGACGTTGGCCTTCGCAACCTCGATCTCGTCATGGGCGCCGAGCGCCGGGTCGTCTATGACATGATCAATGTCATTCAGGGCGACGCCAAGCTGACCCAGGCGCTGATCCGTGACAAGCGCCTCGAAACGCTGTTCCTGCTGCCGGCGTCCCAGACCCGCGACAAGGACTGCCTCACCGAAGAAGGCGTCGAGCGCGTCATCACCGAGCTTAAGAAGCATTTCGACTGGGTCATCTGCGACAGCCCGGCCGGTATCGAACGTGGTGCAACGCTTGCTATGCGGCACGCTGATATCGCTGTGATCGTCACCAATCCAGAAGTTTCCTCGGTACGCGATTCCGATCGCATCATCGGTCTTCTGGATGCCAAGACCGAAAAGGCGGAGCGCGGCGAGCGCATCGAAAAGCATCTGCTTCTCACCCGCTACGATGTCACCCGTGCCGAACGCGGCGACATGCTGAAAGTGGATGACGTGCTCGAGATCCTGTCGATCCCGCTGCTCGGTATCATCCCGGAAAGCATGGATGTGTTGCGTGCGTCCAACCTTGGCGCTCCGGTGACGCTTGCAGATCAGAGCAGTGCGCCGGCCAAGGCCTATTTCGAAGCGGTCCGTCGCCTTAATGGCGAAGTTCTTCCGGTTTCGATCCCCGGCGAGAAGCGTGGTCTGTTTGGCAAGATCTTCGGACGGAGGGCAGCATGAGCGTATTCGATTTCTTTCAGAAGAGGAAAACTGCGCCGGTTGCGCGCGAACGCCTGCAACTGCTTTTGGCACATGAACGAATCTCCCCCGGATCGGATCTCGTTTCGATCCTTCGAGAAGAGATCCTTGCCGTGATTGCCAAGCATGTCGAAATCGAAGGCGATCGCCTGCAGATCAGGATCGATCGCGGCGAGAACGTCTCAATCCTCGAAATCGACGTCGAAATTCCCGCCAAGGCCGCCCGGGCGGCTTGAGGTTCGAGCTGATTTATCCGGGAGGCTGAAAAGTCTCCCGGGAAAATCTCATGTTCCTCACAGTGGCGGATTTCTGGCCTTACAGGATCACCGGTGAGAGACCGCATTCGGCGCGGAAAGCCTTGAAGGTCCCAAGCGCCCGCAGCGAGCGGCCGTCATCGATCGCGGCCAGGTCGAGAATGATCGCGTTGGCGATTGTCATGGGAACGACAAGAGATTGGGATTCGCCGGCGTCGCCGCGGGAAACCGAAATCTGCCTGTCGGGTGCCGGATCGATGCGGATACTGAGCAGATCGGTCAGCGCCAGCACCCTGGCACCTCTTTCGGCTGCGATCTTTCGGATCTGGTGGATGAGGGGCGAGGCCTTGCGGAAGGCAAGCAGCCAGACGACATCGCCGGTTTCCAACGTAGCCAGCACTTCGGCGATCAGATGCATCTGACTGGCGAGATCGACTGACGGATAGCCCGAGCGATTGAGCCTCAGCGCGATGAGCGAGGCGAGGGCGGCAGAATGCCCACGCCCGAACACGAAGACACGCCGGCAATCGCGCAGCACTTCGGAAAAACCTCTGATATCGGCGTCGGCAACAGCGTTGCGCACCTGCTGGAGCGCAGTGATCTCGCTGTCGAGAACGGAGGAAAGCACGCCGCCGTCCTCCGCCCGGACGAGACGGGCGGCCATGCGGGCGGCCGGGCTTTCAAAATCGCCGCCGCCTTCGATGAGATTCGCCTGCAGAAAGGTCCGGAATTCCGGATAGCCTTTAAAGCCAAGGCGGCGTGCCAGCCGCACCGCCGAGGCCGGATGTACTCCGGCGCGGAAGGAGACCGTTTTGCCGTTTTCCATCGCCGCGCGGATAGGATCCTGCATCATCACGTCGAGAAGGCGCGTATCGGCCTCGGTCAGCTTCGTCGAGTTGCGGCTGATAAGATCGCCGAGAAGTTGCGGAATCTCGCTTTGTCTTTCCATTGCATCACTTCTTGCGCTTTTCCAAACCGGAACGATCAGCGGCGCCTAAATTCAACGATCTCCGGCTGAAAGATCGACGCGGCTCCCGCTCTGGTTATCGAAAAACACGGCCTGGTCAAGGTCGCACATGACCCAGAAGTTGTCGGAATGGCGCGGTACATCCTTGCGCGGACTGGTAAGTGTGATACGTCCGGCCGGGCTCTCACAATGCAGGATGATATCAGACCCTGTCATTTCCGACAGCATGAGCCGGACGGGCAGGGCAGGCTCCGCAGGTTCCTCGGCGCGGATTGTCATGGATTCGGGCCTTAGTCCGGCGGTCAGGCCCGGTCGGCCCCGCCAGCCCGGCAGATGCTCGACAGGCATGAAATTCATCGCGGGAACACCCAGGAAGCCTGCGACAAAGCGGTTCTGCGGCTGGTCATAGATTGCCTCCGGCGTGTCGAACTGCAGGAGATTACCATCCTTCATCACCGCGATCCTGTCGGCCAGTGAAAGCGCCTCGGTCTGGTCATGCGTGACATAAACGATTGTCGCACCGACCTGGCGATGCAACTCCTTGATTTCGGTGCGCATGGCGACCCGCAGCGCGTTGTCGAGGTTCGACAGCGGCTCGTCCATCAGGAAGATGGAACTGTTGCGCGCCATGGCCCGGCCCATCGCCACACGTTGACGCTGACCGCCGGAAAGGGCACCCGGCTTGCGATCGAGATAGGCTTCGAGCTGCAACGTCTTTGCCACATCTTGAGCCCGCGCATTGCGCTCGGCTTTCGGCATGCCGCGCAGTTCCAGGCCGAAGGCAATATTCTCGCGCACCGTCATATGGGGATAGAGCGCGTAGTTCTGGAAGATCATGGCGATGTCGCGATCTTGCGGAGCGAGATCGTTGGCACGCCGGCCGCCGATTTCGATATCGCCCTCATCGCATCGCTCAAGCCCTGCGATGAGGCGCAGCAGGGTAGACTTGCCGCAACCGGAAGGGCCAACGATAACGATGAATTCGCCGGACTTGATATCCATGGAGACGCCATGCAGGACTTGCGGGCCGCCAACGTAGGATTTTCTGATATCGCGCACGACGATCCCGCTCATTGCGCAGTCTCCACCTCGAAGCGATTGCGTATGGCGATGGCAAGGCTTGGGCGGTCTGTCGTGAAGACTTTCACGCCAAGTGCCAGCACCTTTTCGATCTGCCTGGCCGAATGGGCCGCCCAGCAACCAAAATCGAGCCCTGCGGCTTCAATTTCAGCCATCAGTGCCGTATCGGCGGTGTCTACGTGGACGCCGATTTCCGGGATATTATGAGACTTCGCGACTTCGATAACAGCTGCGGCCCCGAGCTGACGCAGCACCGGCGGGCTGACGAGCCAGAGCTTCGGCCGGCTGGTTGCCGCTGAAAGCGCATCCTGCGATTCCACCAGAAAGGAGGAGAAGATCGTCCTCTCGAGCATACCGTGGCGGGCGAGTGTCTCTACGACATGCGGTACGAAATTCTCATAGGGGCGACCGTCGACCCCCGGCTTGATCTCGCAGCGGAAGTCAACCGTGCTGTCGGCATAGAGGGCGCAGAGTTCGGCAAGCGAGATCGGATGTCCGCCGGCACCGTAATTGATGACGGCGGCGCGAACCTCCGCCTCGCTCATCGCCGCGATCACGCCGCTGCGGTCCGTCGTTCCGTCAAGAGTAGCGTCGTGATGAACCATGATTGCGCCGTCGGCTGTCGGATGGACGTCGAACTCGACTTCTTCCAGCGCCATTCTTGCCGTCGCGGCAAAACCGTGCGGCGTGCTGTCGCCGAATTCCAGAGTGCCGCCGCGATGCGAAGCGATGCGTGTCATTCTATGCTTGTCCTTGTTCATGATTATTTGACCGCGCCAAGCGTAATGCCGCGCACGAGATGTCGCTCGACCAGCAGGAAGCCGAGCAGCACGGGCAGCATGCTGAGGGTGCAGGCCGCCATGACGAGTGGCCAATCGACCAGACCTTCACCGGGATTGATGCGATAAAGGCGAGCAAGACCGATCTGCAGCGTGTAGAGGTCTTCCTTGCCAACGGCGACGAGCGGCCAGATGTAGTTGTTCCACTCACTAATGAATATGTAGAGCCCCATGGAAAAGATGGCGGGCTTCGCGATCGGCACGATCACGCGCCACAGCACCTGCAGCGGTGTTGCGCCGTCCATATAGGCGGCCTCGTCGAGCGCTTTCGGGATGCCCTTGATATATTGGCGCAGGAAGAAGGCGGCAAAACCATTCGAGATCGCGGGCAGGATGAGACCGGCATAGGTATCGAGCAGACCGGCTTTGGCGAGTGTCAGGTAGTTCGGGATCAGGCTGATATGGCTCGGGATCATCAGCGTGGCGACGGTCGCGCCAAAGAGCAGGTTGCCGCCGCGGAACTGGTAGCGCGCGAAGGCAAAGGCTGCCATGGTTGCGACCGTAATGCCGAGCAGCGTCACCAGGCCCGACACGATGATGCTGTTCAGCAGGTAGCGGGCGAAATTGTATTCGGCGACGGCCCGGACATAGTTGTCTAGCGTGAACTCGTACTGGCCCGTGTAATAGGACTGCGCTGTCTCGAAGGACATCCAGATCGAATAGAGCACGGGCGACAGGAAGATCAGGCCGGCAGCAAGCGCGAGCCCGGTCACAAGACGGTTCTTAAGCCTCATAGTGAACCCTCCGGCCGATGACGAAGGATTTGATCAGCGCGAGCACGATCAGGAAGATGAAGAGCAGGACGGCGAGCGCCGATCCCCTGCCGATATCGAAAAGGGTAAAACCGACGCGGTAGAGCAGATTGACCAGCATATCGGTCGCACCCGCCGGGCCGCCGCGGGTCATGATGTTGACGATGGTGAAGACCTGAAAGGCCTCGATCACCGAAATCACCAGCAGGAAATAGGTGGTCGGCATGACCAGGGGCACGGTCACGCGCCGGAAGACATGAAGGCGCCGGCCGCCATCCACGGCGGCAGCATCATAAAGTTCCTGCGGCACCGCCTGCAGGCCGGCGATATAGATCACGATATCGTAGCCGAGCTGCTTCCATGTGTTGACTATTATCAGCACCCAGAGCGCGAGTTGCGGATCCTGGAGCCATTGCACCTTGCCGAGGCCGAGCGAGGTCAGCGCCGCATTGACCATGCCGTAATCGGTGGCGAAGACCCAGGAGAAAACAACGGCGATCGAGACTGTGGAGGTTACGGAAGGCAGAAACAGCGCTCCGCGCAGGAGCCGTGAGGGCAGGGTTTCGCGCACGAGATAGCTTGCAACGGCAAGCGCCAGCGCCAGCCGGATCGGCACCGAAAACAGCGCAAAGATCGCGGTTACCTGCAAGGAATTCCAGAAGTCGCGGGAGTTCAAAAGCAGGCGGTAATTCTCAAAGCCGACGAAAGGCATAGTCGGCGACAGGAAGTCCCAGTGCCGGAAACTGAGGTTCACGCTGGTGATGACGGGAATGTAGGTGAAGACCGTGATGAAGATCATCAACGGTGCGACGAGAAGATAGGGTGTGAGTTTGCGCAGCATGGGACCGGAACAGTTGAGACGACGGGCCGTTCAAGACCCGCCGTATTGCTGAAGTGAGAGGCTCAGTTGCTGGAACGCTTGGCTTCTTCGCGCGTCTGCGCGGCAAAATCCTTCATCGTTTCCGTGACATCGCGCTGGCCGAGCGCCATGGCTTCCCACATCTTGTATTCGGTCGAACGCATCCAGGTGACGACGGGCGGACGGGCACGGCCATGAGCGAAATCAAGCTGCTTGATGGCGACGTCGATGCCCTGCTTCTTGGCAAGCGCTTCGATGGCAGCCGGCTGGGCGGCGCTCTTCTTGTTGATCGGCAGGTAGCCGGTTGCGGCAAACCAGATGGAATTGGCTTCCGGCGAAGCAGCGTAGCTGATGAACTTGTAAGCGGCGTCCTGAACATCCTTCGAAGAGGTTGAGAGGATACCGATACCGGCGCCGCCGATCGGAACCGAGCAGACCTTGTTGCAGGGCATCGGACGCACTTCGAGCTTGTCACCGAGCGCCTTCTTGGCACCGCCGTAATCGCCGGTCGAATTCAGGGAGATGCCAACCTTGCCGGCGAAGAAAGCGTCGCGGCCGACATCTTCATCGGTGACGCTATCCGGGGAGGCGACCTTCTGGTCATGTACGAGCGAGGCCATCCACTGATAGGCTTCGATCGTATTGGGCGAGTCGAGCAGGACATCGTTGGTCTTGGAATCGATGAGCTCGCTGTCATTGGACATGACGAGACCCCAGCGCGCAAACTGGCCAGGGGCTGCAATGCCGGTGATGCCTTCCGAGCCGAGCTTCTCGGTGATTGTCTTCGAAACGGCAAGAATATCTGCGAAAGTCTTCAGCGGCGGCTCTGTCGTGAAGCCGGCGCGCGCCAGGATGTCCTTGTTGTAATAGAGGACCGGCGTGGAGGAGTTGAACGGCACGATATAGTTCTTGCCGTTGTAGACGCCGACCTCACGTGCGTAGTCGTAGAGGTCGTCCTTCAGCGGGTCGGCGTTGAAATAGGGTGTCAGGTCGGTCAGGGCGCCGCGGTCGGCAAAGAGGCCGTAGCGGGTGACTTCCATGATGACGGCATCAGGCGCGCGTTTGGCGGGAATGGCGGCCTGCAGCTTGGCGACGATATCATTGTAATCGCCCACAAACTCGCCCTCGATATGAATACCGGGATTGGCGGCTTCAAAATTGGTGATGATCTTGTTGAGCGCTTCGCCGGACGATTTGCTGAAGCTGTGCCAGAACTTCACGGTCGTATCGGCATGTGCCGAACCGACCATGGACATCAGAGCGACAAGGCTGACGGCAGCCGTATTCTGCAATTTGCTTGACATAATTTTCTCCTCTGCAAAAAAAATTGCATTCCGTTTTGGCGACGGATAGCGCGCAGACGAGACAGTTTGTTGAAGGCTGTGCGAAGTTTTCGTGACAGAGGAGGGCGGGGGTCTCTATATCCGATGCCTGGTGACAGAGAGCTTCAGTTCGGCCGTGATCGAATGCGCCGGTGAAGGGTGGTCGGGCTTCTGTCGGCGGCTCCGGCTGGTCGAACGCTGCGGTGCTTTATGCTTTGCAGGTAGCTGACAGCGTGATATTCCCGGTGACGCCCGCCTTTATCTCAAATGTTAAATAGAGATCATATGTCCCAGCAAGAAGACGCGGCGAACACGTCGCAAATGGATTCAGCTCCCCAGCCCATGGCAAGGCCTCAGCGTAAATGGCTGGGTGATATCGAACGCCTCAAAGGATTGGCT